>NZ_OX030782.1:4550867-4867261 GCF_943733665.1 Aquimarina sp. Aq107 | reverse complement strand
ATACATTTGAAGATGCATCATCATCACCTTCATCTAGTTCATTATCCGTAAGGCTAATGGTACCTATTTGGATTTGTTCTTGATTTACATCATAGTCTAGATCAATAGTTTTTAGATCTAATACACTTCCTTCATTGATAACAATTGGATAACGCTTTGTGATATATCCATTTTTGGATAAAACAGCAATTTGTTCTCCCAAAGGTAGTTGGACATTCCCAAAATCAAACTCCCCTAAAATATTAGTTGTTGTAGAAACCTCTGTTTCTTCAATAGTAACCAACACTTCTGAAAGGTTTTCATTTGAAGATGCGTCAACAATTTTACCCTTCAGCCCCGTTTGTTGTCCATAAGACATCCCAACAGAACTTAAAAAAATCATTAAAAAGAATAAATTCTTTTTGAGTTGTGACACTTTCATTAATAGTTGTTTTAGTTAAAAAATTAACATTTCCGCCGCGCAAAAGTACATGTTTTAAATAGAAAAGCTAATTTTGGCTCAAAATTTGGATTACATTTTACAATAAGTTAATAATCAATTAGATAATGAAATTAAAATATTTGCTTACCATAACATTCTTATTATGTCCTTTGCTTGTTATTATTTCTCAAGAAAAGAAAACGTACAAAGTTAATACAATTGCTTTTTATAATGTTGAAAATCTGTTTGATACAGAAGATGATCCTATTACTTATGACGATGATAGGACACCTAATGGAAAAGATCATTGGACTGAAGACATCTATAAAGATAAGCTAAAAAATATGGCTAAAGTAATTTCTGAAATAGGTGCTGATGTAACAAAAAATGCTCCTGCAATTATAGGAGTTGCAGAAATAGAAAACAGAAAAGTATTGGAAGACTTAGCTAATGAGCCTGTCCTTTTACCAAAGGATTACGGTATTGTTCAGTTTGACTCGCCAGATCGAAGAGGTATAGATGTTGCCTTATTATATCAAAAAGCACTATTTAGACCAATCAATACCAGTAAACACGAGTTATTAATCTATAATACAAATGACCCTACTAAAAGAGTATATACAAGAGATCAATTATTAGTTAGTGGATACTTAGACGGAGATTTAGTACATGTTATTGTGAATCACTGGCCATCTAGAAGTGGAGGTGAAGCTAGAAGTCGACGCAAAAGAGAAAAAGCAGCTGAACTAAATAAAAAGATTATTGATTCACTTTTTGACATAGATCCATATGCTAAAATTATAACAATGGGAGATCTTAATGATGATCCTGATAACTCTAGTGTAAAAAAAGTATTAGGAGCTAAAGCCGAAAAAGAAGATGTAAAACTAAAAGAGTTATACAATCCAATGTATAACATGTCTAAAAAGGGAATAGGATCTCTTGCTTGGAGAGATAGTTGGAATTTATTTGATCAAATTATTATATCTAAAGGATTACTTGATAAAGATTATAGTTCTTACAAATACTACAAAGCAGGAGTTTATAATAAAAACTATTTAGCTAATCCAAGAGGCAGGTATAAAGGATATCCATATCGAAGTTTTGCAAATGGAGCATATACTGGAGGATATAGTGATCACTTTCCGGTTTATGTATATCTAATAAAAGAAAACAATAAATAACAAGTAATAAAAAAAGAGGCTTAATAGCCTCTTTTTTTTATTATAACTCTTTCAATACTAGTCATTATCTAGAGTAGAACAATCTGGTAGATCAGCTAAAATTCCATCGAAAGCATCATCTCCACATTCGTTACTTTTATAAGATTCGATTGCAGTTCTAGCAGCTTCACATAAAGATGTAGAAGATGTATTAGCTTCATAGGCATCAATAGAAACTTGTACCGTAGCACGCAAACTATCTCTAGCTGCATCACAAGCAAAATCTACTACATCATCTTCTCCACAAGAAGTTAATCCTAAGGCCATTCCAAAAACGGCAACAAACATAAGTTTTTTCATAATTTGGGTTTTAAAAATTAAATTTTAAAAAGCCGAATATAGAGTATTAATTTATTATTAACAAAAATTTCTGTTAAATTTGCGTTGTTTGGCGAAAATTCTTACTTTTCATCGAGTAAACTTATTTCTTCTACGTCAATAGGTTTTCCTATATAAACTAAAAAACTATCCCCATTAATTTCCTCCATCTTTTCGCTGTATGCTGATATAATTCTGATTGTATTCGTGGAATCTTTGATAAACAAAGGAATAATATCTTCATCTTGTTTAATTAAATTGATTAATGAATCATAATGCGATTTATCATCAATATTAATTTCTTGGATACCTGGATATTTTTCGGCTAAGTTCATTAGCTTATCATAATCATCTGTATGAGAAAATAAACCTTCATTAGGATTATTTTCCGGATCATTCATTTCCTCAGAACTAACTAGTCTAAAAGATCCATTTTCTCCAAATTGATCTCTAAATTGATTAATAGCAAACTTATTAATATCACTATTTCCTGTTAGTGCCATTAAAAACCCAATATCATTTAATTCTATATTGTTCTTTAATTGATCATTATAAATACTTCCTTCTAATGCATCTAAACCTAAAGTTTTGGCCTTTTTAATATTTTCTCGATTACTATCAACTAATACTACATGTCTTTGATTACTCTTAAGATATGTGGCTATTAATCGTGAAACTTTTGATGCTCCGATAATTAAAATCCCTTCAGATTTTGTAAGAAATACACCTGCAACTTTAGCAAACAATCTTGCCGTTGTTGCATTTAAAAGAACTGTTCCCAGCACTATCATAAAAACTAATGGTGTAATATACTCTGCCTCAGGCACTCCATTTTTAGCAAGTTTTAGACCAAATAAGGAGGCAATACCTGCCGCTACAATTCCTCTTGGCCCAACCCAGCTAATAAATAACTTTTCGTTAATCTTTAGTCCCGAATTAATTGAACTAAGAAAAACACCTAATGGCCTGACAATAAAAACAACTGCTGCAAAAAGTAAAATAGCATTCCAATTGAATATTAATTGTAGTTCTTCAATATTAATATTAGCCGAAAGAAGAATAAATAATATCGAAATTAGTAAAACACTCAATGATTCCTTAAAATATAATAACTCTTCAAAGTTAGGAAGGTTAATATTACCTAATACCATACCCATTACCACTACAGACAATAAACCTGATTCGTGTGCAAACACATCTGATAATACGAAAACCCCTAACACTACAGCAAGGGTGAAAACATTTAATAAATAATGTGGAATTATTTTTTTCTTAATTCCAAAAGCCAAACCATAAGCAAAGGTGAAACCAAAAGTAAAACCAAATAAAACTATTTTACCGAACTCTATAAAAGCTTTTTTTGTAAATGCCTCTCCTTCTCCAACACTTATAAATTCAAAAACTAAAACAGCCACCAACGCTCCAATTGGATCAATAAGAATTCCTTCCCACTTTAATACAGCAGAAATATCCTTTTTTAATGGTATGTTCCTTAAAATAGGGGTTATTACTGTGGGACCCGTTACAATAATTAAAGAAGAGAACAAAAATGATATTGGCCAACTTAAACCAAAAATAAAATGAGCTGCCAATCCAGCTCCAAAAAAAGTTACTACAACGGCTACAGTGATTAATTTAAGAATTACCGGGCCAACATTTAGGATTTCATCTCTTCTTAGAGTTAAACCACCTTCAAAGAGAATAATGCTTATAGCTAAAGAAACAAAATAAAATAAACTCTCTCCAGGAAACAAACCTTCTATTCCATTATAAATAGGTTGAATTAATTTAGTGCCATCTCCAGTATATAGCGTTGCAATCGGTCCCACCAAAAGCCCAATTAAGATAAGAGGTAAAATTGCCGGGATTTTAAATTTCCAAGCCACCCATTGTGCCAAAATTCCTAAGATGATTATACCTGCTAGTTCTACCATGCTTTTATCATAATTATAATAATTAGCAAAATATGGGATTTTTTTTAGAAATACATATCTCTCATCAATTTTATACTTCAGAAAGTTAACAGTATATTCTGACCTTAATTTTTTTAGTCCTAACTATATTGAATGAACTTTTGGATAACAAATTTAAGACTATACTTATATTTTCTTTCAATCTAAAGAACAATGCATATGAAGCTATGAAAGTAATCGATTTCTTTGGTTCTAATTTAATTCTCGTTCAGGTAGGAATAAGAACAAAAGAAACAGCTAAAAATTAATCGCTAACCTTTTTGAAGATGTTCAAAAAGTAAAAGATATTTAATAAAGACAATGTTTTCTGAGTTTTATTGTAGAATTTTTGGATTGATTCTTATGAAATATTGTTAAAAAGTCTACAAATTAAATCCTGATCCTTAGCATTTTTTCTATTTTGCAAAGATTTTTATACCAATTATGAAATTACATGCTGTAAAAGCAGGAAACTTTAAACTTGATGGGGGTGCCATGTTTGGCGTTGTTCCAAAAGTCCTGTGGAACAAAACAAATCCAGCCGATTCTAATAATCTAATCGATATTGCAGCAAGATGCCTGTTAATTGAAGATGGAGATCGACTAATTCTCATTGATTCTGGAATGGGAGATAAACAATCAGACAAATTTTTTGGATATTATTCTCTTTGGGGAGATGATAATTTAGATAAATCTCTAAAAGAAAAAGGATTCAATAGAGATGATATTACAGATATTTTTATTACCCATTTACATTTTGATCATTGCGGAGGTGTGGTACAATGGAATAAAAATAAAACTGGTTATGAATTAGCATTTAAAAATGCTAAAGTATGGAGTAATGAAAATCACTGGAGTTGGGCTACAGAACCTAATGCCAGAGAAAAAGCTTCTTTCTTAAAAGAAAATATTCTTCCTATTCAAGAAAGTGGACACCTTCATTTTATTTCTAGAACAGGAGAAACATTCCAAAAAAACACTGAATTAGGGTTTGGCGTATTATTTGTAGATGGTCACACAGAAAAACAAATGATCCCGCACATAAAATATAAAGAAAAAACAATTGTGTTTATGGCAGACTTATTGCCTACAGCTGGTCACATTCCATTACCTTATGTTATGGGGTATGATACTAGACCATTATTAACATTACCGGAGAAAAAATTATTTTTGGAAAATGCGGCCTTAAATAATTGGTATTTGTTTATGGAACACGATGCACATAATGAAATAATTACTGTACAACAAACCGATAAAGGTGTACGATACAAAGAAACTTTTACTTGTAATGAAATATTTAATTAAAAATTCTATGATTCCCAAGTCAAATAAATTACTAATTGCTTCAATAACATCATCAATTATATTAAGTAGTTGTGGAACTCCAGCTATAGTGTCCACTCCTATAGAAAATATTGATTCTATTCCATTAAAAAATATAGTATTAACCGAAACTCAATTAAAAAATTGGAATGCTACTGATTTAATAAAAGACACAATACCTGGAATGAGTGTTAACAGGGCATATAATGAACTAATCAAAAATAAAGTTGGTCAAACGGTTATCGTTGGAGTTATCGATAGTGGTGTTGACATTGAACACGAAGACTTAGATGATGTAATCTGGACTAATCCTAAGGAAATCAAAAATAATGGAAAAGACGATGATCAAAACGGATATATTGATGATATCCACGGTTGGAATTTCTTAGGAGATTCTGAAAATGAGAATCTTGAATATACCAGAATCGTAAAAAAATTAAAACCAAAATATGAAGGGAAAAATTTAGCTTCTGTTGCTTCTTCTGACAAAGAAGAATATCAAATGTATATAGAGGCTAAAGCTGATTTAGAAAAAGAATATCAACAAGCCCTTGGTAGTAAAAATCAATACGAACAAATTTTACAACAAGTAAAACCTTCTCATAAAAAGATTAGCGAGGCAATTGGTAAAGAAAATTATTCGCAACAGGAGCTACTTGCTGTAAAAGCTGACACGCCAGAAATGGAACAACACATTGCTTTACTTTCTCATATGTTTGGGTTTTTAGAAGAAGGAGATACCATACCAGATTTTATCGAAAACCTAAGTGATGGTGTGGATTATTTTACAGAACAACTAAACTATCATATCAATGTAGATTTTGATGGTAGAACTAAAGTTGGTGATAATGTAGATGACATAACTGATACTAATTATGGAAATAATAATGTTATGGGGCCTAATCCCGATAAAGAAGGGATAAAACACGGAACTCATGTCTCCGGAATTATAGCTTCTGAACGAAATAATGGAAAAGGAGTTAATGGTATCGCCAAAAATGTAGAAATAATGGCGATAAGGGCAGTTCCTAACGGTGATGAATATGATAAAGATATTGCTTTAGCGATTCGATATGCTGTAGACAATGGAGCTAAAGTTATTAATACAAGTTTTGGAAAATACTATTCTACACACCCAGAATGGGTTAGAGATGCTATTAAATATGCTGGGGAAAATGATGTGTTGATTGTTAATGCTGCTGGGAATGAAGGGTTGGATTTAGATCAAAAACCTGTATATCCAAATGATCAGATTGATAATTCGTCCGAAATTTCTAATAATTTTATTACAATAGGAGCTTTAAATTATGAATACGGATCTAATCTTGTAGCGAATTTCTCTAATTATGGAAAAAACAATGTAGATGCATTTGCACCTGGAGTTAAAATATGGGCCACAACTCCATCTAATACTTATGAATATCTACAAGGAACATCTATGGCTGCACCTGCAGTTTCTGGTGTTGCAGCTCTTATTAGATCTTATTATCCAAAATTAAAAGCTTCTCAAGTAAAACAAATATTAATGGATAGTGGATTAAGTACAACTGCCACCGTAATAGTAGGAGATGATGAAACTAAATCTAATAAATTTACAGAATTATCTAAATCTGGAAAAATGGTAAATTTATATAATGCTTTGATTTTGGCCGAAAAACTATCAAAATAAAACAAAATGATCTCTAAAATAATTTCAATTGGATTCTTAGTATCCGTTTTAGGTGTTTCGGCACAAAATAATATAAGTTATTGGCAACAACACGTTGATTACAAAATGAACGTGGATATGAATGTAGAAAATTTCCAGTATAAAGGAACACAAGAACTTGTATATACAAATAATTCTCCTGATTCATTATATCAAGTCTTTTATCATCTTTATTTCAATGCATTCCAACCGGGAAGTGAGATGGATGTGCGCTCTAGAAATATTGAGGATCCAGATCCTAGAGTAATGGACAGAATTAGTAAACTTACTCCAGAAGAAATAGGATACTTAAAAGTATCTTCTTTAAAACAAAACGGAAAAGAAGTAACCTATGAAATAGCTGGAACTGTCCTAGAAGTACAACTCAACGAACCTATTGCTCCTGGAAAAAAAGTTACTTTTTCAATGAATTTTGATGGGCAAGTTCCAAATCAAATACGCCGTTCAGGACGCAACAGTAGTGAGGGTGTAGCATTATCAATGACTCAATGGTATCCTAAAATGGCTGAGTATGATTTTGAAGGCTGGCACGCAGATCCTTATATAGCTAGAGAATTTCACGGGGTATGGGGTAACTTTGATGTTACTATAAACATAGATAAAAATTACATTTTAGGAGGATCTGGATATTTACAAAACCCGCAAGAAATAGGATATGGTTATGAAAAATCAGGAACTAAAGTAAAACGTAAAGGAAAAAAACTTTCTTGGCACTTTATAGCTCCTAATGTACATGATTTTACCTGGGCTGCAGATCCAGAATATATTCATGATGTAGTTCAGGTTCCTGACGGACCGGTACTTCATTTTTTATACAAAAACAAAGAAGAGTATCTAGAAAATTGGAAAAAATTACAGCCCAAATCTGTAGACTTAATGAAATATTTCAGTGCTACAATTGGAAAATATCCATATGACCAATATTCCATTATTCAAGGAGGAGATGGTGGAATGGAATACGCAATGTGTACTTTAATTACAGGTGGTAGGAGTTATGGAAGTCTGGTAGGAGTTACAGCTCACGAAATGGCCCATGCTTGGTTTCAACACATATTAGCTACAAATGAAGCGAAACATGAATGGATGGACGAAGGTTTTACAAGTTACATTTCTACATTAGCAATGGATAAAGTAATGGAACAAAACAAGAATAATCCAATGACAGGAATGTATCGAGGATATTTTCAATTGGCTACTTCTGGTATAGAACAACCTCAGTCCACACACGCTGACCGATATACTAGAAATGGAGCATACGGAGCTTCTGCATATGCCAAAGGAGCTGTTTTTATGGCACAACTTGGCTATATAATAGGAGAAGAAAATTTATCAAAAACAATCCATAGATATTTTGATGAATGGAAATTTAAGCACCCTACACCTAATGATTTTAAACGAATAGCAGAAAAAGTATCAGGGATACAACTAGATTGGTATCTTACAGATTGGACTCAAACTACAAATACAGTTGACTATGGAATAAAAGAAGTTTCAGAAAAAGGAAATACTACTTCAATTACATTAGAGCGTATTGGACTAATGCCAATGCCTGTTGATTTATATATAGAGTATATAGATGGAACTAAAGAATCCTTCTATATCCCACTAAGAATGATGAGAAAAAATAAAACTAATCCATTTCCTGAGATGAATCGTACAATTTTATCTGATTGGACTTGGACCCATCCGAACTATTCACTGGAAATATCTAAACCTAAATCTAATATAAAATCAATTGAAATTGACATTACTAAACAAATGGCTGATATCAATAGTAATAATAATAGTTTCTCTCAATAAATAATAATTCTCTAAAATATTATAAAGACCCTTATATAATTATGTTTATAAAGGGTCTTTTTTTTTGAATATGATTCTAATTCATTTAGTGTTAAATAAATGAGATCATTGTTTTTTTGTTAAAAAAGCCCTTATTTTTGGCTTCTTTAATATTTTATTATGATTTTTTAGGGTTTTAGATTACTTAACTGTTATATATAAGTATTAAAAAATATTATTTAAAGAAAGATTGTTAGTATAATTAAATTATTACGTATGAAAAAAGGAAAATTACTTATATCTATTTCGGTAGTTTTGATTTCTCTTGTTGTCCTTGTTGCTTATTTTAATAAAGAAGAAGACATCAAAAATCTGGCTAAAAAAGAATTTGTTCCTCTTAAAAAAGAAAAAAAGAAAAAAAAGACGATGGAAGAACGTCGTCGTTTTACAGAAGAAAGATGGAAACATGAATTTAATCTTCAGGTGAACCCTAGTACAGGTAAAATTCCACAAGATGAAAAACAAAAAGAAGCTCTTTTTGCTAGAGACATGATGTCTAAGTCACTTTCTAAAAATGCTAAACAAGCAAGTAACGCAACCTTTATATCTAGAGGACCTTCTAATTTAGGTGGTAGAACACGTTCTTTGGTAATTGATAGAACGGATGCTACAAGTAACACTATAATTGCTGGAGGAGTAAGTAGTGGAGTTTTTAGAACTACGGATGGAGGAACAAGTTGGACTAAAGTTTCATCTAATAATGAAATTCATAATGTAACTACAATAGCTCAAGATCCTAGAAGTGGTTTTGAAAATATTTGGTACTATGGAACCGGAGAAAGTCAAGGTAATTCTGCTTCTGCTTCTGGTGCTACTTTTTTAGGTCAAGGAATATGGCAATCCACTGATAGTGGTTTAACTTGGAATCAATTACCAAGCACCGCTTCTGTTCAGGAAGAAAGTGATTCTCCTTTTGATTTTATGTATAAAATTGCTGTACACCCGATTACCGGTGATCTATATGCTGGTGCTGGTGGAGCAATTAGAAGATTTGATGGTAGTACTTGGACTGTTGAATTAGACTCTGGTGGAAATTTCTTTTCTGATTTAGCAATTACTAGTACGGGGATTGTGTATGCTGCATTTTCTGGGAATTCTGCTACAGCTAATGGAGTCTGGCAATCACCAACAGGTGTTGGTTCTTACGCAAGAATAGGATCTAACACTGCTCCTGGTTTTGGATCAAACGGAAGAATAGTATTAGCAGTAGCACCATCAAATGAAGATGTTGTTTATGCATTTCATTCTTCTAGTGGAGCGTTTGAAGCAGGTCTATGGCAATGGAATGACAGCTCTGATAGCTGGGTGGATAGAACTAGTACAATGCCTGATGAACCAGATCCAGATCCAGGAAACCCTGATACTGTAGCTGATCTTGCAGGAAATGATCCAATTGCAATACAAGGAGGATATGATCTTGTTGTAAATGTAAAACCTGATAATGAAAATTTTGTTGTTATTGGTGGAACCAATGCCTACAAAATAGAGGATATTACTACAGACCCTATGTTTGTAAGAATTGGAGGGTATATTAGTAATCAAAGTTATGGTTTATACAATCTTGGTGGTGGTGATTCGCATCATCCAGATATTCACGCTTTAGAGTTTGATCCTAATAACCCAGATATCCTATTTAGCGGAACTGATGGGGGTATACATAGAGCAGACGCAACACCAGCAGTCGTAGCTTGGACAAGTCTAAATAATAATTATCAAACCTATCAATATTACCATGTAGCTACAGATCCTGAAGCTACTTCTAATATTGTAATTGGTGGTGCCCAGGATAATGGTACTACAGCTGGAGGATTTGCAAGTAGTCCGGATCTTACAACAATGTCTTCTCAATTTGGTGGAGATGGTGTTGCCGTAGCTATCTCTAGAGATAATGCATGTGTTCCCTTCTTTTTAGGCGTTCAGAATGGTAGAATATTTAGAGATTGTCCTGATGGAGGAGAAATAACTCCTACTGGATCTGGTAGTCAGTTCGTTACCTATTTTTATATGGATCCAAGTAATAATAATGCGCTATACTACGCTGGTAGAGATGTTTTATACAGAACTGATGCTTCTAGTGCAGTTACATCTGCTACTTGGACGAATTTAGGTGCAGTACGATCTGGAGAAAATATTAGACAAATGGGAGCTAGTTCAGGAGCTTACACTACAGATAGTTATTTATTAATAGGTTTAGACTCAGGATCTTTATTTAAGTTAAACGATCCTTTAAACAGAACTTTATCTTCTTTAAGAAATGTTACACCTACTGGTGCTTCTGGTGTGGTTAGTGGTATTGCTATTCATCCTAGTAATAATGATATCGCAATGGTTACTTATTCTAACTATGGAGTTACGAATATATTTGTAACTACAGATGCTACTGCTAGCAGACCTACTTGGACTGTAGCAGAAAGAAACTTAGATGCTTTCTCTATACGTTCAGCAGCAATTACAGAAGTAGGTGGTGAAATAAGATATTTTGTTGGTACTGCTAGAGGATTATATAGTTCAACAGATCCAGTAAATGAAGACTGGGAAATTGAAGCTCCTAATCAAATTGGTTTTGCTGTTGTGAGTGCTTTAGCATATAAACCTTCTAACAATAAACTTTTAATAGGTACTCACGGTAATGGTATGTATGAAGCAACTATAGAGGCATCAACACTTTCTGTAGATGATACCGATCCTTTAGATTCTAGCATATTAGCTTGGCCTAATCCTGCTAATAATGTATTAAATGTAGTAGTAGAAAATTCACTTTTAGAAAATCGCTTGGACTATAAAGTTTTCAGTATTAACGGAAAACAATTAAAAGATGGTGTGCTAAATAATGATAAACAAATTAATGTTAGTGATTTAGCTCAGGGCAATTATATTTTACAATTAAACTCTGCTTCTGAACAAAAAGCAATCGTTTTTATCAAAAAATAGATTACTTAAATTTTTAATATTAAATCCGGTACTATTAGTTTAGCACCGGATTTTCTATTTATAAAATATTCATTTCAAATCTTATCTGTACTTTTACTGCCTCATGAAAGCGACTTTTAGTACAAATGAAAAACTTAAAAGGAAAAAGGAAATAGAGCTCCTTTTTTCTGAAGGCAAATCAATTGCTAAATATCCTATTCGACTTATTTATAGAAAATCTATTTCAGAAAAAAACTTACCAATTCAAGCAGCTGTTTCCGTTAGTAAACGAAATTTTAAAAAAGCAGTGGATCGTAATCGTATTAAACGTTTATTAAGAGAAAATTATAGAAAAAATAAGTATCTTGTAGGCAAGAACACTACCCATCACTTTACTTTTATGTTTTTATATACCGGCAATAAAATGCCGGATTCTATAATTGTTGAATCTAAAATAAAAGAAATATTACAAAAGTTCAGTAGTAAAGAAATTGAAAACCAATAATTTTCAACCTATTATTACTAGTAATAAAGATCATAATATGAAAAAGAAAATTCTTTATCCTACTCTTGCACTTGTTATACTACTATCAACAGTAAGTTTTAAATCTGATTTTTTCGAAATTGCTAAACAGATTGAAATTTTCACTACCATGTTTAAAGAATTAAACATGAATTATGTGGATGAAACAAATCCTGCAGAACTTATGGATACTGCGATTAAGGCGATGTTAGACGATCTTGATCCATATACTAAATATTGGAATGAACAAGATGTGGAAGCTTCTAAAATTAGAAATGCTGGAGAATATACTGGAATTGGAGCTTCTGTAAAAACGGTAAAGGACAAAATAATTATTGTAGAACCCTATAAAGATTATCCTGCTGATAAAGCTGGTCTTAAAGCCGGAGATGAAATCATTAAGATCGGTGATGTCGTTGTGTCAGATTTCGAAGAAGATGCAGGAGAGCTTCTTAAAGGCGCTAGCGGAACCGAGGTGGAAATTACATACAAAAGACAAAATCAAACAAAAAACACAATCCTAAGCCGCGAAGAAATCGAAGTAAAAGCAGTTCCATTTTCTACTTTACTTGATGATAATACAGGATATATTGTTTTATCAAAATTTAATAACAAAGCATCATTAGAAACTATAGCTGCATTAAAAGACCTAAAAGCAAAAGGTGCTAATAAAATAATTCTAGATCTTAGAGGTAATCCAGGAGGATTACTTAGTGAAGCCATTAATGTTACCAACATATTTGTTCCAAAAGGAGAATTAATTACAACTACTAAATCCGTTGTAAAGAAATATAATAAAGAGTATTTCACTAAAAAAACACCTATTGACACCGATATTCCTTTAGTAGTTTTAGTAAACGGTAGAAGTGCCTCTGCTAGCGAAATTGTTGCAGGAAGCATACAGGATTTAGATAGAGGAGTTGTTATAGGTGCAAGAAGTTTTGGAAAAGGATTAGTACAACGTCCTAAAAAATTAACTTATGGTACACAGTTAAAAATAACAATATCACGTTATTACACACCAAGTGGAAGGTGTATACAAGCTTTAGATTATTGGAATCGTGATGAAAACAACAAGGCTGTAAGAATTAATGAACAAGATTTTAAAGCGTTTAAAACAAAAAACGGAAGGACTGTATACGATGGTGGTGGTATTCAACCAGACATAGAAATGGAAACATCCAAGTTTAGTAATATTACAACATCATTACTTCAGTCAGATGCTATATTTGATTATGGAACAAAATATTACTATAACCATCAAAATATAGATGTTAGCAATTTTAAATTCACAGATAAAGATTACGAAGATTTTAAAAATTTTGTCAAAAAAAGTGGATTTAATTATGAAACAGATACAGAAAAATCGCTTAGAAAATCATTACAAGTTGCTAAAAAAGAAAAATTAGATACCGATATCTCTGAAAGTTATAATGCATTACTTGCAACTATAAAAACTTCTAAAGAAAAAGGATTAGATATTTATAAAACTGAAATAAAAAACTTGCTTACAGATGAAATTGTAAAACGTTATACATATCGAGAAGGTTTATATGATTATTATATTACACATAATCCTGAGATTAAAAAAAGTAAGGAAATTTTAGGAAATAAAACAAAATATGATAAAATATTAGAATAAATAAAGTTCTATTTTAAAACAAGAAACCAGTCTTAAGACTGGTTTTTTTTATGATTTTACCATAGCAATATGAGGAATACCATCTTCTAAATACTCTTCTCCTATTTGTTTAAAATTATGCTTTTCATAAAAATTTTTAAGATAACATTGAGCAGATATCTTAATCTCCTCTTTACTATATTGGTCTTTTATTGTTACTATACTTTGTTTTATCAGATCGTGACCATAACCATATTTTCTTTCCGTCTCTGATACTACAACCCTGCCAATACTTGCTTTTTCAAAATAATCACCAGCGTCAAAAATCCTAGTATATGCAATAATATTATTATTTTTATAACCAATAACATGAAGCGCTTTTTGATCTTTATTATCAATATCTTGATAAACACAATCTTGTTCTACAACAAAAACCTCAGCACGTAAGCGCAAAACCTTATATAATTCAGATAAAGAAAGTTCATTAAAACTTTTTACTTGAAACAAAATATCACTCATAGAAAAAGTTTTAACACATAGATATTTTTTCTACTCTATTTTGATGTCTACCTCCTTCAAATTCGGTTCCTAAAAATGTTTTCACCATTTCTATAGCTTGCGGTAATGATGTAAATCTAGCTGGAATACTTATAACATTTGCATTGTTATGCAATCGTGTTAATTCTGTTATTTCTTTAGTCCAACATAAACCAGCACGTACATTTTTGTACTTATTAGCTGTCATAGAAACACCGTTTCCACTACCACATATTAATATTCCAAAATCTACCGTGCTATCATTCACATCTTTTGCAACGGGATGAACAAAATCTGGGTAATCTACACTGCTATTTTCATCAGTACCATAATTTATAACCTCTATACCTTGAGATTCTAAATAAGTTATTATTTCAAATTTATACTCGGTCCCTGCGTGATCATTTCCGATAGCTATTTTCACAACTTTTAAGTTTTAAATTATTTATAGATTTTTTCAGATTACTTATTAATGACAAAGATAATTCAAAGAAAAAAAGTAAAGTTCAAAAAATCAATAAATTACCTTAATGTTACCTCAATGTTAATAACTCCTTATAGTGTGTTAACATTAGATGTGGATAAATAGTTCCTAAAATTGAGAAACTTTTTTTGGTTCTTTTAATTATTATTAGAATACAAGGTTAGTTATCACAAATCAAAATTTATTAGCATCTTTTTCTTGCGAAGTTTTTAAACATTAATTCATTGTTATTAACTATGGTTTTTCCGTAAAAATATTAATAAAAACATGTGTTTATAAACTATGAACAGCTGTTAATTAAAATCTAGTTTTATAAGATTCTCAACAACTTAACCATTTCATATGTTGTTAATATAGTTTTGAAAAATTAAACTAACTTAATAAGCAACTAAAATTTACAAAAGTTATACCGCTATCAACACTACATAATAATCACTATTTTATTTTTTAAATTTAAAGAAAAAAAAAGTATTATATATAATATATGTTGAAAACTACTTTAAAATAGAATTTATGATTCTTAGATAATTCTTAGATGAGAATTAGAATTAAGATCATCTATTATTTCTTGAACTCTTATTTTATCTTTAGAATGAATTTTTAGATTGATTCCTCCTAATGCATTGGAGTAAAATGGAAAAACTCCTATCATTGTTTCATTCTCAAAAAAATAAGAAATTCCTTCTCTTTCCAAAAGAAGTCGTAATATTGCATAATCGTTTGGATAAGTAAAGGTGGCAATTGTAATAAAATCTTTCATAGAAATAATCCAGGTAATAGATTATCTAAATATACAAATTATCTAAAAAAACAATTAGTTGATTTGTGTAGCTTCCTTATCAGAATGTATACCTCCATTGATTTCTGATTTTTCGTCGGTATCTGTTTTTTGATCCATTGTATTTCCTATATAAACCGTAGAATAATATATACCCACTAAAAATATTAGTAAGAATAGGAATATAATCTTATGAATTTTTTTGATTTTATATGTCATATACTTAACCCCAAACGAATAAATAACAATCTTGGTATATTAAAATTAAGTAAATTTTAAGAAAAATAACAAGATTTGTTGATATTAATTATTTGTAATCTATTGATTTACAGATAATATATTTTTTTAACTATAAACAATAACAAAATTCAATATTTAATAAAAGTTTATATAGAAAACAAGATATGTTAAAAGATAAGCTGTAATTTTATATGATATTATTTAAAAGACATTAATGAAAAGAAAAAGAAGAAGAGGAAAAAAGTCTCCTAAAATAGAAAATATTACCAGAGGAATACTAAAAATACTTAAAGCAGAACCTACTAAAACATTTAATTATAAACAGATTGCAGCTAAATTTGGGGTAGATGACCCTAGTAGTCGTAATCAAATTATTAAAAAGTTAGTACAACTTGCAGCAAAAAAAGAAATAGAGGAAATTGATCGAGGTAAATTTAAAATTGTACCCAATATTAATACGTATTCTGGAGTATTAGAAATTACATCAAAAGGAACTGGATATGTGATAGTGGAAGATTTAGAAGATGATATTTTTATTCCAAATAATAACCTTAATAAAGCTCTTAATGGTGATGAGGTAGAAGTGTATGTTTACAAAAGAAAAAGAAGAGGTAAGAGTGAAGGAGAAATTTCTAGAATAATTTCTAGAAAGAAAGATGAATTTGTTGGCGTTATAGAGATACAGAAAAATTATGCATTTGTAAATATGCAAGATGGTAAAATGTATACGGATATTTTTATTCCAAAGAATAAAATAAAAAATGCCGAAAATGGAGATAAAGTATTGGTTAAATTAGAGGATTGGCCAGAAAAAGCAGATTCTCCATTTGGTAAAGTAATAAAAGTTCTAGGTAAGCCTGGAGAACATAATACAGAAATTCATTCAATTTTAGCGCAATACGGATTACCGTATGAGTTCCCAGAAGAAGTAGAAACTTTTGCTAATGATTTAGATACTTCAATTCAGGATGCTGAGATTGAAAAGCGTAGGGATATGCGTAAAATATTAACGTTTACAATTGATCCTAAAGATGCGAAAGATTTTGATGATGCATTATCGTTTGAAGTTTTAGAAAACGGTAATTATGAAATAGGAATACATATTGCAGATGTATCGCATTACGTAAAACCAGGAACGATTTTAGATGATGAAGCTTATGAAAGAGCAACATCTGTTTATTTAGTGGATAGGGTAGTGCCTATGTTACCAGAAGTTTTATCTAATAATGCTTGTTCCTTAAGACCACATGAAGAGAAGTATACATTTTCTGCTGTTTTTGAATTAAACGATAAAGCAGAAATTAAAAATCAATGGTTCGGAAGAACTGTTACTTATTCAGATGCACGTTTTGCTTACGAAGAGGCTCAGCATATCATAGAAACCAATGATAATGTTATACCAAAAGATATTTCTTTAACTGGAAAAGAATATAAAGCAGATCAAAAAATAGCAGAAGCAGTATTAAAAATGGATGAGTTAGCTAAAATAATGCGTGCTAAACGAATGGGACAAGGAGCTATTTCCTTTGATAAAGTAGAAGTAAAGTTTAACTTAAATGAAGAAAACAATCCCGTGGGAGTGTTTTTTAAGACTTCTAAGGACGCTAATAAGCTTATTGAAGAGTTTATGTTACTTGCTAATAAGAAGGTCGCAGAATACATCGGAAAACAAAATCCAAAGAAAACTTTCGTATATAGAGTCCATGATGAACCTAATGACGAAAAACTTGCTGCATTGCAGAATGTAATTGGTCGCTTTGGTTATAAATTAGATTTAAGAGATCGTAAGACTACTACAAGTTCATTAAATGGTTTATTAAAGGATGTTCAAGGAAAAAAAGAACAAAATCTAGTAGATACATTAGCAATACGAAGTATGAGTAAGGCGGAGTATACAACTCATAATATTGGACATTATGGATTAGCTTTTGATTATTATTCTCATTTTACTTCACCAATAAGACGTTATCCTGATGTTATGGCACATCGTTTGTTACAACATTATTTAGATAGTGGAAAATCAGCTTCAGAAGAGGAATATGAAGAACGATGTAATCATAGTAGCTCTATGGAAAATTTAGCTGCAAGTGCAGAAAGAGATTCTATAAAATATATGCAGATTAAATTCATGAAAGATCATGAAAATGAAGAATTTCTTGGAGTAATTTCTGGTGTAACTGAATGGGGTATTTATGTAGAAATTATTAGCAATAAATGTGAAGGAATGATTAGACTAAAGGATATGAATGATGATCATTATATATTTGATCAAGATGAATATGCTGTAGTTGGTCAAAATTCTAAAAAAACTTATCAATTAGGCGATGAAGTATATGTGAAAGTGAAAAATGCAGATCTTGTAAAAAGGCATTTGGATTTTACATTATTAGGAAGTAAACAAGAAATAGAATAAAGAATAATAGTAATCGTTAATCAAAATATAAATCACACATTTATCAATTTTAAATTTATTTAGGAAATGAAAAAAGTAATATTTCTTTCGTTATTATTTGTGGTATCCTTATTAAACGCACAAAAGGTTATAACAAAAAATGTTGGAGATTTTAATGAACTTAAAGTCTTTGATAAAATAGAAGTGAAACTCATTAAGGGATCTGAAAATAAAGTAGAAGTTTCAGGAATTAGTAGAAAAGAAGTGGATGTTGTTATTAAGGATAACGTACTTAAAATTAAGATGTCTTTAAGTAATACTTGGGATAATAATGATACAAAGGTTATTGTTTATTATACTGATATCAAGAAGTTAGATGTAAATGAAGGGGCAAAAATAATGGTTAAAGAAGTACTTATTGGCGGTGAATTAGATTTACGAGCTCAAGAGGGTGGTGATATATATGCAGAGATTGAAGCAGAAAAATTATTAGCACGAGCTGTAAGTGGTGGTGGATTGCATTTAGAAGGAAAAGTAGATGAACAAGAAGTTACCGTAAAAGCAGGAGGACAATTTATTGCAGAAGATTTAAAAACTAGAAGCACACAGGTTAAAATTAGTGCTGGTGGAAGAGCAAATGTAAATGCTAGTGATTATGTAAAAGCAAATACAGCTGCAGGAGGTACGATTAGAATTTATGGAAATCCAAAAGAAGTGGATGGAAAAAAAGTTTTTGGTGGTAAGATTATAGAGGTAAACTAAGTAGTATTTTCTAACTTTGTAAGAAATACGCTTACATTTTATGTTTCAAGACGCTCAAGCAGCTATATTTTTAGGATTTATATTAGCCTTTTTAATTGGGCCAGTATTCTTTGTATTACTAGAAACCGCGGCTATAAAAGGATTTAGAGCAGCTTTAGCAGTCGATCTAGGAGTGATATTTGCTGATATTGTTTTTATTTTAATAGCATATTTTAGTACGAATCAGATTTTAGAAAAAATAAAAGATGATCCTGCTTTGTTTGTTTTTGGAGGCATGTTATTAGCTACCTATGGTGCAATATCATTTATTAAGGAAAGAAAAAATTACAATAAACTTAGGGATACTTCAGTTGAGATTATAAATAAGCACAATTATTTTGTGCTTTTTTTTAAAGGATTTTTATTGAATTTCATAAATATTGGAGTTTTAGGTTTTTGGATTGGAATTATTGTGGTTGCAGGACCTCAGATGGATATGAATACCAATAGGATTTTTATCTTTTTTGCTATGGTTTTAGGGACATATTTATTTATAGATGTGCTTAAAATGTTGTTAGCAAAACGTTTAAAAAGAAAATTAACACCTAAACGTACTTATTTAATAAAAAGAACTATTAGTATTATTATGGTTGTTTTTGGAGTTTTTCTTATCATAAAAGGGGTTTTGCCAGAAACTATGGAAAAAAGAATTCAAGATAAGATTGAAAAAATTAAACCGGAATCCGGTTTTTAATAAAAAAAGTCCTGTAATTTTTACAGGACTTTTTTTTGAGGTGTCGAGCGGATTCGAACCGCTGTAGATGGTGTTGCAGACCACTGCCTAGCCACTCGGCCACGACACCCTTTTCATCTTCGAGGGCAAATGTAAAAAAATTTATGGTTACTTCAGATTTATTTATCTTTTTTTACTCCTAGTAATTGTAACCATTTGTACATTACCGCCTATAGGTGGGTTAATTTTAGAAACATCAACCGTCGCTTTATTCACTAAAGGTAACTCTTTTAATATACGAGTTAAAATTCGTTCTGCAGCATGTTCTAATAGTTTAGAACGAATAGCCATTTCTTCTTTTACAATGTGATTAAGATGCACATAATCAACAGTATCAGAAAGATTATCTGATTTAGCAGATGTATTTAAATTAGCTTTAATTTTTAAATCAACTCTATAATCAGAACCAATTTTTTTTTCTTCAACCAGACATCCGTGATATGCATATATCTTGATGTTTTTAAGCGTAATTAAACCCACAAATTTTTTTTTCAAAGGTAATAGAATCTTTGAAAAGAATTTACAGGAAAATAACCCTTTTATGTATTCATAGTGTAACATTGAAATAGATATGAAACAATTGTTGTGTATCATTAGAAATATTAGGTAGTTTTGTATTTTATTTTTATCCAATGACAGAAGAAAAAAAATCACTCAATTTTTTAGAACATATTGTAGAAGAAGATTTAGCGAATGGAATGAATCCAAAGGATTTACGCTTTCGTTTTCCTCCAGAACCTAATGGATATCTACATATTGGTCACACTAAAGCTATAGGAATTAGTTTTGGTTTAGGTTTGACTTATGATGCGCCTGTAAATCTTCGTTTTGATGATACAAATCCAGCAAAAGAAGAACAAGAGTATGTAGATGCTATTAAAAAGGATATTTCTTGGTTAGGATATCAATGGGATAAAGAATGTTATTCTTCTGATTATTTTCAGCAATTATATGATTGGACTATAATGTTGATTAAAGAGGGAAAAGCATATGTGGATAGCCAATCTTCGGAGAAAATTGCTGAACAGAAAGGAACTACCACAGAACCTGGTATTAATAGCCCTTTTAGAGATAGATCAGTAGAAGAAAATTTGGACTTATTTAACAGAATGAAAGCAGGTGAATTTGATGAAGGAGCACATGTAGTTAGAGCCAAAATTGATATGGAGGATCCTAATATGTTGATGCGTGATCCATTGATGTATAGAATATTAAAGAAGTCTCATCATAGAACGGGTGATGAGTGGTGTATATATCCTATGTATGATTGGACTCATGGAGAAAGTGATTATATTGAAAATATATCACATTCATTGTGTTCTTTAGAATTTAAGCCACATAGAAAACTGTATGATTGGTTTTTGGATCAAATTTATGATAATGAGACTATAAGACCAAAACAGAGGGA
Source organism: Aquimarina sp. Aq107 (assembly GCF_943733665.1). Lineage (NCBI taxonomy): Bacteria > Pseudomonadati > Bacteroidota > Flavobacteriia > Flavobacteriales > Flavobacteriaceae > Aquimarina > Aquimarina sp. Aq107. The sequence continues at coordinate 4,846,050 of NZ_OX030782.1, read as the reverse complement.
ATTTGCGCGACTTAATTTGAGTTATACAATAATGAGTAAACGTAAGTTGTTACGACTTGTTAATGATGGTATAGTAAAAGGTTGGGATGATCCAAGAATGCCTACTATTTCTGGTTTAAGAAGAAGGGGATATACTCCTGCTTCTATTAGGAAGTTTGTAGAAACTGTAGGTGTAGCTAAAAGAGAAAATGTTATAGATGTTTCTTTATTAGAATTTTGTGTAAGAGAAGATCTTAATAAAACAGCTCCTAGAGTAATGGCGGTGTTGGATCCAGTAAAATTAGTAATTACTAATTATCCTGATAATGAAGAAGAATGGTTAGAAGCGGAGAATAATCCTGAAGATGAAAGAGCAGGTTCTAGAGAAATTCCTTTTTCAAAAGAATTATATATAGAAAGAGAAGATTTTAAGGAAGAAGCTGGTCGAAAATATTTTAGATTGACATTAGGAAAAGAAGTTCGTTTAAAAAATGCATTTATAATTAAAGGTGAAAGTGTTATTAAAGATGATGAAGGAAATGTCATAGAAATTCAATGTACATATGATCCTAAAAGTAAGTCGGGTAGTGGTACGGAGGAATCAAAGCGTAATGTTAAGGGAACATTGCATTGGGTATCTATAAAACACGCTATTAAAGCAGAGATTAGGTTATATGATCGTTTGTTTAATGATGAAGCTCCAGATAGTCATAAGGAAAAGGATTTTATGGATTTTATTAATCCTAGTTCTTTAAATGTTATTACGGGTTACGTAGAACCAAGTCTTAAAGAGGTCGATCTACTAGAACAATTTCAATTTCAAAGGTTAGGTTATTTTAATGTAGACCCAGATAGTAAATCGGATTCTTTAGTTTTTAATAAAACTGTAGGTCTTAGGGATACTTGGGCTAAAGTTAAACCTGTTTCGAATAAACAAGCGAATAATGGCAACAAACCACAACCTAATAAGCAACGAGAAGTACTTGCAATAGATGAAATTAAGAGAGCAGGGAAGAAGTATACTAATTTACCTGAAGAGAAGAGAGAAGCGCTTAAAATAAAAATTTTAGAAGCTGCGAAAAAAGTAGAAATAGACGAATTGGTTTCACTTTATGCTACTGCCGCTAAAAAGATAGGTACTCGTATTGTAGTAACTTTGGCATTAGGTGTTGTTCTAGAAACTAAAAATATAAATCCAGATAAAGAAGCTATGGATTTTCTATTAAAAGGAAAAGAAGATGCTAATGAACTTTTAAGTAAAGAAGCACAAATTTTAGCTAGTAAATATAATATTAGATAGAAGTATATATTATTAAATAAAAAAAGAGATGAATATAATGTTCATCTCTTTTTTTATCTAGTAATCAGCAGCTATATGCTCATCTTGAGGTATTTCAATTTCTGTTTCGAAATTTTTAAATATTTTTTTTGTTTCCTCATCATCAAGTAGTTTATTAGATTCTATAAAGTACCATTTCTCTTTCTTTTTGTCATAAAAACCGAATAAAGAACTTTTTAATGTGACATCGCGTCCGTTAAAATCCATTTTTATAGTATTCTTAACTAGACATCGATATTCTTTTTTTTCTTTTTTTATTTCTGATACGCCATTAACTTTTGAACTAACAATTTTAATCTTTTGAGCAGTCATTGTTCTAAATACTTGTTCAATATCATTTTTTAATTGCTCTTCACCATATTTTTTAAAAATTTTTGGATGTGTGTAGTCTAAAAGAGTATTTACATCTTTTTTAAGAGAAGCTTCAGAAATAGCTTTTGCATCTCGGATTGCTTGTTTTTTTAATGTATTAACATTTTGGGAAAAAACGCTTCCCGAAATCAAAAGAAGTATAAATAGGTAATTTTTCATTTTTATTTGTTGTAAAAACTATTTTTTTGTTATATCAGAAAAAACTATACTATTAATTTTTATATAGTTTTTCCCTATTAAAAATGGGTTTATATTAAAGACTGTAAGGGAAAATAAAAGTTGCATAATATATTCTTATCGCTTTACTATTAAAATGCTCTTAAAACCGTCCAATTCAATTTTTAGCAAAATTAGTGATTTGTGAACATAGATTTTTATTAAACCTGTAAAAAATAAAACCCGATCGTAATATGTGATCGGGTTTTGTTATTTTATAAGATAATTCTATGCATCGGGTTTTTTTCCACCGATACCTTTTTTTGCATTTTGTTTCTTCATTTCTTCACCTATTTGGTTTGAGGCAGTAAATGAGGCAATCATATTATTTAACATATCGCTTCCGGCTTGTGGGGAATTAGGCAATAATATTAAATTACTATTGGTTTCTTCTCCTATAGATTGTAGTGTGTCATAGTGCTGTGTTACTACAATAAGAGCAGAGGCTTCTTGAGAATTAATACCCACGTTATTTAGAACATCAACACTTTCTTCTAAACCTCTAGCAATTTCTCTCCTTTGATCAGCAATACCTTGACCTTGTAATCTCTTACTCTCTGCTTCAGCACGAGCTTTAGCTACTATTTTTATACGTTCCGCTTCCGCTTCATATTCGGCTGCAACTTTTTCACGTTCTGCAGCGTTAATTCTATTCATAGCTTCTTTTACTTGAAGATCTGGATCTATATCAGTAACTAATGTTTTGATAATATCATAACCATAGTTTACCATAGCTTCATTAAGCTCTTGTTTTACTGCAATGGCAATATCATCTTTTCTTTCAAATACATCATCTAATTTCATTTTAGGAACTTCGGCACGAACTACATCAAATACATATGAAGTAATTTGATCATGCGGGTTTTCTAATTTATAAAATGCATCATATACTTTAGCTTTAATTACCTGGAACTGTACTGATATTTTTAAACGAACAAAAACATCATCTTTAGTTTTCGTTTCTACTAGAACATCTAATTGTTGAATTTTTAGATTTATTCTACCAGAGATTCGATCAAAAATTGGAATTTTGAAATGTAGTCCAGAGTTTCTAATGCTCAAAAATTTACCAAAGCGTTCTACGACAGCTGAGGTCTGTTGTTTTACGGTGAATATTCCTGATATAAGAATTATAAAACCGAATATCACTAACGGTATTAGATATAGTCCCATTGTTTTTTATATTAAAAGTTAATAGTTGAAATGAAGTTACTAATTAATTGTAAATCATTTTATATTATTTTGCTATAGTTATCATTGCAGTGGACATGCCTGAACTACTAGAAGTTCCGAAAGCGACTGAGATAATTTCCCATCCTTCCTGCGAAGCTTTATTTAGAGTGTCTTCAGCTTGCTTGCGTAGTTTTTCGGTTGACCATAAATTTGATAATTTAAGAACTTTATATTGCTTTCCCATAGTTGACATTATTTAGAATGTTTATTATATAAGTATATGTTTATTGTAAATTGTTACAACTAACAAGAGAAAGACCCTTTTATCTAAGCATGATAAAAGGGTCTTCTTATAATTTATAAATTTATAAGTATTATAGTTTTTCTATAATAGCTTCGATTCGTTTTAGAGTTTCTGCTTTACCAATAATTTCCATAATTCTAAAAATATCAGGACCTTGTAAAGATCCTACTAAAGCAATTCGTAAAGGCATCATAATTTTACCAAATCCAATTTCTTTAGATTTTATCCAGCTTTTTACTGTATTAGAAATGTTTTCTGATTTGAAATCATGAATATCACTAATTATTCGAGTGAGTTCATGCATTAAATCAGGAGTTTCTTGTTTCCAAGCTTTTTTAGTAGCCTTATCATCGTATTCAGAAGGAGCAATGAACAGAAACTTGCTAAGGTGCCAGAGATCTTTAGAAAAAACGGCTCTTTCTTTTATAAGTTCTACTACTTCGTTTAGATCATAAGAAGTAGAAATATTATTTTCAGAAAGTATTTGTTGTAATTGTTCCACGTGTACGGTATTATCGGCTTGCTGAAAGTGTTGTTGTTGGAACCACTTAGTTTTTTCAGGATCAAATTTTGCTCCGGCTTTGTTAACTCTAGTCAGATCAAACTCATTTATCAGTTGTTCTAAAGAAAAAAGTTCTTGTTCTGTTCCGGGATTCCAACCAAGAAAAGCAAGCATATTAATGACTGCTTCAGGTAAATATCCATCTTCACGATATCCAGAGGCCTCTTCATTAGTTTTAGGATCTGTCCATTGTAAAGGAAAAACAGGGAATCCACCGGTAATTCCATCTCTTTTACCTAATTTTCCTTTGCCTGTTGGTTTTAGTATTAGAGGTAGATGAGAGAAGCTAGGAGCTTTCCATTCTAGAGATCTATACAATAGTACGTGTAGAGCCAAGGAAGGTAACCATTCCTCTCCGCGAATAACATGAGTGATTTCCATTAAGTGATCATCTACTATATTGGCAAGATGATAAGTGGGCATTCCATCACTTTTAAACAATATTTTATCGTCTAATATATTAGTATCTATGGTAATATCTCCACGTACTTCGTCAGTTAAATGTAAAGTTTCATCTGTAGGACATTTAAAACGTATGACATATGGATCACCAGATTCAATTTTTAGTTGTGTTTCGTTTTCTGAGAGGGACAACGAATTATTTAACTTGGATCTATTATGCCAATTATAAATAAAGGTTTTACCTTTTGCTTCATGATCTTTTCTGTGCTCAGTAAGCTCTTCTGATGTATCAAAAGCATAATAAGCGTGACCATTTTTTATTAATTGATCTGCATATTGTTTATATAAGTGCTTTCTTTCACTTTGTTTGTATGGACCGAAATTACCTTCTTTACCTGGGCCTTCATCAAATGGGATATTACACCAGTTTAATGATTCGGTTATATAGTTTTCGGCACCTGGAACATATCTGTTTTGATCAGTATCTTCTATCCTAAGAACAAATGTTCCTTTGTTTTTTTTAGCAAAAAGATAATTAAATAAAGCAGTTCTTACTCCTCCGATATGAAGAGGTCCAGTTGGACTTGGGGCGAATCGTACCCTAATGTTTTTTGTCATAATCTTTGTTTTTTGCTGAATAAGACGTGCAAAAGTGAAGGCAAAGATACGATCTATAATAAGTGTTTAAAAAAGATTTTGTCTAATAAATGTATGTAACAAACTAGAACTTTTTATGGTTTCATATCGGTGGGTACTCTTTTATTCATAAGTATGAACCAAAGAGGAGGAAGAAGAGCAATTACCATAGAAGTTGGGTAACCAAATGGAAGTTGTGGACTGTTATCATGATGATCAAGAATTTGATACTTTTTTGATGCACGATAGTGGTGGTCACTATGTCTTGTAAGTTCAAAAAGTAATATACGTCCTAATAGGTGATTAGAGTTCCAAGAGTGAATTTCTCTTACTCTTTCATATCTGCCTGATGAGTTTTTGTTTCTTTTAAGGCCATAATGCTCTATGTAGTTTATAGTTTCTAGTAAAAGGAATCCAATAGCTCCACTAGAAATTGCGACATAAAAACCATAGAGATCAAAAAAGATATAGATGGATCCTAGGTATAATGTTGTAATAATTAAATACCAAAACATATCGTTTGTGAAGGAAAAAAAAGAAACATTGTTTTTGCTCAACAATTTAATTTGAATTTTCCAAGCACTTATATATTGACCGATAACGGATGTAATCCAGAACAAATATACTGGTTGATTGTATTTAGCAGTAGCTGGATCTTCTGTGGTAGCGGCTTTTTGATGATGACCAAAATTGTGTTCAATGTAAAAATGCATGTATAGGGATGGTAGTAGTAATGCCTTGGCTATAAATCTTTCATTTGTAAAACGATGACCTAATTCGTGGCCTACGTTAATACCATTAGCGCCTAGTACTATTCCTGTAGATATAATGATACCTACAATTTCCGACATAGATAGTTCATTGTTAGTAACGGTATAGATAGCATAAAATAAGATGGAATAAATCAGAGGAAGATTTATGTAAAGTAACCAATCAAAAAGACGTTTTTTGGATTTGGATAAACGAAGATTTTCTTCTAGGTTTTCACTTGATTTAGATGTAAATAATTCCAAGAAAGGAATAAGTCCAAACACATATACAGGAGTTAAATAGGTATAGATTCCTTGTAACCATATGCTTAGAAATGCAACAACAGGAATGGTGTATGCGGATATATATTTTAAATCTTTCATAATAAGTTACAGTATAGGGGTTTGAATTATAATAAATATAACAAATCTATAAGAAATAAAGTTGTAGTTTTATAGATTACTGAAATAGAAAATGAGAGAGTTATGGGTAGTTTTGAATTCATAAAGGAGAAATTAGAGCAGTTTATTAGAAAATACTATATCAATGAATTGATAAAAGGTATTATACTTTTTTTTGCTATTGGAGTATTATATTTTTTGATTACGTTGTTAGTAGAATATGCGTTTTGGCTAAATAGTACCTGGAGGACCGTTCTATTTTGGTTGTTTGTTGTTGTGGAAATTTCCCTGTTTGTAAAGTTTATTTTGATACCAACTGCTAAGTTATTAAAGATAGCGAATGGAATTAATTATGAAAACGCATCAAAGATTATAGGTGACCATTTTCCTAATGTTAATGATAAATTATTAAACCTACTACAGTTAAATAATGATTCTTCTTCTTCATCCTTACTATTGGCAAGTATAGAACAAAAGTCTTTGGAGTTAAAACCTATACCGTTTAAGTTGGCTATAGATTTTAAGAAAAACGCAAAATATTTAAAATTTGCTTTGATTCCGATTGTGGTTTTTTTACTAGTAAGTTTATTTAATAGCGGTAGCTGGTTTTCGGAGAGTTATAAACGTGTAGTTAATTATGAAACCGCATATGAGCCTCCTGCACCATTTCAGTTTTTTGTAGTTAATAAATCTTTAAATGCTTTGGAAAACAAGGATTTTTTATTGCAGGTTAAAACAGTTGGTGATATCCTTCCTGAAGATGTTCAGATAAAATATAATGAGGAGATTTATTTTTTGAAGAATACAGGTGTTGGGTCCTATGAATATATATTCACGCAACCAAAAAATTCTATAGATTTTGTTTTGTCTTCTAATGATGTTGTTTCAAAAGAATATGAATTAGAAGTTGTACCAGTACCAACATTGTTGGATTTTGTTATGGAATTGGATTATCCTTCTTATACTAAAAAAAAGGATGAAACTTTACAAAGTTCTGGTAATGCAATTGTGCCTGAAGGAACAAAAGTGGAGTGGAAAGTTCGAACTAGAAATACTGAAAAGGTTAAAATGGTTACTACGGATTCTGCTTATGTTTTCGACAAGAGTGATTCTAACTTTAAGTATGAAAATGTTTTGTATGGTAATTGGGATTATCGGATAACAACGTCTAATAAAAATGTGTATGATTATGATAATATTTCTTTTAATATAAATGTTGTTAAAGACCAATATCCAGAAATTAAGCTGACTGCAGAAAAAGATACTGTTGATAATAGCACTATGTATTTTTTTGGTAGAGTTAGCGATGATTATGGTCTCAATGGTTTAAGGTTGGTGTATTATGATAGCGATCAAGAATCAAATAAAGAAACAAAGAATATAGTAATAAATTCTACGGTTTTTGATGAATTTATTCATGTGTTTCCTGGAAATTTGGATTTAAAGGAAGGAGTTAATTATGAGTTTTATTTTGAGGTATTTGATAACGATCAAATTAGTAATAGTAAAAGCACCAAAAGCCAAGTTTTTAGTTATAGAAAATTGACTACTAACGAAGAGGAGGAGAAAAAACTTAATGAACAGAATCAGGCTATATCTGGATTAAATAAATCATTAAAAAAGTTTAAGTCTCAAGAACAGGATTTAAAGAGTATTAGTAAGCTTCAGAAGGAGAAGAAGCAATTGGATTATAATGACAAAAAGAAGCTCGAGGATTATTTAAAAAGGCAAAAGGAACAGGAAAAGATGATGCAGAATTTCTCAAAAAAGTTGAAGGACAATTTGGAGCAGATGGAAGATAAAAAGGAAGAGGAACCTTTTAAAGATGCATTAAAGGAAATGTTAGAACGAAACGAACAAAAGCTAAAGAAAAATGAAAAGCTTCTGGATGAGATAAATAAGATAGCAGAAAAATTACAAAAGGAGGAGTTGACGGAGAAGCTTGAGGAACTTGCAAAGGAGAATAAGAATTTAAAGAAAAATTTGGAACAATTATTAGAATTAACGAAAAGGTATTATGTAATAGAAAAGCATGAAAAGTTAGCTAATAAGTTGAACGAAATGGCTGAGAAGCAGGAGGAATTGTCTGAAAAGGGAGAGGAAAACACAAAAGAAAAGCAGGAGGATTTAAACAAAGAGTTCGAAAAGTTTAAGGAAGAGATGGAGGATCTTAGAAAGGATAATGAAGAATTAAAGAAGCCAATGAAGTTGGATGAGAATAAAAAAGATGAGGAGGATGTGACAAAGGAACAAGAAGATGCGAGTGATAATTTGGAAAAAGAAAATAAATCTGAGGCTAAGAAAAATCAAAAGAGTGCAGCTGAAAAAATGAAGCAAATGAGCAAGGGTATGCAGATGCAAATGCAGATGGGTGGAGGAGAACAGGAACAAGAGGATATGGAAATGTTGAGACAAATTTTAGACAACTTGGTTGATTTCTCTATGGAACAAGAGGGATTGATGAAAGAGTTTAAGGGAATTAATAATGATAACCCAACATATTCTGGTAAATTAAAAAAGCAAAGTGTATTAAGAGAAAATTTTATCCATATAGATGATAGTTTGTATGCATTAGCATTGCGTAGGCCTAAAATTTCTGATGAAGTGACAGGTAAGCTTACGGATATAGAGTTTAATTTAGACAAGTCATTAGAGCGTTTGGCGGAGAATCAAGTGATTCAGGGAACGGCAAATCAGCAGTATGCTGTAACAGGTTCTAATGATCTGGCATATTTTCTAAGTATAATTTTGGATCAGATGCAAAATAGTATGTCTGCTAAAGGAAAAGGTAAAAGTGGGAATAAATCAAAGGGATTTCAATTGCCTGATATCATTAAAAAGCAAGGAGAGTTAAACGAGAAAATGAAGGAAGGTGCTGAAAAAGGAAAAGGAAAAAAAGAAGGTCAGCAGAAAGGGGAATCTAATAGTGGATCATCTGGTGAAGATGGGGAAAAAGGAAAAGGAAAAGGAGGAAAAGAAAAAGGAAAGAACGGGAATAATGGAAGCGATGGTCAAGGTGAATCTGAGATGCAAAAGGAAGATATGAATGGTGAGTTATATGAGATATATAAACAACAGCAACAATTGCGTAACGCATTAGAAGATAAGTTGAAGAAGGAAGGAATAGGAAAAGGAAAAGGAAGTGGGCTTTTAAATAAAATGGAGCAGATTGAGGGTGAGTTGCTGGAGAAAGGTTTTAATAATAACACCTTGAGTAAGATGATGGATTTAAAACATGAATTGCTCAAATTAGAGGATGCTACTATAGAACAAGGAGAAGAGGATAAAAGAGAAAGTAGAAGCAATAATAAGAAATTTAGTAATGATAATAATGAACAAATATTAAAGGCTAAACAATATTTTAATACAACAGAAATATTAAACAGACAAGTATTACCTTTGCGCGAGAATTATAAGCGTAAAGTGCAGGAATATTTTAGAAAGACTAATGATTAATTATTTTTACGAAATTACTGGTTACGATGTTGATGAGAGGGCTATAAACTCTTGGTTGGAAAAGGTTTTGATTTCTGAAGAAAAGAAGCTAGGAGAGATCAATTATATTTTTTGTGATGATGAATATTTGTTACAAATAAATCAGGATTTTTTGAACCATGATACATATACCGATATAATTAGTTTTGGTAATGGTTTAGGAAATATTATTGCTGGAGATATTTTTATTTCTTTGGAAAGAGTTTCGGAAAATGCTGATCATTATGGTGTAAGTTTTGTTGATGAATTGAGAAGAGTGATTGTTCATGGGGTGTTGCATTTTTGTGGATATAAGGACAAAACCAAGGATGAAGAAATTCTTATGAGACAAAAGGAAAATGAAAAGCTAAAGATGTTCCACGTGGAACATCTTTAGCTTTTCATTTATTAATGTTCCACGTGGAACATTTTATTTTTTAATAAAGAGAGTGTTCCACGTGGAACAAATTATAGTGTTATGTTTGATAAAGAGTATGATGTAGTAGTAGTTGGTGCTGGACACGCTGGGAGCGAAGCTGCGGCGTCAGCCGCAAATTTAGGGTGTAGTACGTTGTTGATAACAATGAATCTACAGAATATAGCTCAAATGAGTTGTAATCCTGCGATGGGAGGAATCGCAAAAGGACAAATTGTTAGAGAAATTGATGCGTTAGGAGGATACAGTGGTATCGTAAGTGATCGAACGGCTATTCAGTTTAAAATGTTGAATAAGTCAAAAGGACCAGCAATGTGGAGTCCAAGGGTTCAAAGCGATCGAATGAGGTTTGCAGAAGAGTGGAGGCTTTTATTAGAACAAACGCCGAATTTGGATTTTTATCAGGATATGGTAAGTGGACTTATTGTAGAAAATGATAAAATCAAAGGTGTAAGAACTTCATTAGGAATTGAGGTAAAAGCCAAGACTGTTGTGTTAACTAATGGAACTTTTTTGAATGGATTGATTCATATTGGTGAAAAGCAATTTGGTGGAGGAAGAGCAGGTGAAAGAGCGGCTACAGGAATTACAGAACAATTAGTTGATTTAGGATTTGATTCAGGAAGAATGAAAACTGGTACACCTCCTAGAGTTGATGGAAGGTCATTGGATTATTCCAAAATGACTGAACAACCTGGTGATGATAATCCCGAAAAGTTTAGTTATTCTGATTTATCTAAACCATTAGTAAATCAGAGATCGTGTTATATGACGTATACTTCTACAGAAGTGCATGATTTGTTAAGAGAGGGTTTTGATAGATCTCCAATGTTTAATGGTAGAATAAAAAGTATTGGACCAAGATATTGTCCTTCGATTGAGGACAAAATAAATAGATTCGCTGATAAGGAAAGACATCAAATGTTTATCGAACCAGAAGGGTGGAATACAGTCGAGGTTTATGTAAATGGTTTTTCTACATCCTTACCAGAAGATGTTCAGTTTAAAGCGTTGAGATCTGTGGTAGGATTTGAAAACGTAAAGTTTTTTAGACCAGGATATGCAATAGAGTATGATTATTTTCCACCAACGCAATTAACGCACACATTAGAGACTAAATTGGTTTCAGGATTATTTTTTGCTGGACAGATTAACGGTACTACTGGTTACGAAGAAGCAGCATCTCAAGGTTTAATGGCTGGGATAAATGCTGCTCTTAAGGTTAAAGAACAGGATGAGTTTACACTAAAAAGAAGCGAGGCTTATATAGGAGTTCTTATTGATGATTTGATTACTAAGGGTACAGAGGAGCCTTATCGTATGTTTACTTCCAGAGCTGAGTATAGAACGTTATTAAGACAAGATAATGCGGATTTTAGACTAACACCTATGTCTCATAGAATTGGTTTGGCTAAAGATGAGCGATTAAAAAGAATGGAGCAGAAGGAAAAGCAGGCAAAAGCGTTTGTTAACTTTTTTAGAGAAACTAGTGTTGGACCTATTGAAGCAAATCCTGTTTTGGAAGACAAAAAGTCTTCACCGATTAGTCAAAGCGGTAAGATGTTTAAAATATTTGCGCGTCCTCAGATTACATTAGATGACATGAAACGTTTTAGCAAAGTGTCGAACTATATTGAAGAAAATAATCTCGATAAGGAAGTATTAGAACAGACGGAGATACAAGTTAAATATTCTGGATACATAGAAAAAGAAAAAAATAATGCTGATAAGCTTAATCGTTTAGAGAATGTTAAAATCCCAAAGGATTTTGATTATACAAAGTTAAAATCTCTTTCTTACGAGGCTTGTGAGAAAATGAGTAAGATTAGACCAGCTACAATTTCTCAGGCTTCTAGAATTAGTGGAGTTTCACCTAGTGATATTTCTGTTTTATTAGTGTATATGGGTAGATAATGAAAAGTGTACTATGTAAACAAGAAAGAGCACTGAAAGGAAAAATTCTTACCACAATTGTTCTTGTTATTTCTGTATTTGGATTGTTTTTAGATTCTGAACCACTATTCGGAAGAGTGTTTTTTTTTATAGTTTCATTCTTGGTTTTTGGATTTTCAATATCTTATAAAATAAATAAAGACTTTAATAACCAAAAACTATTTTCTGTTTTTGGTTATGTTTTGTTTAAGACTAATTTGGAATTGGAGTTTCCTAGTTATATCTCTATTTTTTATGGTTCCGTAAGTTCAAGTAATGAATGGGGAGCTGTTAGTGGAATAGGAACCAAAGAAAGACATGATAAGTTGGCTGTACGGTTTTTTACAGATAACAGAAAAGTTACATTGTATAGAACTAGTGATTATAAAAAAGCATTAAGTATAGCAAATTCACTAAGTGAAATGTTAGATGTGGAAATTTACGATGCTACAAAATTATAGTTCCACGTGGAACATGTAATTGATTTGGATTTAAAATGTTTTGAATAATCTCAGTGTTTTAAAATTGACAAAATGCTGGGTTGTTTTATACGTAGTTTAAAAAGTGCAGCGTAATTTTAAAAAATAGTTTTCGATTTAAAATGAATAAGGAAAAATTGGATTTTTATATAGAGTGTAAGGATTTTACAGTTTCTGGAGAAAAGTTTAAGCTATATGAAGATAAGGATCTTGATATGTTAATAACATTGCCTAAACCTGATGTTGAAAACTTAGGTAAATATTACGAAAGTGATGATTACATTTCTCATACGGATTCTAAACGAAGCTTTTTTGAGAAACTTTATCACTTAGTTAAGAAATATTCACTTAATAAAAAGGTCAAATTAATATCGAGTTTAAATCAAGGTTCTGGTACTCTTTTGGATATAGGTGGAGGAACAGGAGATTTTTTAGTGCAAGCTGGGTTGAAAGGTTGGCAGGTAAAAGGTGTAGAGCCAAATGAACAAGCTCGAGAAATTGCGCGAAAAAAGAAGATTATTTTAGAACCAAATACTACTGATTTACCTTCGCATAATTATGATGTTGTTACTATGTGGCATGTATTAGAACATGTTCCTGATTTAGAGATTCAGGTAAAAGAGTTAAAACGATTGGTAAAACCTGGTGGATATATAATAATAGCGGTTCCTAATTTTAAGTCATTTGACGCTGGTTATTATAAATCATTTTGGGCGGCTTATGATGTACCAAGGCATTTATGGCATTTTTCTAAAACATCAATAGAAAAGCTTTTTGCAAAAGAAAATATTAACTTAAAGAAAATCGTACCGTTGGTTTTCGATTCGTTTTATGTTGCATTGTTATCGGAGAAATATAAAAATGGTGCGATGAACTATTTTCGAGCAGTTTGGATTGGTTTTCTCTCTAATGTTAAAGCAAAAGGATCAAAAGAATATTCTTCTCATATTTATATTCTTAAAAACGGATGATTTCTTTTTTTAAGAAGTTTTGAGGGTGTTTTTTAATGTTTTGTAGAAATACTCTTTCCTTTTTTATAAAAACGGCTTAAAATCGTTGGTTTTTAGTCAAAAATTATTGATTTTTACAATAGTAAACCCCTTTGCTATTGTTTTTTCTTATATCAGATTAATTTGATGTACTTATAGGTATAACATCAATCTAACTTTGATATTTTTGCGCAGAACTAAATTTTAGAATAATGAGAAATTTTATATGGATTGCTATTGCGATAATAGGATTGACTTCTTGCAATCAGCAAATTGAGAAAACTGGTTTTGTAAATAATACAAAAGTAGTATCTGATTTTAATGAGATGAAGACCGCTAAAGAAAAGTGGACTAAGAAAAATAATGAAGTACGTGCAGAATTAGAAGAGAAAGCAAAGCAATTTCAAATTGAGGTACAAGGATATCAAAATATTATGAAATCAATGTCTCAAACAAATAGAGAAAAGAAGGAGCAGGAATTGATGGTGAAGCAACAAGGCTTGCAAAGAGAACAGCAAACAAGAATGCAAGAAATTCAGCAAGGTAGTCAAGCTGAAATAGACTCCATTATTTCAAAAGTAGAGGGTTTTATAAAAGAATATGGTAAGAAAAATGGATATACGTATATCTATGGAGAAACAGAAGTGAAAAATTTGTTTTATGCGAAAGAAGAGTTAGATCTTACGGATAAAATTATAGAAGAACTTAATGGAGAAAAGACATCTAATGAGTAATATTTAGATTTTTAAAGTGTAAAAAACCTCGGGAGTGTTTTCGGGGTTTTTTTATGCAATTTTTTAGGGAATTTTCCCTATATTTAAAAGTTTTTTTCATCATAATTATGTCATTTTTAGATGATATTTATATAAAAAAATAATAACTTTTTCCTCTACGTACTTTTTGTAATATTTAGGACGGACCTATGAGTAATAATTAACGTTAAATTTGGTTAATAATTCAAAAAAAATGGTACACTTAATCGGCAAAAACTGCCTTTTTTAGATGTTTCTAATGAACACACAACCTCAAAGAATTATTTTTTTTTCCCCTTTTTCATTCAAATAATTTTTGATTTTTGTAAGTAAAAAACAGAAAAACACGTTTTTTCTGGTAATTTTTTTGGTATGATTTTTTATTACAAACTGATGATTATCAGTGATTTAATATTAATAATTACGAGTAATACTTTATGTTTTTAGAGATGTAATCATACTCTTCAAAACAGAGTAAGAATATTATTACAAAAAAAAACGAAAAATTGGTTTGATATAAATTTTTAATTCATAATTTTATGACTTTACAATATTTATATTAACAACATTATCAACAAGCGCCCCAAATCGCTTGATTAATGTTGCATATATTCACACAAATTTAACTGATGTGATAGCTATGAATAAAAGACTTAACCTCTTAATCGTCATGATAGTTTTGGCAATGGGTATCCATGTCGCCAAAGCGCAGCGTAATATAGGTCCGCCATCGCTTACTTCGGCTCCTCAAGCTTGTGGTACTTTGACGAATGGTTTTGATTTCACTGCGGAACTGTCACCTGGTAATGCATTACCAACCAATAATGAATTTATTTTAGAACTTTCAGATGCTACAGGAAGTTTTGCCAATCAATCGGATATAACAGAATTAGGAAGAGTTACCGGTCCAAATAATGGAACTGCGGCTACTTCTAATATAGATTTTACAAATATTTCTGTACCTACTAATGCCAATAGCGATGATTTCAGATTACGGGTAAGGGCTTCAGAGGTTGATATAACAAGTGAAATCTCTGATGCAATAGCATTTCATTTTTTTGATGATAATTTAGAAATAATATTAAATGGTAGAGATGAGATAATTTTTTGTAATGTAGCTTCATTTGCCAAAGAGATAGCTGTTGAAGTTAGAGATGAAAATGATAACAATGTTGATGTTAATACATTGAAATGGGAATGGTTAAAGGATGGAGCGATAATTCCGGGAGAAAATAGCCCATCTTTAATAATTACAGAAGTAGGAAGATATATAGCAAGAGTTCCACTAGGATTATGTAATAATTTTTTCAATCCCCTTAATAGATCGAATGCTGTAGATGCTTCATTGATTAATCCTGATGATATTACAATAGTAACGGATGATGATTTTTCATTTTGCCCTGATGAATTCAAAGAATTGAGAGCAAGCTTAATAGATTTTTCATATAACTATCAGTGGATAAAGGATGGTGAAGAACTAGATGGCGAAATTTCTCCAAATATAATTTTACCTGATAATGATTTCGGTGGAGAGTATACTTTACGAATAGAATTAAGTGATGATTGTACGCTAACTACCGACTTAGTAACAGTTACTAATGAGGGTTCAAGCATAACAGTTCCACTTCCAGAAGGTTTGATATTGTTACCAACACAGATATTAACTTTAACTGTAGAAACTGATGCCCCAATCGGAAGTACATTTAGATGGATACGAGATACAAATGTTTTAATTCAAGGAATTACAACAGGTCCAACAATTACTTTTGATGTACCAGTAAATGGGGTTGGGGATTATAGAATAGAGATTGATGCACTATTTCCGGATGATCCATGTATGACAATGTTGTTTTCTGAAACTATAATAAGATCAGCCGAAAGGTTTGATATTGTCATAGCGCCAGATGAAGTTGTTGATTGTGAACAGGATCCAATTACAATTACATTGACCGAAATGGTGGGAATAACCTCGACAGGAGATCGGGTTCCACTGACAACGGAACAATTTAATTTTTTCGATTTCGAATGGTTTAATGATGGAGTCTCAACTGGTGAGACTTCTTTGTCGTTAGATGTTAGTCGTTCAGATAGCGGAGGAAGTTTTGAATTAAGAGCTGTTTTTAGACCAGGAGGTTTACCAGATGCTGTCTCTAATAATTTACCTATTGACTTTTTATCTAGCGATATAGTATTGGATATTACTCCTCCAGTTTTAGAACCTGGAGAGTCTGTTGTGTTGACAGCGCCATTAAATGTGAATTTCACATATGAGTGGTATGTAATTGAAAATGGGGAAGAAGTTTTAATAGATGGCGAAACAACGAATACGTTAACCGTAACAGAAGATGGAAATTATTTTGCCAGAATAAGTACTTCTTTATGTACTACAGATACACAAATTGCTGTGGTCGGAGGACCGGCAGCGTTATCGGAATTAATCCCTAATGTTATTACACCTGGAGGAAATGTCGCAAATGATGCGTGGGTTTTACCAAATTCATTTAGCGAAAATGATGTAGAAGTAACTATATACTCATCGAATGGAAAAATAGATTTCCAAAAAACTGGAGGTTATAATGCAGATTGGCCTAATGATTCTGCATCTCAAGCAAGTGAACTTATTTATTATTATATAATTTCTAGAAGTAGTACAGTTGTTAAAAAGGGGACAATTACAGTAATGAGATAATTTATGATTAAAAAAATACTTTATATATCCACATTAATTTTTTGCTCACATCTTGTGAATGCACAAGATGGATCATCTAATACATCAGGTATATTGCCATCAGATATTCCGTTACATAATTCTCTTAAGTATAATCGATTTATGTTTAACCCTACCTTTTCCTTGGTAAGAGAGAATAAAAATTCAATAAACATATATAATCGAAACCCTAGAGCGAGTTTTAGTGATAATTCTCAGACATATTTTCTTAATTACTCTGCTAGATTTGAGGAAAAAACTGGGATAGGTGTTGGCTTGTTTCAACAGAATGTAGGGATATTTAGGTTTTTTGGTGCTACATTAAATTATGCATATAATATAGAATTAAATAGAGATATGAATTTTACGTTTGGGGTAAATTTAAGTTATTCCCAAAGTGCTTTAAAAAGTAATCTTGACGAGGCACAAGTAAATGACGACATAATCAATAATTACGAAAATAGCTCCGTATTTTTATTACGCCCTGGAGTAAACTTCAATTATGGTAATTTCGATGTTGGTGTATCCGTAGGAAATCTAGTTACTTATAATCTTACCGCGAGCGAATTATTAACTGATAATTTCGAATATTCTGGTCATGTAATGTATACTACAGAATTGGACTGGAGAAGAATTGATAATGAATTACGTGGAATGGTTTACGCTTCTAAACCAGGTGAACAGGATTTAAGATATGGAGGTAATGTCTTATTCGAAATACCAAAATACGGATGGGCACAACTTGGCTATAATAGTTTTTATGGAGGTTCTATAGGGATTGGAGCAAACATTACAAAAGTGGTTTCTATAGGTTATACTGTTGAACCAGGTATTGGTGGAGATGCTACGGCTGCCGAGTTCGGAGCTACGCACGAGTTTGGACTAGCGTTTAATTTTGCTAAAGAAGAACGTAGAAGTAAAAGACGAAATATTTCTTCAAAAAGTTCATTACAGAGGGATTCCGAAATTAGAAGACTTAAGAAAGAGATCTTAGATCAAAATAAAATAATAAGAGAATTACAAAGAACAGGAGGAGATTCTCTTAGTCAAGCACAAAGAACAATGAATAGATTAGAGAGATCTATTCAAGAAGCTAAAGAAGAAGAAGCTAGAAAAGCAAGACAATTAGCTTTACAAAGAGAAGAAGAAGTAAAATTACTCAATAAGCAAGCAGAAGAATTAGCCGCTCAAAAGAAGTTAGAGCTTGAGATGTCAGAGCAAAAAGCTGAAGAAGAAAGATTAGCTGCTCAGAAAAATCTTGAATTAGAAATTGAAGAGAGAAGAAAAGCTGAAGAAGCTGCAGGAATACAAGCAGAAGAAGCAAGAATAGCTGCTGAAGAAGCTGCTAGAGAAGCCGAAGCTGAACAACAAGAAGCTGCTGCCGAAGCCGAAGCCGAAGAGAGAAGAAAAGCTGAAGAAGCGACTAAACTTGCTGAACAAGCTGCTGAGATTGAGAGACAAGAAATAGCTGCTGAAGAAGCTAGAAAACAAGCGGAAGCTCAAGCCGCTAGAGAAGAAGAAGAAAGGTTAGCTGCTCAGAAGAAACTAGAAGTTGAAATGGCTGAGCAAAAAGCTGAAGAAGAAAGATTAGCTGCACAGAAGAGATTAGAGGTTGAAATAGCGGAGCAAAAGGCCGAGGAAGAAAGGTTAGCTGCTCAGAAGAAATTGGAGTTGGAGATGGCTGAGCAGAGAAGAAGAGAAGAGTCTCAGAAAACACTGGAAAGAGAAGTTACTGTACAAAAAGATCAAGAAGCAGAAGCTGCAAGATTGGCTGAAGAAGAAAGATTAAGACAAGAAGCAGAAGCAGCAAGATTGGCTGAAGAAGAGAGACAGAGACAAGAAGCAGAAGCTGCAAGATTGGCTGAAGAAGAGAGACAGAGACAGGAAGCAGAAGCTGCAAGATTGGCTGAAGAAGAGAGACAGAGACAGGAAGCAGAAGCTGCAAGATTGGCTGAAGAAGAGAGACAGAGACAAGAAGCAGAAGCTGCAAGATTGGCTGAAGAAGAGAGATTAAGACAAGAAGCAGAAGCAGCAAGATTGGCTGAAGAAGAGAGACAGAGACAAGAAGCAGAAGCTGCAAGGTTAGCTGAAGAAGAGAGATTAAGACAAGAAGCAGAAGCAGCAAGATTGGCTGAAGAAGAGAGACAGAGACAAGAAGCAGAAGCTGCAAGATTGGCTGAAGAAGAGAGATTAAGACAAGAAGCAGAAGCAGCAAGATTGGCTGAAGAAGAAAGACAAAGACAGGAAGCAGAAGCTGCAAGATTGGCTGAAGAAGAAAGATTAAGACAAGAAGCAGAAGCAGCAAGATTGGCTGAAGAAGAGAGACAGAGACAGGAAGCAGAAGCTGCAAGATTGGCTGAAGAAGAGAGACAGAGACAGGAAGCAGAAGCAGCAAGATTGGCTGAAGAAGAGAGACAGAGACAAGAAGCAGAAGCAGCAAGATTGGCTGAAGAAGAGAGACAGAGACAAGAAGCAGAAGCTGAAAATGATGGAGGTGAAGATTTAGAAGAAATACAAAAGGAATTAGACAATAGTAGTAGAATTACTGATAAATTAATTGCATCTAGAGATTCTCTATTAACATCCTCGAAAAACTTAGATAAGAGAGAGTTTAATAAACTTTTAGAGTCTTTAGTAAGTATGAGTGATGAAGCTGAAGAGGTTAAGAAAAACAATGATCCTACAAGCTCTAAGAGACTTACTTCTAAAAATAGATTTATAAAGTTCGCTGAAGCAACAAGACCCGAAGCTAAATATGCAACTAAATATATTCCAGGATATCCAGAAGGTTTTTATCTGATCGGAAATGTGTTTAGAGGAGGAACTTATGCTGATAGTTTTACTAATAAGTTAAAAGATTTAGGTTTTAACGATTCTCAGGTAATCTTAAATCCAGAAAACCAATATCAATATGTTGCTATAAAATACTATGCTAATAAAGAGGAAGCAGCAGAGAATTATTTGAATAATATTGGTAATAAGTATTTTGGTGATATGTGGATATTAAATATCGCTAAGAGTAGAGTAGAATCTTTAAAAAGGTTGGTTCAAGAGTCAAGATTAATTAAGGATACAGTAAAAGATGATACCGTTTTAACAGAAAGTTTATCCTATATAGGAGGGCATAATATTGAGAACGGTTATTACTTAATAACAAACATTTTCAAAAGAGAAAATTATTTTGAAAGAGGAATGGAGAGATTGAAGTCTCAAGGTTTAGAGCCTAAGTTTTTCAGGAATCCAAAAGATAATTATATATATGTTTATTTAGATAGATTTGACACATTAGATAGTGCAAAGCAGAGCTTGTTCTCTAATGTTAATAATACATATAATGGCGATCTATATATATTAAAGATACAATAGATAGCACCCCAAAAGAATTAGAATGAATAACACAACTCAAATAAAAAGCAGCTTATGAAAACACTATTCCCCAAAAAAGCTGTACTGTTAATATTATTTATTATCAGTACCATAAGTAATATAAGTGCGCAAGAATCGGTTCCTATTACTCCAAGACCAGGAGCTCAATTCAATAATATTAGAGGAAACATGGTTATGACCGGTAACGATATTGTTGGAGTTATTGAAGATGATAACGGTACTACTTTTACCAATCCTAATCGAAATTACAATGGTAATGATAATAATGGAAATTATGTTACTGCTTTTATAGATGTGGATAACGATCCAACGACGTTTAGTTCTAGTGAGGCAGGTTTAACTGCACCAAGAGAAGACTGTAGTCGATTGGTGTATGCGGGATTATATTGGTCGGCTAACTATTATATGGCTAGACAGGATAGTCCTATCAATTTTTCGAATAATGAAATATCTTCTAATTCAAATACGGGTACAGCATTTATTATCAACAATGGTCCTCTAGCACAAATGTATACAGCTAGGAATTCAGAGTTTAGTAATGATAATTCGGATATAGAATTTAGTCCGGTAACTTCATATTTAGTGGTTGCGCAACCGGTGAACGGATGTGGTACTATTACAAACTCTGCTGAGTTAGCAGGTAATATTGCAGTTATTAGAGATGGAGGAAGTTGTTCCCTACGAGACAAA
This sequence comes from Aquimarina sp. Aq107, assembly GCF_943733665.1. Taxonomy (NCBI): domain Bacteria; kingdom Pseudomonadati; phylum Bacteroidota; class Flavobacteriia; order Flavobacteriales; family Flavobacteriaceae; genus Aquimarina; species Aquimarina sp. Aq107. The sequence continues at coordinate 4,825,070 of NZ_OX030782.1, read as the reverse complement.
GTAGTGAATGCCGAAAGTGCTGGAGCTGTTGGAGTTGTGATTGTTAACGATGGGGGGTTGCTGCCAAGAATGACAGGAAATGGAACTGCAATTAACATTCCATCAGTTTCTATAGGAAATGATGATATCAATAATGCAAATTTCACTGGAGGAGATTTAATACCTTTATTACAAGCAGAAACTAACGTAGTCTTAGCTACTTTATCAACAAGCAGTGGTAATGACTGGCTTAACAATCTTCCTCTTACGGATCCAAGAAAACAAGGTCCTGCAGATTTTAGAAATGTAAAATTCAAAGTGCCAGGTGGTACTTATGTAGATGTAACAGCGAGTAGTGTTGTTTTTGATGGATATAGAAATACTCCTACCAATCCTTTAGGGGATAGTGCAAATGACGAACTTCCTTATGTTTGTTATGCGGACGTAACAAGTTTGTTAGATCCAGATAATTATTTCGGTACATATACTTTGGCTAACATGAATGCCACACAAGGTTTTACCAGTGGTGGCGACGGTGCCTGTGGAGGGTGGTTTATAGTTGCTATTTATGAAGATCAACAGGAATCAGCAAAGTTTATTAGTACAAGTGATGGATTTGTTCAGATTTTTAGTGGTCAGGCTCCACTACAGTTTACCTATAGTGGTTTTACAACGCCTACTGGCGCAAGTGAACCTGTTAATGTAAGGTTTGGTACTTCTTCATTAGAAGGTGATACTAGTTTGGGCGGAGATGAATTAAGAATAGTAAACACATCGGGAGGACTTACTGCATTAGGACAAGGAAATGCATCTGCAAACCCAACGACGAACTTTTTTAACGGATCTATATCTTTTGATGGTAATTATATCACAGATCGAACACCTAATTCGGAGAATACGCAAGGGTTTGATATGGATTATTTTGAACTTCCGAATGTTACAAAAGATTTAGTAGGTAATGGACAAACGTCTGCTACCTTCGAGTTATTTACTGATCGAGATCGTTATAGTGTATTTTTTAATGCCTTTTCAGTTACTATTATAGAGCCTGAACTAAGAATTATTAAAAAGGTTTTTGATTTAGATGGTACTACAGAAATAACAGGAAATAATGTCGAACTTGGAGACGAGGTTTTTTATGATTTAGAAATAGAAAATATTGGTAATGAAGATTTTGTTGATGGAACAGTAATTATAACGGATGTATTACCTCCTAATACAAATTTACTAGGAGTAGTTGATGCTACGTTGCCACCTGGAGTTACCTATACAGAGATTACACCTGGAGTTTTACAATTTAATATACCAGCAAGTATAGTAGAAACTCCCAACGATGAACCAGTTGGTGTGGGGGATGCACCAATTTTTATACGATTTAGAGCACAATTAGTAAGTAGTTGTGAAGAATTAAGAGACGCTTGTTCTGACGTAATTACTAACTCTGCGACGGCTACGTATACTGGATTACAATCAGGAACACTTGGAAGTACAACGAGTAGCTCTCAATTGGGAGTTTGTGGGGATCAATTAAATGAAGCTTCTAATATACTTGTTAATATTCCCGCGTGTCAACTAGATGTAACTTTTTGTGATGATGAGTTACTTTTGGTTGCAGGTACTGGTTATAATCAATATACTTGGTCAGGACCAGGTATTGCTACACCAGTAGTAACTACGGTTAACTTTTTTAATGTACCAAACCCTCAAACAGGGGTTTATACAGTGCTTAAAGAAGATACTGATGGTGTTGATCCTAGTTGTATGTCTCTTACAGAAGAATTTACAGTAACTGCTTTTAGAGATATTACCAATCCTGTTCTGGATTATGTAAATGGTACTACTATAGTTACTGAAGATTGTAGTGGTGTTCCTATACCACAAATTTTATTATGTGGTGATCAGACACAATTGCTTGAAACTAATTTTGATCCTTCTAGCTTAGATGATATTTCTTGGCAACGATTGACTCCTTCGGGATCTTGTGTTTTAGATCCTAATGATCCTTGTTCTCTGTTAGATGGTAATTGTACCGATGCTAATTGGGTTGAGGTTGCAGGTGGAGACACAGAGGATTATACTGTTTCTGAAGCAGGCGATTATAGAATTCTTGCAGAGTTTGATGGTGGGTGTATCATACCATTTTATTTTAGTGTATTTAAGAACGATTATCAACCAGACCTAACCATGAACCCAATAGAATGTGGTAGTGATGGTAGTGTTAGTGTAATAAATGTACCTACTAATTTTGCATTTAGTTTAACATCTGGAGGTCCTTATACGAATACGACAGGTGTTTTTCCAATATCTACTGCTGGTGACGTTACTGTGTATGCTATTGATACTACTTTTCCAGGATGTGAGTATTCAGAAACAATAAATGTTCCTTCTATTGACCCTACATTTAGTGTTACCGGAGTTGATCCAACTTGTGTTAACGATGATAATGGAACAGGTTTTGGAAGAATTAATATAAGTGTAACAGGTGGAATACCTGAATATCAATACACCATTTCAAGTGCCGCTTTAGGAGCAGCAGACCCTATAATTGTGCCTAATAGTAGCGCAAATAATGGTAATTATACACAAAATAATTTACCAGCAGGTACGTATACTGTAGAGGTAATTTCAAATAGGCCGACACCAGAGTGTGTCTTTGATGCAACTGTTACGATTAATCCTGCTCCAGCTTTTGATGCGGAAGTAGTATTATTAGCACCTGAAACTTGTGATAGTGGAGCCTTAGTTCAAGTAAATGTTTTAAATGGTTCAGGTGATTATTTATATGATAACGGAGATGGTAATTTTGTAGCCTGTAATATTTTCGAGATTCCTAGTCCTGCAAACCCAGCTACTACGTATACCTTTAGAATAAGTGATAATAGTATTCCTAGTGGTTCACCAGCTTGTGTTATTTCTGCAAGTATTGATAATATAACGCCGTATGAGCCAATTGTAATTGACAATGTTACTGTTACTCAACCTCCTTGCCCTGGAGACACAGGACAAATACAGGTAGATGTTTCGCCAACAGTAGCAGGAAGATTATATACATATCAACTTTGGGATTGTGCTGCAGATCCAAATTGTGGTAACGGTATTAGTGATCCTGCTGATCCGAGCGATGAGGACCCAAGTTTATGGACTTTGGTTAATGATATTAGTTCTACAGGAAGTCAAACAATTACATTTACAGGTGTTCCTGACGGTAATTCATATGTAGTTCAAGTAACTCACGCTAATACCACACCTGCAATTACAAATCCTGACTGTTCTTTTCCGGTACCGGAGCCAATAATATGTCCAGTTACACAATATGGATTCTCTATTAGCTCACCAACAGGAATTACAGCAGATGTAACACTTGATAGACCTTTGAGTTGTATTGTCGGAAGTGAGGATGCTATTATTCAAGTAGATAATATAGCAGGAGGTTCTGGTTCTTATGAATGGAGTTTAGATAATGTTAATTTTACAAATGTAACAACTACTCCATTTGATATTTTAGTAAGTATAGATGGGTCTTATACAATATACATTAGAAACCAAGGAAGTGCAGATTGTGCGGCTCCATTTGCTATAGATGTACCTGCACTTGTTCCTATTGACTCTATTACTTTTACACCAGGAAATGGTGATTGTACTTCTCAAAGTTCAGAAGTTAGTTTCGAAGCGCAACCTCCATTATCGGCTGCTGATATAGCTGCTGGAGTGGTCTATGAATATGATGTATCTCCTGATCCTGCTACTGGTACAGGTGCTACAGGAAACACCGGCTTTTTAACTACGAATAGCTATACAATAGCACAAGGTATTACGTACACTGTTACTGCAAGAAGAAGTGACGACCAATGTACATTTAATGATGATTACAGAGTAGATGTAATCGACCCTATAGATATAACGAATGCTGTAGAAACTACTCCTGTGGTTTGTGTAGGAGAAAGTAATGGAGCATTGTCTTTTACGGTAACAAACAGTACTTCTTTTGATTATACAGTTACATTGGGAGGAACTACGGTTGATTCTGGTAATGGTATTACTACAAGTCCAGTAAATGTTACTGGCTTAGTTGCAGGAACATATACTATTACAGTTACAGATACGAATCCAGGAGGTTCAGGTTCACCGTTAAACTGTTCTGATACAGCTACTGTGGATGTAACGGAACCAGCAACACCACTTACTTTTACAACAGTCGCTACGGAGACAAATTGTGGTGCAAATACTGGAACCATTACAGTAACCGCTAATGGAGGTAGAGGAAACTATCAATACAGGTTAGTGGATAGTGGAGGTGGAGTAATTGTAGATTACCCTAATACAAACAATGTCTTTACAGGACTTGCGGTAGACACGTATACCATTTTTGTAAGAGATGGTAACTCTGCAGCTGCTTGTGAGATTAACAATACTGAATCAATTACACAATCTGCTTCGCCTACAATAGCATTGGCGACAGGAGGAGATAATTGTTACGATGGAACAGATCAAGCAACTCAATGGGTAACAATTACTCCTGGAATACCTACACCTTTAGGTCCTTTTGAGTATAGTCTTAATGGAGGAACTGGAGTTGCTATAACATTTTTACCAGTTGCAACACCTGCTCCGGCAAATACATTCGAAATTCCTAATCTTACACCAGGAAATTATACGGTTGTTGTTACAAATACAGCAACAAATTGTTCGACTGCGGCATTGGCATTTACAATAAATCCAGAGTTGACGATTACTGCTGATTTGGCAAATGATATTAATTGTAATGAAGATGCTAATATAACTTTTACTCCTGCAGGAGGAAGCACAGTGTATACGCAGTTTGATTTATATGCTCAAGGTTCGCCACCAACATTGGTGCAAGCGAATATTACATCTCCCCATACAATTTCAACACCAGGAACATATGTTGTTCAGGTGACAGATGATCAAGGATGTACTGCTTTTTCTAATCCAGAAACTGTTACTGCATACGAAGCTATTGCTACAAGTGCGCCTGTAGTTACAAATCCAGATTGTCCTACAGATAATGGAAGTATAGAAATTACTGTAACAGCAGGAGAGGGACCATTCACATATGTGTTGGATGGAGACGCAACTACTACACAGGGACCAACAGGAACTGGACCAATAACGTTTAATAACGTTCCAGTAGGAGCACATACAATAACTATTACTGATGGATCGGGAGCTAGCCCTGCTTGTACATTGGATGTAAATGCAACAATAACAGCACCAGTTGCAATAACGGCTGATATAGCTATTACCCAAGAATATAGGTGTGATGCTACAGGATCTAGTACAACTCCTCAATTAGGAACGATTACAGTATCTAATCCTGCAAATGGTACAGCACCATATGCATATAGTATAGATGGTGTAGACTTTAGCAATACAACAGGAATATTTACGGGATTGACAGATGGAACCTATACACTGTTTATTAGAGATGCAAATACTGTTTCTTGTCCGATAAACTTAGGTCAGTTAACAATTGATCCATTAGTACAAGTTACGGATCTCTCTTTTGCTGCGACACAAGTTCAATGTCCTGCGTTAGAAGCAGATGTTACATTGACCCCAACTTTAGATGGAACAAGTACGGTAATGTATGAAATTACTGCTCCAATAACAGTAGGACCTCAAGTGTCTAATGTATTTACAGGGTTAACTTCTGGAACAACATATACATTCCTTGCAAGAACAGATACTGATGGTTGTGTGTATACTGAAACCTTTACAGTTCCTACTATTGATTTAATAGCGGTAAATGCTACTGTTGTAAATGAGCCATTATGTAACGGACAAAGCACAGGAGAATTATCATTTACGGTTTCAGGAATTGATTTAACTACCGAGACATATGAATACGAGGTTTCTATAGGAGGTACTATTGTTGCGCAAGCTACTGGTCAAAATGCAGCTACTATTCCAACAGGAGATATATTAGCAGCTGGAACATATGATATTTTAGTTACAGATGAAAGAACTAATTGTACAGCAACAGATCAAGTAATTATTGGAGAACCTGATGTTATTACGTTTACTATAGATCCTATTGATCAAGATTGTGTTGCTAATACAAGTACTGTTACCATTAGTAATGTGATGGGTGGAAGTGGTGTTGGTTACACTTGGATATTAAATGATTCAGGAGGAACTGCTGTTGGTCCAAGTAGACCAGTTACTGATCCTTATTTAAATGTTCCGAATGGAACAGGGTATCAAATTATAGTAACAGATAGTAACTCTTGTGTATCTGCTACACAAACTTTAGATATTAATCAATTACCACAAATAGCTGCTACTATAGATACTGGTTCTGATTTCTGTTTGGATGATGGGACAGTAAGTTTTACGATAAATATTGATGGAACAAATTCTGGAACACCAGATTATATTTATAACGTTGCTCTTGGCGGAACGATAGTGATACCAGACACTAATGTGGGAGCACTTACTACTTTTACTACAACGCCAGCATTAACGCAAGCAGGGACGTATACAATTACAATAACAGATAGCAATGGTTGTCCAGTAACACTTACTGAAACTATTGCAGAGGCGGTTTCACTTGATGTTACCCAGGTGGCAGATATTACTTGTAATGCTGCAGGTACTCCGGTTGATGCTTCTTTTTCTTTTGTTGTGAATGGAGGATACACCCCTTATGACATTGCGGTTTCATTTAATGGAGGTGCTTTTGTAGATCATATTACTAATGGTACTACACCATTTGTTGATTATGTAGCTACTTCAGGAGCTGGAACTTATGTTTTTAGAGTTACTGATGATAGAGGATGTACATTTACTACTTCTCCTTTTACAGTTACAGATCCGGTTGCTCCGACAATCACAGCACCAACTGTAAATGTAGATTGTTTTGGTGACACAGGTACTGCTGTAGTAACTGTGACAGGAACAGAAACCCCTTATGAAATTGATTTCGGAAATACAGGAACATTTGTGGCAATTACAGGTACTCAAATAACTTTCCCTAATTTAGTAGAGAATACTTATAACTTTACTGTAAGAAGTAGTAGAGGATGTTTATATCCAGGAACTGTAGAAATTGCTGCACCGGACGAAATTTTGGAGGTAAGTAGAACAGAAACACCTGTTACTTGTGGTGGATCTGTTATTGTTACAGAGTTAGGAGCGATAGATTTAGAAATAAGTGGTGGTTCAGGAACATATACTTATACATTGGTAGATGCAAGTGATGTTTCAATAAGACCTATTGTTCCTTCTACTAATACTACTTCAACGAATCCTGTTGTACTAAGTGCTTCAACAACAGTTCGATTCGAAGGATTAAATTTTGGTCAGTATTTTATCTTTGTAGAAGATGATAATGGTTGCGTTTCTAACCCGGATCCTATAGGGCCGTTTAATATTTTCTCACCACCAAGTGATTTAGTTCAGAATGTTGTTGCAACTGGTAATTGTCTTGCCGGTGTAATTTTTGATATAGATGTTGTTGGTGGTGTTGGTCAAGACAATACTACAAATCCTCCTTTAGGTTTTGACATTCGTATTGTTGGAGAACCTTCTCCTGGTTTAGGAGATTTTGTTCCTTTAAATGATGAACCATTGAACGCTACGGTTACAACTCCTACTAACCCAATAAGAATTCATCGATATGGAGGAATGACTGCTGGTGCTTTTGATGTTCTTCAATTTAATAGAACTTATATCTTAGAAGTAAGAGATAACGCTACGGGTTGTTTGTATCAGGAGTTGGTGCCACCTGTAACGCCTCCGTCTGATCCAGATATTATTAATTTTATATCGACGGATGTTACATGTAATGAGGTGCCAGCACTGGATGATGGGGAAATAAGTTTTGATATTTCTGGATATGATGCTACTGTTACATCTGTTTCGTGGGAAGTATTTGATCAGTTTACAAATGTTTCTTTAGGAGCAGCTTTTTCTGGTACTTCGGCGGTAGTATCTCCTGCGACAGTTCCAGTTACAATTTCTAATTTCCCACCAGGGAGATATTATGTGATTGTTAGAGAAGATGATGGAACTTTATGTTCGAACAGAGTAGATTTTGAAATAGATATCCCAGATCCATTAACTTCTGTAGCTACTAATCTTACTCCAGCTAATAGTTGTGGTACCAATGCACAGGTAATAATGGATACTGATGGTGGTACACCTTTTGGAATACCACCAACTACGGATGGATATACATATGTTGTAGTGGCCGATGGTGCTGGTGATCCAGGTACGTATCCATTAAATGATAACACAATTGATCTAGGTAATATTGCTGGAGATTTTGATATTTGGGTAGCAGATCTTAATGGATGTAGTTTCGGTCCTGTAGATGTTACAGTAGTGGTAAATCCGCTACCAACTGTTACAGCTAGTTTTATTGATGATTGTGCATATGATAATAGCAATATAATTGATGTAGATGGTACAGGTCTTGGTACATTATTATATCAAATTAATGGAGGAACTGCAGTTACAGGTAGTATAGATAATAATAATCACCAATTTATTGTATCTACTCCTGGATCGTATATAATAACAATTACGGATGAGACAGGTTGTTCTGTAGATACTCCTCCTGTTGTTGTTTATGACGAACTAGTTATTAGTGCAGCATTTACAACTGCTCCAGATTGTGAAAACCCTACAGGTGTTATTACTACAACAATTACATCAGGTGTTGTACAAGGGACATTAACATATGTACTACAAGACGGAACTGGAACACCAACAGGAAATGTAACGGGTGATGTTAATGGAATTTATACTGGTGTTGCTCCAGGTGATTATATCGTAGTTGCTACGGATGATGGACGTGGAACTATTGCACCATTTTGTTCATTCTCTGCTCCGGTAAGTATAGATGCTCCGACGCCTCCAGTACTTGTACCTGAAACTACTTTTGTTACTTGTATAGGTGATACGGATGGTGTTATAACGGCAGCATTAACAGCTGCATCGACGGATGCTGACCCAGCGGTTATTTATGAATATAGAATTTCTGCACCGATAGCAGATGTAACTCCATTCCAAACAAGTCCTGTATTCTCAGGTTTGGGTATTGGAACGTATACTATTGAAGTAAGGGTTACTAAGCCAAACGGAGCTTTAAATGTAATTTGTTTGGATACTGAAGATTATATTATAGATCAACCTTCACTTCCTGTAGCAACTGTTGCATTGGAGACACCTTATGGATGTACCGGTGCTACAATAAATCTTCCTGTAATTACTGTAGATAACTTTGCTGGTGGTAATTCTCCATATACTATATCTTATACGGATCCATCAGGAAATACCATTGGGCCAGTTGATCCAGCTACATTAGATACTGATTCTGGTTTAGCAGGAATTCAGATTATAGCAAACGAATCTGGTAATTATACATTTACTGTATTTGACACTAATGATTGTCCTAATGTCCTAGTACCATTTAATATTCCTCCGTTCCCTGTAATGACAGACGCGGTAGTAAATCTAGTAACAGGTATAAATTGTACTACCAACACTGAAGAGGTTACGGTTACTGTAACTGGAGGAACAGGTCCATTTGATTTTATAGAAATCAATGGAGCAGTACCATCTCAGATAGGAGTTGCTTCTGGAGGAGCAACAACTACAAGTGGTTCATTCTTTTTACCTGGTGTAGGTAATTATATTTTTAGAGTGTTTGATCAAGGAACTCAATGTTCTATTGAGACATTACCTTATGAAATTACTCCTTATGATACAATAGAGGCTAATATTGCTGTGGTTACTCCAAATATTTTATGTTTTGGTGATGCTACAGGTAATATAGAGCTTACTGTTACAGGACATACTGGTGCTTACAATTACACAGTAACAAATACGACTACAGGAACCGTAACAGGTCCTATAGGTGCAGATACTATGGTACAGAATCCTATCACCATAACTGGTTTAGAGGCAGGAAGTATTCAGGTTTCGATTATAGATCCTGTTTCTACTTGTAATGATACGTCTAATGTTGTCAATATTGCTCAACCTACAGAACTACTATTAGCGTTGGATTCTAATACTAATGCAAATTGTAACGATGATGGAAGAGTTGTAGTAACAGCTTCTGGAGGAACATCTCCTTATACTTTTACTGCGACAGATGTGCCAAGTGGAGGAACATTTACAACTACCAACACAACGGGAATATTTGATTTACCTGTTACAGGTGCTAGTACAGATTATACAATTAGCGTTGTGGATGATAATTCTTGTACCTCTAACCCTGTTTCTATAGTGGTTACGGTAAATAGAACTGACAATCCTGTACTTAACCCACTTACGGTAGATGATGTATGTACACATGATGGAAGTTATGTAATATCAGCATCAGGTACTAGTAATGTTCCGGTACCACCAGGTTCAGGAATATTAAGATTCCAATTAGATACAGGTATTATAGAAGATGCTAATAACGGAACTACGGCTCATACATTTACTGTGGCAACTCCAGGAACTTATACTGTTACTGTATATGATGAAAATGGATGTCCTTCTAATGTGGAATCAATAACGATATTACCAGAATTAACTGCTACTGCAGATTTCACGACGGATCCTACTTGTAGAGATGTTGATGGAACGATAACTGTTACTGTTAATGGTGGATCAGATTTTACTGTCAACCCAGGTAATTTCACCTTTACTCTAAGAGATGAAGTTACAAATGCAATTGTTGCTGGACCTCAGGTAGGGAATAATATTTTTACTCCAATTGCTGCAGGCGATTATATAGTAGAAATTACTGATATCAATATTGCTGCGATTACTACACCGTGTACAATTACGATAGATGTTCCAGAATTAACGGTGCCATTGGATCCTATTCCATCAGCAACTTCAACAGCTGTATCTTGTATAGGAGCAACCGATGGAACGGTTACTGTAACTTTACAAACAGGTACTGATTTAGATGGACCTTACACATATCAAATATATGTTGACGATGGAACAGGAAATCCTGATTTAGCACAACAGGTTGGAGTTGATCAAATAGATAACCCAGTATTTACTGATTTACCATTTGGAGATTATGTTGTTGTGGTAACTTCAGATAGAAGTTGTTCTGGTCAGGTTGCCATAACAGTTGCGAACGCTACGCAAGTTGCTGTTGCAATTTCTCAAAGCGCATATAGCTGTGCTCCAGATAATAGTTCAGTATTCCCGATAATTACTGTAACAATAACAGCTGGAACTGCACCATATAGTATTTCTTACGAAACACCGTCTGGAGTAGTTATCACTGAATTGGATATTGCTGATGCTAATTTAGGTACTCCTGAAATAGATTATGAAATTACTGCTGATGAGGAAGGGGATTATTTAATTTCAGTAACGGATAGTAATAGCTGTACTACAAACCCTGTAACAGAAACTGAAACAGTAGCTCCGTTCCCAATAATGACAAATCCTGCTGTAGCTATTGTTACAAATATTACCTGTGCTGTTGATGAAGAAGTTACTGTATCTGTACAAGGAGGTTCGGGTGATTTCTTATTTGAACTAGTAGATAATACAGGCACTGTAATTAATCCACCTGCTCCAGTAGATACTCCTGCTGGTGTGTCAACAGCTAATTTTGTATTACCAAGAACTTTAGGTATTTACACTTTTAGAATTACAGATCAGATTACGATGTGTACGATTACTGTTACTCATGAGATTGATCAATTCGATTTTGTAGAATTGGTAGCTGCTGAGGAAACACCTGAAACTTGTTTAGGAGATGCAGATGGTACGATCAATATATCGATAACTGGATATACAGGACCATATAATTTTACAATTCTTGATGAAAATGGTAATCCAACAGCGTTCTCTGGAACAGGAGATACGACAACAGATCCTAATCCATATATTTTACCAGTGAATTTACCACAAGGTGTATATATTGTAGAAATTGTGGAAACTGCAGATCCATTGTGTACAGAACGATCGAATGTTGTTGCAATTACAGGGCCTGGTGCGCCAATTGTAACGGCTATATCGGCTATTAATACTGTAGAGTCGTGTGTTCCTGGTAGTGATGGATCTTTCCAAGCGTCTGTTACTGGAGCTCAAGGAACAGTTACATATACGTTAACTCCTGGTGCTATTTCTAACACAACGGGGTTATTCGAAAATCTAACAGCTGGACTGTATACGGTTACTGCTGAAGATAGTCAGGGATGTACTGACGATGAGCAGTTTACTATACAGTCACCTAATGCTATAATTGTTGATCCAATAGCAGATAGCAGTGTTACTTGCTTTGAGGATGTTGATGGTAGTATTACTGTAGTTGCTAGTGGAGGTCAAGGACCAGGAACTTATTTGTATACTTTAACATTCCCTGATGGAGTTACTACTAGTGGACCACAGCCTATTAATGTGTTCAATAATTTAGGTGCAGGAACTTATACAATTACAGTTTCTGATAATTTAAATTGTACAGCGACAACTACTGCTATTATAAACGAGCCAAGTGAAGTTACTGTTAATATAGATAGTGTTACAGAAGTTACCTGTGATATTAATACAATAGATGTAACAATTAGTGGAACAAGTGATGTAGCAATCATTGAATACTATTATGTTGATCAAGATGGTAATGAAGTAGCAAATGGAGGATCTGGAATTTTTACAGGCCTTGGAGCAGGAGAGTATCAATTCTTTGTAGAGGATGTAAATGGTTGTAGATCTCAATTATCTTCGCCAGTTCCTGTAATACCAATTAATCAGATAATGATTGCTTTAGATACAACTGCTGCAAATATTAACTGTTTTAATGAAGCTACAGCTGTTATTAATGCTACTGTTACCGGAGGTATTGGAGACTATATTTTTGAGTTAACGAATAATACTACTACTCAAACTTGGGGTCCTCAAAATAATAGTGAATTTATTGACTTACCACCAGGAAACTATACATATTTAGTAAGAAGTGATAGAAATTGTGTTGCTCAAGTAGATTTCGATATTATAAATCCTGCGGAGTTTGAAAATATTCCACCTCAAATTACAGATGTGGTTTGTTTCGGAGAGGATAATGGATCTATTATTGTATTTGCGGCTGGAGGTACACCAGATTATTCTTTTGCAATAAGTACAAATCCAGGTCAATTCTTTAACGATGAATCGGACAATGTTCCTAACCAACATACGTTTACCAATTTAGTTCCTGGAACGTATCAGGTATTTGCACAGGATGCTAATGGTTGTGGACAAGTATATGATGTAACTATCGGTGAGCCTGATCAGTTAATGGCTAATATTGTGGGAGCAATAACGCCAGAAACTTGTTTTGGTGATAGTGATGGAGCGGTTACTATCGATATTACCGGAGGTACACCACCGTATTCAACAAATATCACAAATAATGATGGAGATTTTATGGACGGAGTGTTGACTTATATGGACCTTCCAGGCGGAACTACTACGATCTTTATTAGAGATGCTAATGATTGTAGAATAAACTTACCAGTGGATATTCCAGAAGGAGCTATTCTTAATGGAGTAATGAGTCCTAGAGTTGATTGTCCAATAATAAATACAGATGGTTCGATAAATCAACCACCTATATATTACATAGACTTTATTTTAGGCGATGACTCTGTAGACACTGATATTCTTTACAACCTAGTATCACTAGATGGAGGTGTGAGTCCAGGAGATAGTTTATCTCCAACATTCATTGTACAACCAGGAGAATATCAAGGAACTATGACTTATACTCCTACAGGATGTGTGTTTGATTTAGGATCAATAACAATAGAAGAATATATTCCTTTAGCAACACCAATTGCTCAGATGACAAATAATCCTCAGGATCCTAATGAGTATGAAATTATTGTAACAGGAGGTAGTGGAGATTACACTTATTTTGTAGCAATCATACCTAATGGGCAAACGGTGAATGATTTAACCGATGCGGATTATAGAGAATTAGATGATAATATTTTCTCTATAGATGAAACTGCGGAGTATGCATTAAGAGTTGTAGATAATATGGGTTGTGAGGTAGTTGGAGTTCAAGAATTGATTTTTATTAACATTATCATTCCGAATTACTTTACACCTGATGGTGATGGTACAAATGATACCTGGTATCCTAGACAAGATCCGTTTAGAGATCCATTCTTCTTTGATGATATGGAAGTTAAGGTATTCGATAGATATGGTAGATTATTAGCTGAGTTTGTTGGAGACCAAGGAACCAATAACGGTTGGGATGGAATTTACCAAGGAAGTGAGTTGCCATCAGGAGATTATTGGTTTACCATTATTCTTAATGACATTGATAACAGAGAGTTTACAGGTCACTTTACTTTATATAGATAATAAGTATGAGAACGTACACAAGACATATAATAATAGCTATAGTTTTAATAACAGCTATAGTTGGTAATAGAAGTTATGGTCAAGAGTTTTTTGCACCAGTTCAAAACCAATATATTGCAGATAATCCATATTTAATATCTAGTGCTTATGCAGGTATTGGAGATTGTTGGCAGGTTCGAGCTTCGGGATTTGAACAGTGGGTTGATATTGCTGATGCCCCAGGAACGCAGTCAGTGTCTATAGATGGTCGTATTTCTGATCGTTCGGGTGTAGGAGCTATTTTATTTAATGATAAAAATGGAGCAACTTCTCAAAAAGGTGTACAATTATCTTTTGCACACCACTTGACACTAAATGAGTATACCAATCAATACCTATCCTTTGGTATTAGTTATAAGTTTACTCAGTTTGGGATAGACACATCTCAATTCAATGATGGAGACCCTAATATGCCGCCTAGCGAAAGTTTAGAAAATGTTACAGTAAATAATTCGAATTTTGATATTGGAGTATTGTATCGATTAGGAAGATTCTTCTTAAGTGCAAATGCCGTGAATTTGTTACAGAAGCAAATAGATGATTTTAATCCTACCGAACCTTCTTCTATACAGAACTACTATGTGTATTCTGGATATACTTTTTATGATCGCTTTAGCGATATAGAAGTAGAACCTTCAGTGTTATATCAGAACTTTGCTGGTGACGGTAGAAGTACGGCTGATCTTAACTTAAAAGTACGTAAGTTACATAGAGGAGATTATTATTGGGCAGGAATAAGTTTAAGGTCATTAGTAGATCAGGATTTTAAACCTTTATCTGTTTCTCCGATGATTGGTATTAAAAAATCTAATTTCTATGTTGCCTATGGATATCAGGTAAATGTGAATGAAGTATTTGATGCAAGTAACGCAGCAGGATCACATATGATTACTTTGGGGATTGACTTTGGATGTAGACAAAGTAAATGTGGATGTACTTATTAAAATAAATCGTAAATAACTACTCTTTTTACTACGATAAAATATAAATATTGGAAACACTTATCTATTAGATAGGTGTTTTTTTTGCCTTTAAAATGTAATTGTTACCATGTTTAAGAACATAAAATAACTGACTGAACCACTATTAAGATTAATTATAGACATAAAAAAAGAGAATATTAATCTGTATAGGTCAAATAAAAAATAAAGTTATGGTAACATTTTCCTTTCTTATGATACTTACATTAAAAACCAGATTTATCAATTTTAGAAAAAATGAATAAAAAATTACGTCTCGAATTAATAGCGATATGCTTGTTACTTGTTAGCACCACAGTTTTTAGTCAAGAAACTGTTCCTTTTCAGATTAGAAAATCTATCTCGGGTGTTAAAGGAGATTTGATCATGACCGGTAACGATATTGTTGGTATGATTGAGGACAAGGATGGAAATAGGTTTACAGATCCTAATGGAAATTATAATGGTATTGATAATAATGGTAATACTGTTACTGCTTATATAGATGTAGATGATGATCCAACTACTTTTAGTTCAAGTGAAGCTAGGTTAACAGCTCCGAGAGAAGAGTGCAGTAAATTGGTATATGCGGGATTATATTGGTCAGCAAATTATTATATGACTAGAGCGAGTAGTCCTAATAATTTTTTGGATGCTGAAATTGCAAGTAATTCCGATACGAATACAGCATTAATTATAAATAATGGCCCACTAGCTCAACAGTATGTTGTAAGAAATGCTGAGTTTGATAATGATAATGTCGATATACAAAGAAGTCCGGTAACTTCTTATTTGGTGGTAGCTGAACCTATCGATGGTTGCAGTATTACTAATGAGGCAGAGTTAACTGGCAATATAGCAGTGCTTAGAAAAGGAGGTACTTGTTCTTTAAGAGAGAAAGCTGTAAATGCTCAAAATGCCGGTGCGGTAGGAGTAGTTATTGTAAATGATAATGGTCTTTTACCAAGACTTATTGGGAACGGACCAGAGATAACAGTACCCGTAGTATCTATAGGTAATGACGATATTAGTAATGCTAATTTTCTTGATGAAGATTTAGTAACGCTTCTTCAGTCACAAACTAACGTAGTGCTAGCTACTTTATCTACGGATCAGGGAGATGATGTTTTAACAGACCTTCCCCTTATTGATCCAAGAAAACAGGGGCCAGCAGACTTTAGAAATGTAAAATTTAAAATTCCCGGAGGCACCTATATAGATGTTGCTGCTACTAATGTGGTTTTTGATGGATACAGCAATACACCTACGAATCCTTTGGGGAATACCGCAAATGATGAATTTCCTTATGTATGTTATGCAGATGTTACTAGCTTATTGGATCTAGATAATCCTTTTGGAACGTATACCGTTGCGGATATGAATGCAACACAAGGTTTTACAAGTGGTGGAGATGGAGCTTGCGGAGGATGGGTTTTAGTGGCTATTTATGAAGATCCTCAAGATGATGCAAAATACATAAGTATTAGTGATGGATTTGCTCAGATATTTAGTGGAGATGCCCCAATAGAATTTACATATAATGGTTTTATGACACCACAAGGAAATCTACCAGTATCTACTAGATATGGAGTGGCATCATTGGAAGGAGACTTTAGTTTTGATGGAGACCAATTAAATGTATTGAATACAAGTGGTGATTATGTTGCATTAGGACAAGGGGCTGACACGGCTAATCCAGCTACAAATTTTTTTAATAGTTCAATTTCGTCTGATGGAGCATATGTTACGAGCAGAACTCCTAATTCTAGAAATACCCAAGGATTTGACATCGATATTTTTGATTTGCCAAACCCAAGTAATTCGATTATTGGAAATGGTCAAACTTCCGCAGTATTTCAATTAATAACGACTAGAGATAGATTTAGTGTTTTTTTAAATTCTTTTTCTACTACAACAATGGAACCAGAACTTAGTTTGGTACAACGTGTTTTTAACGCAGATGGAACCGTTGAAATTACTGGAGGAAATGTTGAGTTAGGAGATGAAATTATATATGATCTAGAAATAGAAAACGTTGGTAATGAAGATTTCATTGATGGATCGGTAATAATTACAGATATACTTCCGGTAAATACAAATTTATTAGGTATATCTGACGAAACGCTACCACCAGGAGTGACATATTCGGAGATATCTCCAGGAAGATTACAATTTCTGGTACCAAGTAGCCTATTGGAAGTAACAAGCGATGCGATATCCATACGATTTACAACCCAATTAGTAACCAGCTGTAATGATTTAACAGATGCATGTTCTGACCAAGTTATTAACACAACTACTATTTCATATACAGGGTTATTCTCAGGAATAGCAATTTTGGATGATAATGGAGTTTCATCAGACAGTTGTAACTCTATACCAGAGGTAATAGGAAATACGATTATAAATTTTGCTCCTTGTCAAATTGATGTGCCATTTTGTGGAGGAGAGTTATTATTAACAGCGGGAAATGGATATAGTAGTTATACTTGGTCGGGACCGGGTATTTCAACTCCTATAGTTACTACGAGTAATACATTTCAGGTTCCAAATCCTCAAACAGGTGTTTTTAAAGTAATAAAAGAAGATGTTGATGGGGCGGATTCACAATGTATAACATCAGTGGAAGAGTTTAATGTCGAAGGTTTTAGCGACATCCAGAATCCAATTTTGGACTATGTTAATGGAACCACTGTGGTAACAGAAGATTGTAATGGTCTTTCTATTCCACAAATTTTACTATGTGGTGATCAGAGCTTATTTTTAGAAACAAATTTCGATTCATCTGTTTTGGATGGTATTTCTTGGCAACGTTTAAGTTATTCAGGTACGTGTCAGGCAAATTCTAATGATCCTTGTTCTTTATTAGATGGTAATTGTACAGATGCTAACTGGGAAGAAGTTACAGGTGGTAATACTTCAAGTTATACAGTTTCAGAAGTAGGGGATTACAGAATTCTTGCAGAATTTGAAGGTGGATGCGTTATTCCATTTTATTTTAGTGTATTTAAAAATGATTATCAACCAGAACTCTCTATGAATCCTATAGGTTGTGATAATGAAGGTAGTGTTAGTGTTGTAAATGTACTAACTAATTTTGCTTTTAGCTTAACTTCTGGAGGACCTTACACTAATACTACAGGAACATTCGTTATTTCTGTAGAGGGAGATGTAACAGTATATGCTATAGATACTAACTTTCCTGGATGTGAATATGTAGCTACGATTAATGTGCCTTCTGTTGATCCTGTAATTTCTGTAACTAGCGTAGATCCTGTATGTGCAGAAGAATTTGGACAAATAGAAGTTGTTATTACAGACGGAACACCTCCATTCACTTATATTTTGGATGGAAATGTGGAAATTGGCCCCATAGTAGAAGACACAATAACTTTTGATAATGTGGAAATTGGAGATCATGAGATTCAGATAATAGATGGTAACCAATGCGAAAATTTCGAAAATGTTATTATTAATGCACCTAATGCTATTATTGAGGTGTCTAACGCTATTACGCCGGTAACTTGTGGAGGGTCAGATATTATTACTGATTTAGGAGCTATAGATTTAACTATAAGTGGAGGAACAGGACCATATACATATACCTTGGTAGATGCTGCGAATATAGCAATTACACCATTGATTCCTTCTACTACTATTTCTTCAAATCCAATTTTAACAACGGCTACAGAAGTTCGCTTTGAAGGGCTTAATTTTGGACAGTATTATATTTTCGTTCAAAGTACAGATAATATCAGTGGTTGTAGTCAGGTATTATTTGGACCATATGAGATGGCATCACCACCAGATGATTTAATAACTAATATAACTGTAGGCCCTAGTTGTTCAGAAGGTATTATTCTAGATGTCGTTCTGCAAGGAGGTGTAGGTATAAGTCCTCCAACAGATCCGCCGCCAGGTTTTGATATACGCATTGTCGGTGAACCATCGCCAGGTCTTGGAGATTTTGTGCCGCTAAATGATGGTGAAGGAGGATCAACAATAGTAGATGCCAATACACCAATAAGAGATCATAAATATTCTGGTTTAGCATTTTATAGAGCTTACACGATTGAAGTTAGAGATAATGCTACAAATTGTATCTATAGGGAATTAATTTCACCAATTAACCCTCCGTCTGAACCAAAAATTTTGAATTTTACTGTTACTGATGTAAGTTGTGGACAAGTGCCAGATTCAGGAGACGGGGAAATTAGTTTTGAAATTTCGGAATACGACCCATCCGTAACTCAAGTCTCATGGGAAGTATTTTCTCAAATTACGAACGTTTCTTTAGGAGTAGCGTATTCTGGAACTGCAACGAACCTAACTGGAACCAACGTTCCGGTAGCTATATCAAATTTTTCAGCAGGTCAATATTACGTAATTGTTAGAGAAAATGGTACGAGTTGTCCAGCTAGACAAGATTTTGTGATAGATATTCCCGATTCATTAAATTCAGTTCCAACAAATATAACACCAGCGAATAGTTGTGGTGATAATGCACAGATAATAATGCAAACAGATGGTGGTACTCCGTTTGATATTTCTCAGACGGCTGATGGTTATACCTATGCACTTACAACTGATGGGGCTAGTAACCCAGGTGTTTATCCTATAAATAACAATGTAATTGATTTGGGTAACGTCGCTGGTGATTTTGATATCTGGGTTTCAGATGCTAATGGATGTAGTTTTGGACCTGTAGATGTTAGTGTAATAGTAAGCCCACTTCCGACAGTTGTAGCAAGTTTTATAGATGATTGTGTTTATGATAATAATAATGTAATAAGTGTTGAAGGAACAGGTTTTGGTACCTTATTGTATCAATTGGATGACGGAACTGCAGTAGTAGGTAATATAGATAATAATAATCACCAATTTATAGTAGCAACATCAGGAACTTATGTAGTAACGATTACAGATGAATCCGGGTGTTCAGTGAACACAATCGTTAGGGTTTATGATGAGTTAACAATTAGCGCGGCATTTACTACAGCTCCTACTTGTGGTGATGCTAATGGAGTGATAACAACGATGATAACTGCAGGTGCTGCAGAAGGAGCATTATCCTATGAATTACAAGATATCACTGGAACACCTGTTGCTAATACAACAGGAAATTCTACTGGAGAATATACTGGAGTCCCTTCTGGAGATTATATCGTTGTTACGACTGATGATGGACGAGGAACAACTTCTTATTGTCTTTTTAACGCAATGATATCTGCAGAGGATGTTATTCCGATTACGGCAGATATAGCAATCACCCAAGATTATAATTGTGATACATCTGGAGAAATCACAGTCTCAAACCCAACAGGAGGGAATGGTCAATATGAGTACAGCTTAGATGCTATAATTTGGTCGGTAAATAATCAATTTACTGGATTAATAGATGGAGATTATACGGTTTATATAAGAGATTCTAATACAATTACTTGTCCTGTTTTATTAGGAACCTTGACCATAGACCCAATTAATGAGGTAGTAGATCTTGATTTTACAGCTTCAGACATTACTTGTTCTGCTTCTTCTACGAGTATTACAGTAATTGCAACCGGAACTAATGGCGCTAGTATTTTTGAATATAGAATTAGTGCTCCGATAACAACTCCTTGGCAAACGTTAAATACATTTTCTAATTTGGAACAAGGATACACCTACACCTTTGAGGCAAGAACAGATGATAGCTGTAGTTATACAGAAGATTATAGAATAGACCCTATAGCTCCATTAGTTGTAACGGGGGAGTTAGTATCGGATATAAGTTGTAATGGTGATGCCGATGGAATTGTAAGATTAGAAGTTTCTGGAGGAATACCACCATATACGTTTACATCTTCTTTAAATCCAACTTTGTTCTATTCTGATAATACGGATGGTGTTACTGGTCAACATATGTTTACAGATATTCCTGCGGGATCTTATGAATTTTTAGCTCAAGATAGCCTAGGTTGTAGTTTTATTATTCCGATAATACTCATAGATCCATCAAAACTTTTGGTATCCGTGGATATCGATGAAACCGGAACAATTATCGTAAATGCCAGTGGAGGTACACCAGCTTATGCCTATCAATTATTAAGTGCCGATGGAATTACGACGCTTTTCCCAGAACAAACAAGTAATACTTTTGATGTTGATGTTTCAGGTGAATATGTGGTAAAAGTTCTAGATGTAAATGGTTGTGAAGTCCTAGAATCGATTACGGTAACAATAACTAACCAAAATCCAATCATTGATTATGCGGATGAAATTCTATTCTGTGCATTGATAGGACAGGGTTATCCGGTTATTAGTATTCAGGATGAAAATGGAGAAGAGGTCGATGTATCTTTTACAAATGCAGCATCTATTGTATGGCAAAGATTGGATGATATTTCTTGTAATAGACCATTTGATGAAACTTGTCCAACTACAGATGATAGTTGTAGTTCGGATTGGTTTGATTTTGAAACAGGGGCTGATTGTATGGTCTTAGAACCTGGAGAGTATAGAGTAGTTATTACATTTGCTAATAGAGTAGCACAAAGCACGGAAATATATTATTTTAGAGCAGAAGGGAACACATTAGATGTAATAGAAAATGAAAAGACAAATATTCATCTATATCCAAACCCAGCAAATACTTTAGTAAGTATTAATACAGATATAAGTTTAATAAAAGTTTTTGATGTATCTGGAAAGTTAGTGTTACAAAGTATCCAGAGCTCTTTTGATATTAGTTTACTAAAAAAAGGAGTGTATTTTACAGAAGTTGAAACTAGCAAAGGTGCTAAGAAAATTATAAAATTAGTAAAGCAATAACATTAATTGTTTTCATAGTACAAAAGAGCACTTTTATAGTGCTCTTTTTTTATGAGGTAATTACATATAACCCAAAAACAGCTACTATAAAATAACAAGTTATTGTTAATGCACCTGGATAATCTTTAGCTACTCTTTGACCAAAAAGAAGCATCAAAAGAGTGATACATGCAGCGAACATTGCTGCAATTGCAAATCCAGTATGACTATCCATTATTAAATGATAGATACCACCAATGCATAGTATGGAAGTGATGATTTCAATAATTAACACAGACCCTAGAAGGGCTGGTACCATATTTTTTAAAAATGTTTTTGAAAAATGCTCTTTTAACCAACTTAGATTTCCTTTCCAGTCTGCAATTTTATCGATACCAGATTGTAAAAAAGTAATAAGTAAAAACAGTAAAATTGTAATTGAAACAATATGAGTCATAAAATTATCCATAAAATTGAGTTTAGTTTTGAAATTCTAAAAAAATATAAAAATGCTTATAAAGCTTTTTTATGCAACAATCGAGTAAGTTTAATAGAAAGGTCTGTCAAGATGATTTTTGCGTTACCATTGCGTTCTATATGATAAATTGCGTCTTGTAATTCATTACTTATATCCATAATATTACCACCATGAATAAATGGTGCGAAATTCTTAAGCTTAAAACCATTGGTTTTGGGTTCGAGGAATACAAGATCTTCTGCATTATAATTTAGTAATAATGCTTGTCTAAAAAAATCAAGACAATAGTTTAAAAATCTTTTTTGTGTTTCTCTTCCTGATCCTGCTATAGATTCGCTCCAATTGATTAAATCATTCACTGCAGATTTATTTCCTTTAGCTTTAAAAGCTGTTCGTACCCATTGTATAAACCAGTCTTCAAACTGTTCATCACCACCATCGTGATGTAATAGATGTAATGCTTTACTGTAATCTCCATTTGCTTGGTGTGCAATTTTTAAAGCTTCTGTGTCAGAAATGTTTTCCGACGCTTTTAAGGCATCTTTTATAACTTGTTCACCCAAAGGAGGAAAATGTAGTACTTGACATCTAGACCTTATGGTTTGTATCAATTGCTCCTCGTCTTCTGTAATTAAGATGAAAACGGTTTTTTCTGGAGGTTCTTCAATTAGTTTAAGCAACTTATTAGAAGCAGCGATATTCATCTTGTCAGCCATCCAGATTAACATGACCTTAAAACCACCTTCGTAACTTTTTAACGATAACTTTTTTACAACATCCAATGCTTCATCAACACCTATCTGTCCTTGTTTTTTTTCAATACCTAGTGAAAGATACCAATCAAAAATACTTCCATAGGGGTTGTCATTTATAAAAGTTCTCCATTCTTCAGCAAAGTGATTCGCAGTAGGATGTTTTTTTACTTTATCATTAGTAGCCACAGGATATGCAAAATGCAAATCAGGATGTGCTAAATGATCAAACTTTATATTACAAGAGGAATTACCTCCTGTGTTCTCACCTTCTTTATTTCCACATAAAATATATTGAGCATAGGCAATAGCCATCGGCAGGGTACCACTACCATTAGGTCCTACAAAAAGTTGAGCATGAGGAATACGACCTCTTTCTACACTAGTGGTGAGGTAGCTTTTGATATGTGAAAGCCCTAATATTTTTGAAAAAAGCATAAAGCAAATATAATTTAATAATGTACAATATGTATCGCGTGTAATAGATATAAATTAAATGTGATTTTTTCATTGAAAACTCTCTTTTTGCTAAAAATCGATAAAAGTGGAAGTTTGCAGAAAAATTAGTTTAATTTTTCAATTTGTTTTCAGTGTTTTTGAGGAAATAAAATTATTTTCGTTTACCAAAATCAATCCAATCCGATGAAGACAATTAATGATATCAATTTTGAAAATAAAAAAGCATTAATCAGAGTAGATTTTAATGTTCCACTTGATGAAAATTTTAAAGTAACTGATAGCACGAGAATTCAAGCTGCCAAACCAACTATTATTAAGATATTAGAAGATGGTGGAAGTGCTGTTTTAATGTCACATTTAGGTCGTCCTAAAGGAGTTCAAGATGAGTTTTCATTAAATCATATTGTAGATCAAGTTGCGGATGTAATTGGGGTACAGGTAAAATTTGTATCTAATTGCGTAGGAGAAGAAGCAGAAACAGCAGTTGCACAATTAAATCCAGGAGAGGTATTACTTTTGGAAAACTTAAGATTTCATAAGGAAGAAACAGCTGGTGACACTAATTTTGCAGAACAATTATCAAAATTAGGAGATGTTTATGTTAATGATGCTTTTGGAACAGCGCATAGAGCACACGCCTCTACAACGATTGTGGCGCAATTTTTTCCAGAAAATAAATGTTTTGGAAGTTTATTAGCAAAAGAAATAGAGAGTATTGATAAGGTACTTAAAAGTGGAGAAAAACCAATTACGGCTGTTCTTGGAGGCTCTAAGGTTTCTTCTAAAATTACAATTATAGAAAACATCCTTGATAAAGTAGATAACTTGATTGTTGGTGGAGGGATGACTTATACATTTATTAAAGCGCAAGGAGGAAAAATAGGAGACTCTATTTGCGAAGATGATAAACAAGAATTAGCATTAGAGATTTTAAAGAAAGCTGAAGAAAAAGGAGTGCAAATACACTTGCCAGTTGATGTAATTGGAGCAGATGCATTTGATAATAACGCTAATACTAAGGCTATGAGTGTAGATGCAATTCCTGATGGATGGCAAGGATTAGATGCAGGACCAGAAACGATAAAGAATTTTCATCAAGTAATTCTAGATTCTAGGACAATACTTTGGAATGGACCTTTAGGTGTTTTTGAAATGGAAAATTTTGCTAATGGAACAATTGCCTTAGGACATTCTATTGCCGAAGCTACAGAAAAAGGAGCTTTTTCTCTTGTAGGTGGTGGCGATTCTGTTGCTGCGGTAAAGCAATTTGGATTTGGTGACAAAGTGAGTTATGTTTCTACTGGTGGTGGAGCGATGTTAGAAAGTCTAGAAGGAAAAACACTTCCGGGTATTGCTGCTATAGAAAATTAACAATCGACTAAATTATTGTAAGAAAAGTCTTAATAAACTCAAAAGTTATTAAAAATCAGTCGTTTCGACTGATTTTTTTATGTTTTTAACTTGTTGATTTTTTGCGTTTTAGAAAAAAAATACGATTTTCGCAGCAGTGTTGTTAATAACTTGTTGAAAGTTGGCACTATTTACCCTTAAATATCCGTTAGTTTGATTAACTGTAAACAATATCTGAAATGATTAAAAATTGTTGGTTTTATCTTAGTTTTCTTTTTTGTCTAGTTTCGTTACAAGCACAAGATACAATCCCATCCGTAAGCTCTAAAGCGAAGCCTTCAAGAATAGTAACACTTGATAAAGAATTAACTTTACGAAAAGATACAGTTCAGGTAGTGGATACCACTAAAGTTATTAGTGCGGTCGGAGAACTTAAAACAACTACGTTTACTAAAACAACTGTTAAGGATAGTGTGATGTATTCGATTAAAGATCATCCTCAGTTGGCTAAGTTAGATTCTATTTGGAAACAAGAATTGTATAATTCTAGTTTGTTTGATACTATTTATAAATCAGTTACCGAATTGGATTATCAGCCTGTTGAATATGTCGATCTTCCAACGGATACATTAAAAGCTAGATTAGCAAAATTAAATGCGCGAACACCTTTTAATGTAGAGTACAATACTTCTTTAGAAAGTGTGATTAAAAATTACCTTAA
This sequence comes from Aquimarina sp. Aq107, assembly GCF_943733665.1. Classification (NCBI taxonomy): domain Bacteria; kingdom Pseudomonadati; phylum Bacteroidota; class Flavobacteriia; order Flavobacteriales; family Flavobacteriaceae; genus Aquimarina; species Aquimarina sp. Aq107. Next base: position 4,799,204 of record NZ_OX030782.1, on the reverse strand, counting down.
AAATCGCCATGAACATCTTGAGAGATTGATGGCATTGAGCGAATTTTATTTCCCATTATTTGAACAAGAATTAGATAACCAAAATATTCCATTAGAAATAAAGTATTTGGCAATCGTAGAATCTGCGTTAAAACCTAGAGCGAAATCAAGAGTTGGAGCTACAGGATTATGGCAATTTATGTTTGGGACAGGAAAAATGTTTGGATTGGAGGTAAGTTCATATGTAGATGAACGAATGGACCCTATTATGGCTACACAGGCTGCTTGTAAATATTTAGCAAGTCTTTATCGCGTATTCGGAGATTGGGATTTGGCATTAGCATCCTATAATTCAGGACCAGGAAATGTTACAAAGGCAATTAGACGAAGTGGAGGATATACAAATTATTGGAATATTCGTCATAATTTACCAAGAGAAACTGCAGGGTATTTACCAGCATTTTTAGCAACGATGTATATTTTTGAATATGCAGAAGAACATGGTTTTAAACCAAGAAAACCAGAATTTGCTTATTTTGAAACAGATACAATTAAAGTAAAACAGATGATTACCTTGGATCAGGTATCTGAGGTTATGGATATTAATATGGAGGAGCTACAATTTTTGAATCCTTCCTATAAATTGGATATTATTCCTCATATAAAAGATGAAAATTATGTATTGCGTTTGCCGTTGGATCAAGTAGGTAAATTTGTTGCTAATGAAAATCAAATATACGCACTAGCACAAGAAGAGTTTAATAAGAGAGAAAAACCACTTCCTAAGCTTATTGAAGCTAATGATAAAATAAGATACCGTGTACGTAGCGGTGATTTTTTAGGAAAAATTGCCAGAAGATATGGTGTACGTGTTAGCCAAATAAAAAGATGGAATGGGTTACGAAGTAACAATCTTAGAATAGGACAGCGATTAACTATTTATCCAAGACGTCCCGTAGTTGATAGACCAAAAAAGAAAACAAAGACCCAAAAAGCAGTCGTAAGTACTAATCCTAGTAGTTCCGAAACGTATACAGTAAAATCTGGTGATACTTTATGGAGCATTTCGCAAAAATTTAAAGGAGTTTCGATAGAGAACCTACGAAGTTGGAATAATATCAGCGGTACTGGAATCAAACCCGGTATGAAGTTAAAATTATCGAAATCTTAATCAATATTTGTTGATTTAAAAAATGCAATTGGAACGGTTTATGATGTTATAACGCGAAGTATATCCGTTATCTGGATAGTATTATTTTTAATATTATAACATCCCAAGTATATTTGTATTATGAAAAAACTAGCTCTAGCCATCATTTGTGTATTTTGTATAGTAAGTTGTACAGAAACTAAAAAGAATACTTCAGAAAAAATTAATGGTTCACTCGCACAATCCATAGGTAAGATTAATGAACTATCTGTAATTATAGATAATGAACTTTGGACAGGTAGTTTAGGAGATACAATACGTAAGTATTTTGGAGCAGAAGTTCCTGGTTTACCACAAGAAGAACCGTTATTTTCTATGAGACAAATTCCTCCAGACGTTTTTACTGGTTTAGCTAGAAGATATCGTACGTTTCTAAAAATTCAAGAAGGGGATGAGTCTAAAGTATATGTTGCAAATAATAAATATGCAACTCCACAACTAGGATATGTAATTACTGGAACTAGTCAGGATGAGATTATTCGTCTGATTCAAGAACGGTCGGCAGGTATGATCGCAAAGTATAAAAAAGTAGAAATGCGAGAAAAACAATATCGAATTAAGAAATCGGTAGAATATATTCCGCAGTTAAAAGAAAAGATGGGCGTTACGCTTAAAATACCTTCTGCTTATCGTATTGCTAAAGAAGAAGATAAATTCTTTTGGTTGCGTAAAGATATTACTAATGGAGATATGAATCTGATGATATATGAACTTCCTCTAGGAAGTATCCCTAAAGATTCTAGTACAATTGCTAAAATTATTAAGGTGAGAGACTCTATAGGAGTATTAAAAATACCTACTAATTCTGGAAAATTTATTACCGAAGAAGCATATGCACCTTACCTTTATGAAACCAAGTTAGATGATAAATTTGCTTTCGAAACTAAAGGAACTTGGGAAATCAAAGATCGTTATATGGCAGGACCTTTTGTAAACTACGCAATCGATGATGTAGCGAATAATAGACAATTGGTAATAGAAGGTTTTGTTTTGGCTCCATCAGTAAGAAAAAGAAATTTCATGTTCGAATTGGAGGCGATTATCAAGTCCATTAAATTTGAGTAGAAATAGGTAATTTTATATATATTTAGCGGTTTAAAAAATGTAATTGATGAATATTGTTTCTTATATCGCTAAACAGGTTCCTGTTTCTGAAAAGCAAATCACCAAAACCATCGAATTATTAAATGATGGTGCCACAATTCCATTTATTTCTAGATATCGTAAAGAGATGACTGGTAATTTAGATGAGGTAGAAATTGGTGAAATTGTAAAGTATAAAACGGTTTTTGAGACCTTACAGAAAAGAAAAGAAAGTGTACTCGCTTCTATAGCAGAGCAAGAGGCGCTTACACCAGAGTTACAAAAGCGAATAGAAGCTGCACAAACACTATCCGAAGTAGAAGATCTATATCTTCCTTATAAGAAAAAGAGAAAGACGAAAGCAACCGTTGCTAAGGAGCAAGGACTTGAGCCTCTGGCAAAAATAATCATGGAGCAACGAGAAGAGGAGATTCTTTTTGTGGCATCTCAATATCTTAATGATACAATCATTAATGAAGAACTAGCATTACAAGGTGCAAGGGACATCATTGCAGAATGGGTAAATGAAAATGAAAAGATAAGAAACAGACTTCGAAGATTATACCAACGTAGAGCTGCAATATCTTCTACAGTTATTAAAACAAAAAAAGATGAAGACGAAGCTCAGAAATATCAGCAATATTTTGAGTGGGAAGAACCATTGCATAAATGCCCTTCTCATAGATTACTGGCCATTCTTAGAGCAGAAAACGAAAAGATAGTAAGAGTAAAAATTACAGTTCCAGAAAATGATGCGTTAGATATCATTGATGATGTAATGATTACATCTAATGTAGAAGCTTGTACGGATCAAGTATTTTTAGCAATTGCTGATGCTTATAAAAGATTACTTGCACCAGCGATTTCTACCGAAGTATTAAACCAAGCAAAAGAAAAAGCTGATGATAATGCAATTAAAGTATTCGCTCAAAACTTAAAACAATTGCTATTAGCGTCTCCTTTAGGCCAAAAAAGAATATTAGCGTTAGATCCCGGTTTTAAATCTGGCTGTAAAGTAGTTTGTTTGGATAAGCAAGGAGATTTACTTCATAATGAAAACATCTATCCGCATCCTCCACAACGTGAAACGACCAATGGTATAAAAAAGATCAAATCTTTAGTAAATGCTTATAAAATCGAAGCGATAGCAATAGGAAATGGTACTGCTGCTAGAGAAACAGAAGCATTTATTAAAAAAATTCCGTTCGAAGGGCAGATTCAGGTTTTTATGGTTAATGAAAGTGGTGCATCTGTATATTCAGCATCAAAAATTGCTAGGGCGGAATTTCCTAGTTATGATGTTACAGTTCGTGGTGCAGTTTCTATTGGAAGACGATTAGCAGATCCATTGGCAGAGTTGGTTAAAATCGATCCTAAAGCAATAGGAGTAGGTCAATATCAGCACGATGTAGATCAAACCAAACTAAAAAATGAATTGGATACGGTAGTAATGAGTTGTGTAAATAGTGTGGGTATTAATGTAAATACGGCCAGTGCACCATTATTAAGTTATGTGTCCGGAATCGGAGACAAGCTTGCAGAAAACATTGTTAATTATCGATCAGAAAATGGAGCGTTAGCGTCCAGAGAGCAATTAAAAAAAGTGCCTAGACTTGGAGGAAAGGCATATGAACAAGCGGCAGCTTTCTTAAGAATAACAGAACCAAAAAACCCATTAGATAACTCAGCGGTACATCCAGAAAGATATAAGTTAGTCTCTAAGATGGCAAAAGATGCTGGAGTTTCCTTAAAAGAATTAATAGGAAATAAAACTGCAATAACTAAAATTAGGTTACAAGATTATATTTCTGAAGATGTTGGATTACCTACTTTAACAGATATTGTAAAAGAATTAGAAAAACCAGGCGTTGATCCAAGAAAGAAGGCAACCGTTTTCGAATTTGATCCAAATGTAAAAACGATTAATGACTTAAAATCAGGAATGAAATTGCCAGGCATCGTAAACAATATCACGAATTTTGGATGTTTTGTAGACATAGGTATTAAAGAAAGTGGATTAATACATATTTCTAAACTTGCAAATGAGTATATAAGTGATGTGAATGCTGTAGTCCAATTAAACCAACATGTAACGGTTACTGTGATGAGTGTGGATCTATCTAGAAAAAGGATTCAACTTTCGTTAATTGATTAAAACTTTTAAATAAAGTCAAAAAAAATACTCCTTTTATCTAAAAGGAGTATTTACTATATTTTTTTATGCCCAGTAATTATGGTAGTAAACTTACAGTAGCATTTTTTTGAGTGATTCTTGTATTTTCTTCTTTATTTACAAGATTTGTTAATCTTGTTGTTTTGTGAGTATCAGTATTAAAACCATTTTTTTCTAATAAAAGGTTATAAAAGTCTTTTTTAGTAGTATTAGTAACTTTTTTCTTGTTTTCCTTAATAGTAATGTCAAAGTTATTTGCCTTTATAAGTGCATTATAAAAATCTACTTTTGATGCTTTAACAGTAGTTGTATTTTCATTAGTGTTTTGAACAGTAGTTTCTTGAGCACTAATAGTTGAGAAAGAAAATAAAATTACGATGGTAAAAAATATAGTTTTCATAGTTTGGGGCTTTATGAAGTTACTTACTTATTTGATTCAAATTTAACACGAAATAATGGTGTTATAAAACATATGAATAACTTTTAGATGAAGTGGTTTTTTATTTCGATGAAATACACAAATTTTATGGTTTTACCGTAAAAAAAAATGCTTTTTGTGTCAAAACAATGGTTTTACTAGTGTTTTTAGAAGAATATTTTGCATTTATATGCTGTAAATGAGGTAGATGTGTAGTGTTTTTGAAATCAAGGTATAATTTTCACAAATCGTTAACAGCTGTGGTGTTTTAATTACGATAAAAGTAAGTTCTTTTGAGAAAACAACGATTTCTTTAATAAAAAATGCCCAGCTTAAGAAGCTGGGCATTTTTCTACTATATACCTATAGGTTATTTTTTCTCTTCTATCTTATTAGGATCTTCTTCTTCTTTAGAGGCGTCTTTAAACTCTTTGATTCCGCTTCCTAAACCTCTCATCAATTCTGGAATTTTTTTACCTCCAAATAAAAGTAAAACCACAGCAACTATCAATGCAATTTGCCACGGGCCTAACATTCCTAAAAATACACTTAATGACATCATGTTCTTAAATTTAGAATACAAAGTTAACAAGATTTAGATAAAAAAGACATTTTTAGGCCGCTAAAAACTTCTTTTAAGAGAATATTCACACCTTTAAATAAGACTATTCACTTTTAAATAACGTTTTAATATAAAATTTGGCATTTTTATCCGCAAGGAGAATATGTATATTTGCGTATCTAACACAACTGTCGATATTAGATTGATGTATGGCTAAAAAGAAAAAAGAACCAAAAAGAATTACTAAGAAGCTATTAAACAAGTATCGATTGGTAATTCTTAATGAAGATACTTTTGAAGAACGAATATCATTTAAGCTGACTAGGCTTAATGTATTTGTATTGTTAATGATTACTTCTATTGTTTTGGTTTCTTGTACAACTATTTTGATAGCGTTTACACCACTGAGAGAATATATTCCTGGATATTCTTCGACCTCTCTTAATCAAAAAGCAACTAGATTAGTTTCTACGGCAGATTCATTGGAAACTGTATTGGCAATTAATCAGGAATATTATAATTCTATTAAAAAAGTACTTAACGGAGATGTTAAAACTGTTGAGTTTGATATAGATTCTGCTGTACAATCTCAAAAATTAAATCCTGATGAGGTTGATTTAAATCCATCAGAACAGGATATGAAACTTAGAGAAGAGGTATCTAGAGAAGATAAATATAGTTTGTTTGAGAGTGAAAAATCGAGTACCGATTTTTCGCTTTTTCCTCCTGTTAAAGGAAGTATTACATCTAAGTATAATGTTAATGAGAAACATTATGCAATTGATATTGCTGTACCAAAAGACACTCCGATTAAAGCTGCGGCAGCTGGAACTGTAATTTTTGCAGAATGGACTTCAGAAACAGGTCACGTGATTATATTGGAGCATGGGAATAGTCTACTTACGGTTTATAAGCATAATGCTTCTTTAACCAAACAGCAAGGCGAATTGGTAAAGTCAGGAGAAGTAATTGCAACCGCTGGATCTACGGGAGAACTTTCTACGGGACCGCATTTACATTTTGAATTATGGAGAGATGGATATCCGACAGATCCATCAAAGTTTATTGATTTTGAATAATAAGATACAATGTCTATTAAATCATTAGGGGCAAAGATTTTTGCAAAACGCATTCGCAAAAAGATAAATAAATGGGCAAAGGATCCCGTAAATACACAAAAACGTGTTTTCGATAATTTAATAAGTTCTGCGAGTAATACTGCTTTTGGTAAAGACCATGATTTTGGTAGTATAAGAACTCATAATGATTTTATTAAAAAAGTACCTGTTCGGGATTATGAACAGCTACGTTCGTATGTCGATCGAGTTGTAAAGGGAGAAAAGGATGTTTTATGGTCAGGAAAACCAATATACTTTGCTAAAACTTCAGGAACCACTAGCGGTGTAAAATATATTCCTTTAACATCGGATTCTATGCCAACTCATATTAGAGCGGCAAGGAATGCGATTCTATGTTATGTAGCAGAAAGTAAGAATGCGGCTTTTGTTGATGGAAAAATGATATTTCTACAAGGAAGTCCAGAACTTGTAGAAAAAAACGGAATTAATTTAGGTCGACTTTCGGGTATTGTTGCGCATTATGTTCCAAAATATCTTCAGAAAAATAGATTACCAAGTTGGGAGACGAATTGTATTGACGATTGGGAAACTAAGGTAGATGCTATTGTAGAGGAAACAGTTAATGAAAACATGACTATTATTAGCGGAATTCCTCCTTGGGTGCAAATGTATTTTGAAAAACTTAAAAAGAAGACTGATAAACCAATTGGAGAGCTTTTTAAAAATTTCGAATTATTTATATATGGAGGTGTAAATTTTGAACCATATAAGGCTACTTTCGAAAAACTAATAGGAAGAAAAGTTGCAAGTATTGAGTTATATCCAGCTTCTGAAGGTTTTTTTGCTTTTCAGGATACACAGAATGAAAAAGGAATGCTTTTGCAGTTGGATTCTGGGATGTTTTATGAATTTATAAAAGCTGATGAGTTTTTTGAAGAAAACCACAAGCGACTAACAATTGGAGAGGTTGAAGTCGGAGTAAATTATGTAATGCTTATTTCTTCTAATGCAGGCTTATGGGCTTATAATATTGGAGATACGGTTATGTTTACAGGGACTTCACCATACAGATTAGTGGTTTCTGGTAGAATCAAACACTTTATCTCTGCTTTTGGAGAACATGTAATTGGTAAAGAGGTAGAACAAGCAATTAAAGAAGCAACAGAAATAACTGGTACTACAATTAAAGAATTTACAGTAGCACCACAGATTAATCCAGAAGACTCAGAATTACCATATCACGAATGGTTTATAGAGTTTCAGGAACCCCCCAAAAACTTAGATGATTTTGCTCTTCAAATTGACAATTCTTTGAGAAAACAAAACACATATTATGATGATCTTATTGTTGGTAGTGTGTTGAGGACCTTAAAAGTTAGATCTGTACCAAAGGATGGTTTTAATTCATATATGAAATCTATTGGTAAACTGGGAGGGCAAAATAAGTTGCCAAGGCTTTCCAATGACAGAAAGATTGTAGATTCCTTAGGAATCAGTATAGGTAAATAAGTTATATATTTGTTAGGAAAAATTTATGACAAGTCAAAAATTAAAAGGAAGAACAAGGGCACAGGAAAGTTCCAGCGCAATAGAACGCATGTATATTACAATGCGACATCTATTCAATAGAGGTTTTTATAAACCTATGGGAGTATCTGGTGATACTTTAAGAGAAGGATTGCTTACACTGCGTCCAGAAATTTATGGTTCTGTTGCAGAGGAAAAAGTAGAATTAGATGGTTTGTTATACGTGATTGATCGTTTGCCAATTGGTGTTGAAGAGTGTAGATATATAAATCTTACAAGTGAAGAAGGCTATAAAAATTCACACTTCAAAGCAATTGTCCCTCCAAAAAGAAGAAGAAACTGTTACAGGATTGATGAAGAGCAGATGAATATAGAGATCACTCGAGGTAGATCTGAGATATATGATATTCTTACTCACTTAACCTTTTTATTTGTAGAATCTCATAAGATAATGAATCGAGTGGTGATTAATGAAGAAGGAAATGTTACTAGAGATTGGGATAAATTAGAAAAAGCTGTTTCTTCTAAAAAAGAACTTACTAAAGCACAAAGGGAAGTCGCACTTACACATACAGCAAATATTTTAGGGAGAACTTTTCAGGAGGTGACTTCTATTTACAACAGTTTTTCTTGCCCAGAAAACAAGGAGCGGTTTCTTCATATAATATATTGGTTAGGTAAGTTAGCTATTGATGAATCTGTTAATGAAAATAAAAGAATAGTTACTTTTAGTCCTGTTCTTAGAGAACGATTAGGACATCATATTCATGGAGAGCGATGGGCAAATAGCATAAAAAATAAGTTAGAAGAATTAGACTTATTGGATAGGCCAATACACGTTATAAGTGCTAATATGCATAGTGTAATGAATACAATGTATGCTCCAATAGCATTAAAAACAGAACTAAAGAATAAGACTACTTTTGATATTTATGAGTTGTTAAGTGAAGATAAAAGTGATAAGTTAAGAGCTAAGGTTGAAAAATTGGCGCTACAGAAAGGGATGACTTATATAGAAGATCAAAGTGGAACAAATATAAATGTTCAGATTTTTGATAGTGCTAATTATACTGGCGACACTTATGCTTCTTTTATAAAAGACGTTAAGAAAGAAGATAAACCAGTGATTATAGTAATGGATTATGCGTTTGGAGAACAAGCATATGAAACTATGGATGAACTTTTGAAACCTTATGTTAAACCGGATGGTGTAAAATATTTGAATGTAAAATCTGTTTCTTTAATGGGAAAAGCAGGTATTTTAGAAGGAGGAAAAGGGGATATTATGATACCATCTGCTCACGTTTTTGAAGGTACTGCTGATAACTACCCTTTTGATAATGGATTAAAGAAGGAAGATTTAGAAGGTCAAGGTATTGATATATATGAAGGAGCAATGATAACTGTATTAGGAACATCGTTGCAAAACAGAGATATATTAAAGTTTTTTCATGATTCTACTTGGAATGTTATAGGGTTAGAAATGGAAGGAGCTCATTATCAGAAAGCTATTCAATCTGCTTCTAAGTTAAGAGGAAGCATAAGTTCTGATGTAAAAGTAAATTACGCGTATTATGCTTCGGATAATCCATTAGAAACTGGAAGCACATTAGCATCAGGAGGATTAGGAACAACAGGAGTAAAACCTACATATTTGATTACCGAGAAGATTTTAGAGCAAATATTTAAAGAAGGACAAGAATAATGACCCAGGAAAAAACGAATAACATAGAAATAGATCTAGGACAGTTTTTTAGATCTCTTGTAAAGGGCTTGAAGGGTTTGTTGAAACTTTTGATAAAAGCTCTGTTGTTTTACAAGAAAAAATGGATTTTGTTTTTAATTTTATTCATTTTAGGAGGTGTTGGCGGTTACTTTATTGAGGAGGCTTTGGTTCTAAACAAGAGACATAAACAAGAAATTATTTTAGCCCCAAAATATAGTACTATTCCTTACATATACGATTTTGTTGAAAATTTACATATTAAGTTTAAAGATACACTTTTCTTAAAGGAAATGGATTTGGATTCATCTGAGATAAAAGATCTTAAAAAGATAGTTATAGAGCCAATAATTGAGTCAAAAGATGTTTTGGATAAACTACAAATCATTTATAAAGGTCAAAACTATTTCAATAAATTTATGGACGGTTATGAAGATGAGGTTTTAAAAAGTGAGAAGTATAAGAGTTTTTTTAAAAATCATAAGTTAACTTTAGTATTTAAAAAAGAAAATAAGAATAATGCTAAAATTTCTAAACAGTTATTAAGTTTTATAAGGGGTAATCAATATTACACTAAAGAGCTTTCTTTGATTCAAAAACAGACAAAATCCGATTTAGAAAAAAACAAAAACACTTTAGTTTTTATTGAAGATTATTTAGACAAGTTAAATAAAAAACCAATTGCTCAAACTAACGAAATGATAGTTGTTGGAGATGAATCAAAAATACCTACAATAACTTCTTTAATAGATAAAAAAGCATCTTTATTAGAAACAATTAATGACCAAGAAAAAATTTTGGAATTAGATACTCAGTTAGTAGATGTTGTTGATTACGGAAATGTAGTAAGGGATCCTGTGGCAATACATAAGCGATTAATTTTTCTATTACCAATATTACTTTGTGTTCTTGTATCCTTTATTTTTTTAATAAAGAACTCTTCTAGAAAATTAGAAAATTTCATTAACAACTAGGTTTATGTTTAAAAGTGTGCTAGTAACTGGAGGAGCTGGATTTATAGGTTCAAATTTTTTGAATTACCTATCGACCTTTTCAGACATCAAGATTGTTAATCTAGATAAGCTTACATATGCTGCCAACTTAGAAAATATTAAAATCCAGAAGGATTGCGATTATACTTTTGTAAAAGGAGATATTTGTGATACTCAATTTGTACAAAAGGTTTTTGAAGAGTATAAAATTAATAGTGTAGTTCATTTTGCAGCAGAATCTCATGTAGATAATTCTATAACAAATCCAGGAGCTTTTATAGATACTAATATTGTTGGGACTTTCAATTTGCTTCAAGCTGCGTATAAAAATTGGATGGAGGCTCCTAATGTTTTTAAAACGGGAATGGAAAATGCTAGATTTCTCCATGTTTCTACGGATGAGGTTTATGGAACTTTAGGAAAAACAGGATTGTTTACTGAAGAAACGTCATATGCTCCTAATAGTCCCTATAGCGCATCTAAAGCTTCTTCTGATATGTTGGTTAGAAGTTATTTTCATACATACGGTTTACCCGTGGTTACTACAAATTGTTCTAATAATTATGGACCCAGACAACATAATGAGAAGCTAATTCCAACGATTATAAGAAAAGCAATTTCCCAAGAAAGTATTCCTATTTATGGTGATGGCAAGAATATACGTGATTGGTTGTATGTTTTGGATCATTGTAAAGGAATTAATTTAGTTTTAGAAAAAGGTAAGCTGGGTGAAACCTATAATATCGGGGGAAAAAATGAACGAGAGAATATATATATTGCTAAGACAATATGTGAAATTCTAGATAAGATTAAACCATTAGAAAGTCAGAAATCTTATTCAGACCTGATTACTTATGTAAAAGATAGACCAGGTCATGATTTTAGATATGCAATTGATGCTTCTAAAATTGAAAACGAATTGGGGTGGTGTGCAGAAGAGAATTTTGAGTCAGGAATTGAAAAAACAATACACTGGTATTTAGAGAAGTACAATTTGTAATTGTCATTCCAGCGTAGGCTGGAATCTATAAATTTTAAAAATGAAAGGAATCATATTGGCAGGAGGATCAGGAACGCGTTTACACCCATTAACTTTGGCGATTAGTAAGCAATTAATGCCTGTATATGATAAACCTATGATTTATTATCCACTTTCTACATTAATGTCCGCAGGTATAAGAGAAATACTGATAATATCTACTCCATTAGATTTACCGCTATTTAAGAAACTGTTAGGTGATGGTAAGAAATATGGATGTGTTTTCGAATATGCGGTTCAGGAAGAACCAAATGGATTAGCAGAAGCTTTTGTTATTGGTGAAAATTTTATTGGAGATGATAAAGTAGCATTAATTTTAGGAGATAATATTTTTTATGGTTCGGGTTTGGAAGAATTATTAGAGAGTAATAATGACCCAAATGGTGGAATTATATACGCATATCATGTGCAGGATCCTGAAAGATATGGAGTAGTAGATTTTGATGATAAAGGGAATGCTATTTCTATAGAGGAAAAGCCAAGTAATCCTAAATCAAACTATGCTGTTCCTGGAATTTATTTTTATGATAATGAAGTTGTTCAAATAGCCAAAAATATTAAACCGAGTGATCGGGGAGAATTGGAAATAACAGACATTAATAATGCTTATTTAGAGAAAGGTAAGTTGAAGGTCAGTATTTTGGACAAAGGAACCGCTTGGTTAGATACTGGAACTTTTAATTCTCTTATGCAAGCTTCTCAATTTGTTCAGGTAATAGAAGAGCGACAAGGTCTAAAAATTGGAGCAATTGAAGAAATAGCTTATAAAAAAGAGTTTATAACTAAGAATGAACTTGAAAAGTTAGCAAAACCACTTATTAAAAGCGGGTATGGTAAATATTTATTGCAATTAGATTAAGTATGGAAATTGAAAAAACGCCTCTAGAAGGTTGTTTTATAATAAAGCCAAGAATATTCGAAGACGAAAGGGGGTCTTTTTTCGAAAGTTTTAATTTGGAAAAGTTTAAAGAAATGACAAAACTAGAAATAGATTTTGTGCAAGATAATCAGTCAATTTCTTCAAAAGGAGTGTTGAGGGGATTGCATTTCCAAAAAGGTAAATATGCGCAAGCAAAATTGGTAAGGGTTACAAAAGGTAGTGTGCTAGATGTTGCTGTAGACCTAAGACCCGATTCTAAAACTTTTGGAGAATACTTTTCGATTGAACTGAATGATCAAAATAATTATCAACTATTTGTTCCAAGAGATTTTGCACATGGTTTTATAGTACTTAGCGATAAAGCGGTTTTTAATTATAAATGTGACAATTATTACCATAAAGAAGCTGAATCTGGTATAATTTTTAACGATTCTAATTTAGGAATTGATTGGAAATTAAAATCCTCAGAAATATTATTATCACCTAAAGATAGGGTTTTACAAAGCTTTAATGATTTAAATAAATGATATAAAATTCTTTTTTTTTATCTAAAACACAGTACCTTTGGGGCACTTTTAAAAAGATTAATAGTTACCGATTATGAGTAATAAAGAAAACACTTCTGAAGAAATTGACCTTGGTCAATTGTTTAAATTAATTGGAGAGGTATTTAATAGATTTTTGCTTTTCATAGAGAATATTTTTAAAAGGCTATTTCATTGTATTATAATGTTTCTCCGATTTATTCGTGTTCATTTTTTTAAGTTTGTTATTGCGGGAGTAATTGGAGTTGCTATGGGATGGTATTGGGATTCAGTATCTGAACCTATATATAGATCATCTATGATTGTGGAGCCTAATTTTAATAGTGCTCAACAATTATATAATAATGTAGAATTTTATAATGAATTAGCCGAAGAAAAAGCATATAAAACATTAGCTTCTGCCTTAAAAATATCTGATAAAGAAGCATCAAGTATAAAGAAGGTTACTATAGAGTCATATTCAGATCAGACTCAGAAAATTAGACAATTTAGTGAATTTATAAAAGAGTTAGATACAATTTCTCAGAAGGAAGTAGACTATCAAGATTATTTGAAAAATTTCAATGATATAAACTCTAAGTTTCACAAAATAGAATTTAAATCAAGTAATGCAATAGTGGCAAAAAAGTGTCAAAATGCAATTGTAAGATCTATTGAAAATAACTCCTATTTTAGTACGCGAAAAACGACAAATGATCTAAATATAGATTTGAATGAAAGAACAATAAAAGATCAATTAAATCAAGTTGATTCTTTGAAGCAATTTTATCAAGAATTAAAATTATTAGAGCTAAAAAAACCTGAGAATACATCAACTACAAGTATTAACTTGGCTTCAGAAAGTAAAGCTTTGGATCGATCAGAAATTACTTTATTAGATCGATCAAAAGAGCTTAGTAGTGAAATCCGAGCTCTCAACACAAGAAAAGCGAATACAGAGAACATTATTAATGTTATATCGGATTTTCCTAATAAAGGTGGATTAGTAAATGAGTTTTTTGCTAAGAAAAAGGTGTTATTACCCTTGTTTTTGATAGGACTAACATTATTGTTTCTTGGTGTATTGTCTTTGAATAGGTATTTGAAAAATTATAACAGCTAAAAAATAACTTTTGGAAATCTCAATTAATTGATTATGAGTGAAAATAATCTTAGAATTTTGATAACAGGAAGTAATGGACAGTTAGGTAAGTGTATCAAACTAATCAGTAAAAAGTACTTCGGTTTAGAAGTAACTTTTAAAGATTCAAAAGAATTAGATATTACAGATAAAAGGTCTATGTTAAGTTTTTTGGAAGCTAAACATTTTGATAATATAATAAATTGTGCCGCTTACACTAATGTAGAGCAGGCGGAGAAAGAACAAGAAGAAGCTTTTTTAATTAATGCAGAAGGAGTAAAAAATATAGCAGAAGCTTGTAAAGTAAATGGTATTAGATTGATTCATATATCTACTGACTATGTTTTTGATGGAAAAAAAGATTCCCCTTATATTGAAGAAGATATTACAAATCCAATAAATGAATATGGGAAATCTAAATTGCTAGGAGAGCAATATATTCAGGAAATTTTAAAAGAATATTTTATTATTAGAACTTCTTGGTTGTATTCTCAATTCGGAAACAATTTTTATAAAACAATTTTAGAAAAATCAAAAACAGAAACACAATTAAATATTACTTCTTCTGAGATAGGAACACCTACCAATGCGAATGATCTTGCTAGTTTTATTCTTAATTTAATCGGAAGTAAAAATCAACAATATGGCATTTATCATTTTAGTAACCTCGGTAAAGGCACTTGGTATGATTTTGCAAAGGAAATTATTTCTTTACAAGAAAAAGACAATTTAAAAAAGTTAGAAAAAACACCTAATTACCCTACTTTGGCAAAAAGACCAAAGTATAGTGTTTTGGATAAATCAAAAACTGTAAGTGTTTTTGGTAATGATATTTTGGAATGGAAAGAGAGTTTGAAAAAACTAATTGTTGACTTAAAAAAAATATGAAAATAGTAGCCCTTTTACCAATGAAAGGTAATTCTGAAAGAGTTCCCAATAAGAATCTAAAAGATTTTTGTGGGGAACCACTTTACACAAGAGTTTTGGATACATTATTGGAATCAAGTTTTATAGATAAGGTTATAATAAATACAGATAGTTCTAGGATAAAAAATGAGGTGCAAAAAAACTATGATGACTCGGTTATAGTATTAGATCGGCCGCAAGAAATTATTGGGGATTTAGTATCGATGAATAAAGTCATTGAAAATGATATTAGTAGAATAGAAGCTGATTTATACATACAAACTCATAGTACAAACCCTTTACTTAAAACAGGAACACTAGATAGAGCCATACAGAAGATGTTTGATATTCAAAACAAATATGACTCTATTTTTTCGGTGACAAGGATTCAGACTCGGTTATATGATCAAAATGTAGCTCCTTTTAATCATGATCCGAAACAATTGTTACGCACTCAAGATTTGGAACCACTTTATGAAGAAAATTCTAATTTTTATATTTTTACTAAACAATCCTTTGTTAAATCGGGAGGTAAAAGAATAGGTGCGAAACCTTTTATGTTTGAAATAGATAAAACGGAAGCTGTGGATATAGACGAGCCGCAAGATTTTATTATAGCCGAATCATTATATAAATTATTGAGATGATATTTGATACTATAGATAACAAAGATCAGTATTTTCAAAACCCTATTTTTGAAGAAATATTTTCAAAACTCAAAACATTAACTATTGATACTCCCAATGGTAATTATTATGAATGTGATGCATATTACTTTAAAGTAATAAGTTATGATACAAAGGTGAACCCAACTATAATAGAATCTCATAGAAAAGAAGTAGATATACAAATACTTCTTTCTGGTAATGAACGTATAAAAATATATAATCCTAAGGAGGTAAATATAAGTGCTACGTATGATAAGGAAATAGATTGTCAATTTTATAAAAGTATTGGAATACCTGATTTGGAATTAAATTTGTCACCTGGAAAAATGGCGGTGTTTTTTCCACAGGATATTCACGGATGTCAGTATCCTGTGAATAATACAATAGAAAATATAAAAAAAATAGTTATTAAGATAGATGAAAAATTTTTCACATAAAAAAAGCCCTCTGAAGGAAAAACTTCAAAAAAAAGAATTGTCAATAGGTTCTTGGTTAACTATTCCTCATCAAGCAGTAATAGAAATCCTAGGAACAGCCGGATTTGAATGGTTAACAATTGATATGGAACATTCTCCAATAAGTATTGAAACTATTATGAATCTTATTGGACATATTCAAGGTAATGACATGCAGGCTTTGGTTCGAGTTAGTAAGAATGAGGAGGTAGCAATAAAAAGAGTACTAGATGCAGGAGCAGATGGTGTTATTGTTCCAATGATACGTAATAAGGAAGAGGCTAAGCAAGCAGTGGATTTTGTAAAGTATCCCCCTGTTGGAAAGCGAGGAGTAGGTCTTAATAGAGCGCAAAAATATGGAACGGCATTTGACACCTATCAAGAATGGGTGAAAAATGAAGTTGTAGTAATTGCTCAAATAGAACATATAGATGCAGTTAACAATTTAGAAGATATATTTGCAGTACCAGGAATAGATGGAATTATAGTTGGGCCGTATGATTTATCCGCATCAATGGGATATCCAGGAGAGTATGATCGAGAAGATGTAAAGGAAGCGTTATTAAGAGTCGATCAAGTAGCTAAGAAATTAGGAAAGCCTTTAGGGTTTCATGTTATAGATTCCAGTTACGAAAAGACATTAGAAAAAATAAAAAAAGGGTATTCCTTTATGGCGTTTAGTCTTGATTTTTTCTTTCTTGGGGACATGGCAAGACAGCAGATGAAACTTTTAAAATCTAAACTTTAAAAAAATGAAAAATGTTCTAGTTTTTGGAGGGTTTGGTTTTCTAGGGTTTTATTTGGTAAAAGAATTGCTAAACAGAGAATATGATATTATTGTTGCTGATATTGTTCAAAATGAAGAACTTAAGAATAGTGTAGAATATATTAAATGTGACATATCTAAAGAAGATGAAGTAACGAGTGTTTTTGAGCGATATAATTATGATATTGTGTATAATCTTGCTGGATTTGCAAACCTAGATAATGCAATAAAGTTTCCAATTAAGACAATTAACCTTAATGTTATTGGAAACATGTATGTTTTAGAACAATGCGTGAAACATAAGGTAGAAAGGTTTGTATATGCAAGTAGTGCTTATGCAATGAGTAATAAAGGTTCTTTTTATGGTATTAGTAAATTAGCTTCTGAAAAGATTATTGAAGAGTATAATAAGAAGTATGATTTGTCTTTTGTCATTCTTAGATACGGATCTGTGTATTCAGAAAGATCTTACGACAATAATTATATATACAATTTGGTAAAAAAGGCAGTTCTCGAAAGAAAAATTAATCATCACGGAGACGGTAACGAAATTAGAGAGTATATTCATGCCGCTGATGCAGCGAAACTATCCGTAGATGTTATTGAGTCAGATTCTTTTAAAAATTTACACGTTATACTTACAGGAACTGAAAGGATGAAGAGGATAGAAATGTTTCAGATGATAAATGAGATACTTAATAATGATGTTGTTATTTCTTGTAACGAATCGGGTTATAATAATCATTACAAGTTTACACCATATTCGTTTGAACCGAGTGTAAGTAAAAAATTAGTCGCAAACCCTCATATTGATATGGGACAAGGCCTTTTAGAATGTGTGAGGGCCGTATACAATACTAAATAATGAATGTTTTTGAATCATCAAGTTCTAATTTTGATCAGATAGCTTTAGAGTTTTTAGTTGAAAAACTGAATAACTTACAGAAATCTAAGGAAAAGATAACGATTGCTCTTTCTGGAGGGACTACACCAATGCCAATTCTTCAAAAATTAAGAAATGAGAATTTACATTGGGATCGTTTTCATTTTTTTATGGTGGATGAAAGGTGCGTACCTCTTCATGATGCTAAGAGTAATTACGGTACAATAAAAGGTCTTTTTTATGATCATATAGTATCTCATAGTTATTCTATGATCAATGAGGATCTAAGTATTGAAGAATCTATTATGGATTACAAGAGTGATATTCTAAATAGAGTTAAACTTGATGATAAAGGATTACCTGTATTTGATTTAATGTTATTAGGAATAGGCGAAGATGGTCATACGGCTTCTCTATTTCCGGGTACTGATGCTCTAAATGAAACAAAAGAAATAGTTGTGATAAATTATGTTTCTAAATTAAAAACGAATAGAATAACGTTAACGTACCCTGTAATATTAAATACATCCGAAATTGTAGTGTTAATTAAAGGAAGAAATAAGAAACAAGTTTTTGATCAATTATATACTCAAAAAAATACGAGTTATCCAATGCAGAAAATTGTGGATAAAAGGAGTGACTTAAACTGGATTATTGAAACAGAATAGAAATGATAATTAAAAATATATTTTTTGATTTTGATGGAGTAATTGCGGAATCTGTAAGTGCTAAGACAGATGCTTTTAAAGAGATGTATCTTCCTTATGGTGAAAAGATTGCTGATCAAGTTGTAGAATATCATATAAATAACGGAGGAGTTTCTAGATATGAGAAGTTTAGGTATTGGGAGAAAACATTTTTCGACAAGGATATTACCGAACAGAAAGTACAAGAATTGGCGCAAGAATTTTCTAATCTAGTACTAGATAAAGTTATTCATTCGGATGAAGTTCCAGGCGCAAAGGCCTTTATAGAGAAATATTCGCAGTCATTAAATTTTTGGGTCATAACAGGAACCCCTACCACAGAGATAGAAATTATAACTAAAGAAAGAAAACTAACTGAATATTTTATTGGTATTCACGGTTCACCTAAAAATAAGAGGTATTGGACGGAGTATTTATTGAAGCAACACGATTTAAAACGAAACGAAACTTTATTTTTAGGAGACGCTACTACAGATCAGGACGCTGCTGATTTTTCAAAGCTTCATTTTGCACTTAGAGAAAATAGTGAAAACAAAGAGATTTTTAAAAATTACGATGGGATGCGTTTCAAAGATTTTTCAGAATTAGAATTAATTATTAACGAGCATATATAATATACGGTAATGAAAGTACTATTAACAACAACATCTTTTCAGGATACTCCAGGCGTACATCAAGATTTACTGTATAGTCAAGGCTTTGATGTTGATACTTTAAGAGGTCCGATTTTAGAAGAGGAATTACTATCTGTTATTCAAAAATATGATGCAGTTATTTGTGGAGATGATGAGTATACAGAAGCTGTTATCAAAAAAGGGGTTGAGGGAAAGCTTAAATATATTTGTAAATATGGTGTTGGATTGGATCGTATTGACCTTGATGCAGCAAAAAAATACAATGTTCCTGTTACTAATTGTCCCGCGGTTAACCAAGTTTCAGTTTCGGAACATGTACTAGCACTATTATTCACTTTTGAAAGAAATGTACACTTACAATATAACTCTGTACAATCTGGAAGTTGGAAACGATGGGTTGGTAATGAGATTGAAGGAAAAACAATTGGTATAGTAGGTTTGGGGGCAGTAGGAAAAGAATTGGCAAAAAAATCGAGCGCATTAGGAATGAGAGTACTTGGTTTTGACATCCATAAAGATGAAGTTTTTTTAACGAAATATGACGAGGTTACTTTTGTAGAATCTATTGAAACAATTTATGAACAAGCGGATGTAATTAGTCTTCATTTACCGCATACGCCAAAAACAGAACATTTAATAAGTAGAGAAGTTATATTTAATAAGCTTAAAAAACAACCAATTTTGATCAACACTGCCCGAGGGATGCTAGTAGATTCTAAAGCGCTGATTGATGGACTTAAAAAGAAAAAAGTAAAAGGATACCTTACCGATGTACTAGCTCACGAACCAATGCTTGAAGATGAAGTTCTAAGAGGAGTTGATAATATTATAATCACACCTCACGTAGGATCTAGAACATATCAAAGTGTTCAAAGACAGGGGTCTATGGCAGTAAATAATTTGATAAGGCTAGTTGATAATAATTAAATGAAGAAGTTTTTCCAAAACCCCACTATTTCCAGTTGGGTTTTTCTTGGATCAAAAATATTGATCTTATTATTACTTACTACACTAATAATAAATAGGTTTTCAGTTGGTGAAATCGCGCTGTGGTATTTATATGCTAATATTCAGGGATTTGCGCATCTTTTTGATGTTGGTTTTTCTTCCACTATCATAAGATTCACGGCTTATAGTGTTGCTAATACTAATGAGAATAGCTTCTCTGATAGTTTTCGTCAACTTTACGGCTCCATGAATACAGTTTTCTCTGTATTATTAATTTTTGTTCTAATTTTTTTAGTCTTTGTAGGTAACTTTTCTGTCCTTGAAATAGTAAATGAAAATGGAATTTCTGATGGTTTAACATCATATAGTATTATTTGTGTAATAATGCCAATTAATTTCTTTCTGAAGAAAAATGATGCATTTATTAAGGGGCTCAATAAGGTGTCATTATTTAACAATTGGAATGCAATTATGTATTTTATGACTGGTATTGTGACAATTGTTTCAATTTTGTTGGATTTTCCTTTTTACATTGTTGTTTTGGTAAATCAGGTAGCTATACTTTTGAATAGTATTAAAAATATTATTCTGTTAAAAAGTGTCACAAATTTTAAGTTTAATGTGTTTCAATTTAGCTATAGCAAAAACATTCTTAAGGAGTATTGGGAGCCTACTTGGAAATCTGCTTTAATTTCTTTTTCTTCAAATGGCGCAAATAATTTTATAAGCATTATTATACCAAAATTTTTGAGTGTAGAAATTGTAGCGTCTTACTTGTTTTCTTTAAGATTGATACAAATTATTAGTGAATTTTCTTGGGCACCGTTTTATTCTCATCTTCCGGAATTCATAAAAAAATTCAAACAAGGAAGGATAAAGGAAACTGCAGATAAGGCATATAAACGATTAGATTGGTCTATTGTATTATTCGTTATAGGAATATTGTGTTTAGCGTTTTCTGCAGATTTTGCATTGACTTTAGTAAATGCAAAAACAGAATTTATTGAAGCATCATTGGTTAGTGCATTACTTATAATGTTTGTGCTGGAAAGATTTACTGCAATGCATTCTCAAGTAGTGATGTTTTCTAATAATATAGAACATTACAAACATTATTTGTTTTTGGCTTCGTCTTATGTAATAATTGTAATTTTATCAATAAATTCGCTAGGTTTATATGCGATCCCTTTTGCATATATTATATCGGTGTTATATCCATTAATAGTGATTTTAAAAAGATCGTTATCGGTTATGGATAATTCAATTAGTATTTATTTTAAAAAGAGCGTTTTAAAAGTATTAATATTACTTATTTTTACTTCAACAGTTATATATTTATGGGCGTAATAAGGAAAAGAATAAGACAGTTTTTATACGTTTTGGTGAACATACGAACCTACTTATATCTGCTTTTTTATAAATTTAAAAATCATAATTCCAAAAAATTATTTGTTTATACTGATTCCAGAGGTTTTGAGATTAGTCAAATAAAAAATCGTAAAAGCCCATTCTCTTCTTATTTATCCTATTTGGTTAAAAATTATAATTGTGATGTTTTTATATGCCCAGAAAAACATACTACGGTTTTTGATTTCTTATATAAATATCAAAAACTTAAGCATAAAAAATACCATGCGGTTATAGCGCATATTGGTGTGGTAGATTTTTCACCAAGACCAGCTTCGCAAATAGAAGGGATATTAAATTTGAAGAAAAATAAAATAGAAAATTGTTTTGATAAAGAGTTTTTTTATCAAGTTAATGATATTAAAATCTATCCAGAACAATATATGAATGAAGATACTACATCATTATTACCGACAGAGCTAATTAATAAGGTTGCAGAAGAGTTTAATAAAATAGATGATTTAATTTGGATAACTTGCAATCCAGTAGATCTTAATTGGAGAGGAAATTACAAAAGAGATCGTCCTGTAAATATCAATGTGGTTAATGATAAGAGTATTGTGATGAAAGGATTGCTTAGTGATCGAGTTAGAGTAATTGATTTTACTAAATTCTCTATGGAGGAGGTGCATAAATATACTTGTGATAATATTCATATGTCACCAGATGGAATGAAATTAATAGAAAACGAATTAAAGAAAATAGTATAGAATAATGATAAAACTACTTAAGAACGTTGTCAAGAAGAATCTTCCGCTTTGGTATTTAAACCAACCAGGAATTATTTTTGGGTATAATAAGAAAAAGATTAAAAAACTTAAAAATAAATTTGAAGGACAAAGATGCTTTATTTTAGGTAATGGCCCGTCGCTTAATAAAATGGATCTTTCAAAACTGGATAATGAAAGTAGTTTTGCAGTTAATGGGATTTTTTACAAAACGGAGGAGATGGGTTATAAACCAACATTTTATGTTGTTGAAGATGGAGCCGTAATGAATGATAATAAAAAGAAAATTAATCAATTTAAATGTGAGTATAATTTTTTTCCTAGTATCTATAAAAAAGATATTAAGAATAGAGAAAACACTTTTTTCTTTAATATGGATAGATCTTTTTACGAGAAGAGAAGTTCATATTTTGAGATTCCTAGATTTTCCCCTGAATGTTCCGATAGAATTTTTTGTGGTCAATCTGTAACTATAGTTAATTTACAATTAGCTTACTATTTGGGCTTTAAGGAAATTTATTTGATAGGAATGGATTTTAACTATGATATTCCTGATAGTTTAAAAATTGACGGACACGTTTTTGAAAGTACTGAAGATGATGTAAACCATTTTCATCCTGATTATTTTGGAAAAGGTAAAAAATGGCACGATCCGAAACTACATAATGTGTTGAAAAGCTACAAGATGGCTAAGTTAATGTTTGAGTTGGACGGTAGAAATATTTATAATGCAACTGAGGGAGGAAAGTTAGAAATTTTTGATAGAGTTAATTATAATTCTTTATTTTGAGAAAGACTTTTAGTTTGATATTGGCCACTTATGGAACTCAAAAAATTCCTTTAATTAAAGAATTTCTTTTCTCAATTAATGAACAAGAATACGAAGATTTTGAGTTAATCATTGTTGACCAAAACAAAGATCAAAGCGTAAAGCAATTGCTAGATAGTAAAGATTGGAACTTTTCGTTTAATTACCTTAAATCATCACCAGGTCTTTCCAAAGCTAGAAATGTGGGATTAGACGCTGCTAAAGGGCATATTGTTGCATTTCCTGACGATGATTGCTTATATACAAATAACCTGCTAAAAAGAGTGGATGCTTTTTTTAAAGAGAAATCAGAAATTGATGTTTTGGCTATCGACACTAGAGATACCATTTCTCTTAAAAAACTTCCTTATACTAAAAAAGTATCTGGGGATTTTGAATTTTTTAAAAATGATATTTTTAAAACAGTAACTTCCATTTCAATATTTTGTAAAAATTATGAGAATATTAGATTTGATGAAAGATTAGGCTTGGGGACAAGACACAGTAGTTGTGAAGAGTTTGATTTTGTGACCCAATTTTTTAAAAGAAAAAGTAGGGCCTTTTTTACTGATAAATTACAGGTTTTACATCCAGACCATTCTGATTTGAATTTTGCATTAATAATTAAAAAAATTAAAAAACATGCATTAGGGCATGGAGCATATTTTAAAAAGCATTTAATATTTATATTACCTACAGCATTGTATTATATGCTTGTATCCCCTCTAGGAGGTATGGTTATTAATATTTTCAAATTTAATTTTGAAAAGACTAAAATGTATTATTATTTTTTAGCTACTAGATTAAAAGGATTTCTGACATTTTGATAAAAAAATATGAGAATATCTTTAAAAAAATATAATCAGATCTTACTTATTATTAGTTTTTTGGTTTTGCTTTTATCTAAAGCACTTGCCGGAACAGTATATTCGAGAATTCTTTCTATTGGTTTGATATTAATTTTCGGGTTAAGTGTAATAGCATTGTTGAAAATTAGAATCAAACATACAATCACTAATTATCTATTTTTAGTATATCTATTATTATTTGTGTCATCACTGGTAAAACAGTTTTTTCTTACTGACCTTTCTTTGCCTGGATTGATTAATGTGTTTTTGTTTTTTTTAATAGTAGTTTTTGTTCAATGTGTTGCCATACAAAGGATTAGACCAAGTTTATGGGATATGGTTAAACTACTATATTATATATTGTTTTCTTACGTATTTTTAAATATCTTTTTGTTTATTCTGGGATTTGAACAAGATCGATATATGGGTACAAATGCTCTTTTGGGTCTTTTAAATATAAATCTTGATAGGGCAAGTTTTATATTTGCGCCAAGTTTGGCATATTTTGCAATGATTTGTGGAGTTTGTGGATTAATATCATTGATTTTGTTTTTTGAAAACAAAAAGTTTCAATTTCTTATTGGCTTTGTTATTTCAGTTACAGCATTGCTCCTTACAGATTCCAGAGGACCAATCTTTGGGTTGGTTATAATTTTTCTTTTTCTTTTTCCTCTAAGACGTTTGTGGATTAAATATCAATTAGCATTATTTCTTTTTTATATCTTTTCTGTAACCCTTTTTGTATCGGTTATGTTTTTTATAAATATGTATATTTTTGATTTGGAAAGTTTATCAAGAGGAGGAGATACGTCTTTGCTATCTAAAAGGGATTTAATATGGAATCTTTTTTTTGAAAACTATGATCCTTCTTTTTTCAATCTCGTTTTTGGTTATGGAAATGTTGGTCAATATATATCTGGAATTTCTTCAAAATACAAGTTTTTATTTGTTAATTGGTCTAATCCAGATCATATAAGTCTTCATAATAATTCGTTACAAATGTTAATAGACATTGGTGTTTTAGGAATTATAAGTTTTAATTTTGTGTTGTATAAAGTGAATAAATTTTGTATTGATGAGTATAAGAAGAATAAAGAGACATATTTGTTGATTATTCCAGCAATCATTAATTACCTTTTAATATTAGGGTTTTCTGACATTATAGCTAATATTTCTAATGTTGGTGTTTATTTTATTTTAATATTTCTAATAATTGGAGTTATTAGTCAAAGCAATCATAAATAATTTTCAGATTTTAAGTTTAGATGAAGTTTTCAGTTTTAATATCAGTATATAAAGGGGATGACGCGCTTTTTCTAAAACAAGCTTTGGAAAGTATTTGGGATTATCAAAATTGTAAACCTAACGAAATAGTCATTATTAAAGATGGTAAATTAACATTAGAGCTGGATAGCATTGTTGATAATTTCGCCAAAAAAGCACCTGTGGTATTATTCGCTCTTGATGAGAATAAAGGATTAGGAGAAGCATTAAGAATTGGAGTGGGAAAATGTCAATATAAGTGGATAGCTAGGATGGATTCAGATGATATTGCACATCCGGATAGGTTTAATCGTCAATTTGCCTTTTTAAAAAACAATGAATCCATAGATGTCTTAGGTAGTTTGATACAAGAATTCACTGGTTCGTTGGAGAATTTGACTTCCACAAGGGTTGTACCGGAAAGGCATCTAGAAATACGACAAAGACATAAGTTAAAAAATGCTGTTAATCACGTAACAGTAATTATAAATAAAGAAAAACTTTTAAGTTCCGGAAACTATCAATCAATGTTGTTTTTTGAAGATTATTTTTTATGGGCAAGAATGATGATGAATAAATGTAAGTTTTATAATCTTCAAGAATCATTAGTATATGTTAGAGTAGGTAATGATATGATTGGAAGAAGAAAAGGGTTTTTTTATGCTAAGAATGAAATGATATTTTATAAAAGTCTTTTTAAAATTAACTTTTTAACTTTTTTAGAATTTATAAAGGCAGTTATGTTTAGAGTTCCATTGAGGTTTTTACCTAGAAATATTTTATCGTTTTTTTATAAAAGAATTGTTAGATCGTAATGAAAGAAGCTCAGCTATATAAATCACTTATTTCTGGAAATACGGTATATTTTTTTTTATGCCTTAATGCTCTAACACTTTCTTGGGATTTAAATTTAAATACATATTCAATTGTAGCTACAATACTGGTTTGGATTATATATCTGATGAAGAATTCTTTTAAAGTTAAAAACTTTAAAAGAAAAGAAGTTTTTATCCACACTTTTCCATTTGTAATAGCGGTCATAGGTTTGTTTTATACTGAAAACATTGACTATGGAATTAAATATATTAGTAGACTAATAGGGTTTGTTGTTTTTCCCTTAATATTTAGTTCAGTTAAGTTTTCTTATAAAAAGTATACTAATATTTTAATTGTATTTGTGGTAGGTTGTTTATTGTATAATTTTTATCTGTGGTTCGGATTTTTTGAATATGATATAAAGCTGTTTATCAATAGTTTTTTCCGAAAAGGTATACTACTTAGGTTTAATGAGTTTATTTCCGATCAAGATAAGGATAATCATCCCACCTATTTTTCATTATTTTTGATATTAAACTTTTTTACGAGCATATATATTATTATTAAGAATAAATCGAACCCTAAAATTATTGTCATTTTTTCTTTCGTAATAATTTTTACTATATTATTTCTCTTTTCTTTAACTGCCAAAATGCCAATTGCATCTGCTATGTTAATTATGGTAGTAATGCCTTTGATATATTTTATAAAGAATTTTAAGAAAAAAGCCTTTGTTATATATTTGTCCTCAATTTTGATGGTTATAATTATCGGAGCCGTTTTTTTAAAAGATGTGCCAAATAGAGCTGTTCAAGAAGCCTATAATTATTATAATTATTTTCTAGGAAATGAATTGAAGCCTTTTTATTCATACAAGGAGTTTTCCGTGAATTATGATACTTTTTGGTGGGAAAAAACGAATAGGATAGTAATTTGGAAAAATAGCTTCGAATTAATGAAACGTTCGCCAATAATTGGTTTTGGTACTGGAGATGTTCAAGATAAGCTTACGGAAGTTTATAAAGAGAATAAAGAACTTTGGAGAATGCAATTCTTTAATTCTCATAATCAATATATAGATTATCAACTTAGATATGGGGTGTTAGGAGTAGGATTACTTTTTTATATGCTGTATTTTTATTTTCGTAGAGCAATAGTCAATTCTGATTATCTATATGTATCATTCATTATTTTAGTTTCATTATGTCTTTTGACGGAAAACTTGTTCCAAAGACATTGGGGTATAATCTATTTCGCATTTTTTAATGCCTTATTTTATTATCGGAAAGTAATAATTAAAAAAGATTAATTATTATTTTAGCGCAAGATAAAACCAATTAATGAATAAACTCCTTACGCTTAGTGTAGTTGAGAGAAAGTTATTTCTATTTACAGGAGATATGGTAATTGTTATTTTTTACCTATATTTACTTGTAAATAGAACACTAAAAGGAACTTTTGATAGCGATAAACATAGTGTAACTATCTTTATTATCGGAATAATTCTTTTTTCTGTTATAGCATATATAATTGATATATATAATCTAGAAAGAGCCTCTAAACCAATCACTATTTTCAGTTTATCTCTTATTGTAGGAGTCTTGTATTCATTTAGTGTTTTTTTTATAACCATTATATTGATAAATACCACTGTGAGTAGACCGTATCTTATGGTGTTTCTGGCACTGTTACCTTTTTCTTTAACTGCCTGGAGATTGATATGTTCTAATTTCTTTATATCTCAGCCGTTTTTGAAAAAAACTATTTTCCTTTACGAAAAAAACTTCGAAAATGATGTAATCGATAATGTTAGTAATATAGAAGGAAAGAACAATTCTAATGGATTTAATGTGAAATTAAGTATTGCTACAAATCAAGAAGGGTTTAAAAAAAACCCTGAGAGACTAAAAAAAATTATTGATAAAATAGACACTGTAATAATTAGAATAAAGAACTACCAAGAAATGCCAAAAGAAGTAGAGCAGTTCCTTACTAAAAGTATGTATTTTGGTAAAGAAGTATTCACATACACTTCTTTCTATGAATCAACGTATGAAGCTCTTCCATTAAATTTGTTAGGGAATAATTTTTATGAAGTACTACATTTAAAAAATACAAGATCCCATTATATTCAGAAGTTATTTACTAAAATTGTAGATTTTTCTTTATGTTTCGTAGTGGGAATATTTTTTGGTTTAGCTGTACCTTTTGTATGTTTTTTCAACTTTTTTTTTAATAAGGGTCCTCTTTTTTATATTCAGAAAAGAATAGGTAAAAAAGGAAAAGAATTTAGAATCTATAAATTCAGATCTATGGTTGTAGACGCGGAAAAGTTAGGAGCTAAAATGGCTACAAATAACGATGCAAGAATCACTCCTTTTGGAGGTGTTTTGAGAAAATTTAGGATAGATGAATTACCTCAAATTATTTCTGTAATTAGTGGGGATATGAGTTTTATTGGGCCAAGACCAGAAAGAAAGGTTTTTGTGGATCAGTTAGATAAAATAAATCCCTTTTATTCAGTGCGACATGTTGTTAAACCTGGTATAACAGGATGGGCTCAAGTAAAGTATAAGTATGGAGAAAATTTGGATGATTCACTAAGGAAATTAGAATATGATTTGTACTATATTAAAAACAGATCCATAACTTTGGATTTAAGAATTTTATTTAAAACAATAACAACAATAATTTTCTCTAGAGGAGTTTAAAGTTAATTTATTTTTTTAGTTAAGTTAGATTAATATTTAATCAACTTTCTATACTAATTTATTTAAAAAACTTTAGCTAAGAACAGGCGATATAAGAAGCATTAATTATTTTTAGTTTTGTAGAGATTTAAATAACTATTGACCTATTAATATAATAGGTTTAAAAGAATATATATGGAGTATAAAAAACCGAAAGTAATTGCAGAGATAGGTTGCAATCATAAAGGAGAAATGGAGATAGCTAAAGAGTTATTACGTCTTTCGAAAGAATGTAATGCTGATGTCGCTAAGTTTCAGAAAAGAAATAATAAGGAATTATTAACCGAAAAACAATATAATGCTCCACATCCCAATCCAAGTAATTCCTATGGAGATACTTACGGAGCACATCGTGAATTTCTAGAATTTTCGGTAGAACAACATAAAGAGCTTAAGGATTATTGTGATGAAATAGGAATAGAGTATTCTACCTCAGTTTGGGATGTTACTTCTGCGCAAGAAATGATTACTTTTAATCCATCTATGCTAAAAGTTCCATCCGCTTGTAATAATCATTTTGAAATGCTTCGAGTATTAAGAGATGAATATACTGGAGAAGTGCATTTATCATTTGGTATGACAAACCAAGATGAAGAAAAACAGATTATATCCTTTTTTGAAGAAACAGATCAAGCAAAACACAGATTAGTTATTTACTCGTGTACCTCTGGATATCCAGTACCATTTGAAGATGTTTGTTTATTAGAAATTTCTCGATTAAAGAATGAGTATGGTAATAGAGTAAAAGATATTGGGTTTTCTGGACATCATTTAGGAATTGCAATTGATAATGCCGCTTACACGTTAGGAGCAACTTGGGTGGAAAGGCATTTTACTAAAGACCGAACCTGGAAAGGTACTGATCACGCCGCTTCTTTGGAACCAACAGGATTAAGAAAGTTATGTAGAGATTTATTCGCAACTTTTAAGGCATTGAATTATAAACAAACAGAAATTCTAGAAATAGAACAGGTACAAAGAGACAAACTCAAGTATCGCAAACAATGAAAACTATTGCATTCATACCCGTCCGAGGAGGCAGTAAATCTATTCCTTTAAAGAACATTAAGGAGTTTTTTGGTAAGCCATTGGTATATTGGACTATTAAAGCCGCGGTGGAAACTAAGGCTATTGATGAGGTTATTATTGCCACAGATCACGAAGAAATAGAAACTGTAGTAAATTCTTTTGGTTTTAGTAAAGTATCTGTATATAGTAGAAATAAGACTAATGCTCAGGATAGTTCATCGACAGAGAGCGTTATTTTAGAGTATTTGAATGCAAGAAAATTGGATAAAAATGATGCCTTTATTTTAGTTCAAGCGACATCGCCTTTATTAACTGCAAACGATTTAGCCGCTGGAATTAATATGTTTGATAAACAAGAGTATGACAGTATTCTCTCTTGTGTATTATCAAAACGTTTTTTTTGGAAAGAGAATGGTGATCCGATAAATTATGACCCTTATAATCGACCTAGAAGGCAAGATTTTGAGGGAATAAACATGGAAAATGGAGCTTTTTATATAAATACTGTAGGAAGGATTGAAGAATCAAGGAATAGACTTTCCGGAAATATAGGAATATCTCTAATGCCTGAATATACTGATGTAGAACTGGATGAAGAAGATGATTGGCAGAGAGCAGAAATTTTAATGAAAAAATATCTGTTTCCTAGAGAAACAAAGAAAAAAATATCATTGTTTATTTCTGATATTGATGGAGTGTTGACTGACGCCGGGATGTATTATAGTGAGAATGGAGACGAGTTAAAGAAGTTTAATACTCATGACGGAATGGCTTTTCAGTTAATTCGTGAGAACGGTTTAAAAACAGCTATTATAACATCAGAAAATACCGAGTTAGTAAAAAGAAGAGCAAATAAATTGAAAGTTGATTATTTGTATCAAGGAAAACGAGATGGAGGAAAACTTTCAGCTGCTCTGGAGATTTGTAAAAAAGAAGGTATTACAATTGATAATGTAGCTTATATTGGCGATGATATTAATTGTTTTGAATTGTTGAGTACGGTAGGCATAGCAGCCTGCCCATCTAACGCTTTAAATAAAATTAAAGATATTCCTGGAATTATAAAACTATCTAGAAAAGGAGGAGAAGGCGTTGTAAGAGAATTTTATGAAGAAGTTTTATCGAAAATTCTTTAGATAGCCGAAAAGAATTACTTTTTTAGATGAACTATTATGAAAGCAAAAATTATTATTGCTTCTCCTTTACAGCTGATTAACGCTATTGAAGCAAAAGAATATTTAAATGTTAAAAGTATTGATATTTCTTTTTTTAGTGATGGAAATATCACTAATGAAAGACAGGTAAAATCGTTAATACAAGAGCTAAAAATTAAGGCAACTTTATCTACTATTGAAATACCAAAAAACCCAAATTTCTTAGAAAGAATACTATTCTTAAAAAACCTAAAAAAAAATAAGCTTAATATTGATAACTACGAGTATATTATTGTAGGTCATTTCAGATCTATATACCAAGCCGCTTTTGCAAATTTATATAACGCAAAATATGTTTTTGTGGATGATGGCACAAGGAGCTTAGATGACATTTCTTTTTTAAATAGATTTGGGTATAATACAAAAGCGTATAAGCTAAAAACGTTGTTGTATGCTTTTTTTTCAGTGAAACCATATCTAGTATGTAAAGAATATACTTTTTTTTCTTACTATGCTAAGAAAATTGAAGTGAAAAATCATATCCAGATATTGGAGAATACTTTTTCTTATATGAGAAGTCTGAACAGAAAAAAGAGTTCTAAAATTGAAAAGAAAATTGCTTTCGTTGGGCAAAGTCTGGTAGATTCTAAATTAGTAACGTTAGATTTTTATCTTAGTTTACTTAATAATATTGATAGATATTATAAAAATAAATATCCAAAAGGTATTACAGTAGAATATTATGCGCATAGAAATGAATCTGATAAAGTTTTAGAGTTAGTTGCTAAAATGCCTAATTGGGTGATCGTGAAAAATAAATTACCATTAGAGTTACATTTTTTGTTCTCTTCTCAGTTTCCTGAGGAAGTTGGGCTATTTTTCTCATCAGTCGCTGAGACATTATCAGTTATTCTAGGAAATGAATTAAAGCTTAAATCTTTTTTTATTCCTACAGATAAATTATTATATAGAAAATCAGAAATCAATAATCTTTTTGAAACGAATCGGGAATCCGAAGACATTGAATTAATTAGTAATTATAATTATTGATGAAAAACTTAATGAATTGAGTCAAAAAAAACTTCTTAGAAATTCTGGAATCTATAGCATTCTAATGCTACTTCAAAAAGGAATTAATTTTATCTTAATTCCTGTTTTGACAGTTTATTTGTCCACGTATGATTATGGAGTTGTAGCAATTGTTATTGCAATTAATGCCTTTCTGAATGTCTTTTATTTACTGTCACTTCCTGGTACGCTAAATAGGTTCTATTATGAGTTTAAAGATGATCAAAAAAAGGTAAAAAAGCTGTTTGGGACTATAATTACTTTTGTTTTACTAAATAGTTTTGTAGTTACATTAATTATCTTTTTAGGCAGAAAGTGGTTATTACTGCCATTTTTAGAAGACGTTGATTTTTTTCCTTTTATGGCTCTTGGTTTGATATCTGTTATTTTTAACCCTTGTTATACTATATATCAGAGTTCATTACAATCAAGACAAGAAGGAGTTCGTTTTGGGAAAAATAATGCAATATTTTTTTTAGTAAATATTATTTTACTATTAACAAGTGTAATTTTTTTCGATATGGGTGCTAAAGGAGTTTTGGGGTCTTTAGCAATAACTAATGTTGTTTTTTTCATCTATACTCTATCGAGATTTAGAAAAGATATAACATTTGGAATTGATGTTGACATACTTAAGAAATCTTTAAAATATGCTTTTCCATTAATCCCTCATACTTTATCAGGTGTTACAACAATGTTAATTGATAGAATAATTATTAATAAATTGTTGAATACATCTTTAGTAGGTATTTATAGTATTGGTAATAACTTCGGTAGTATTGTTTTTTTAATTGCTTCAGGAATAAATCAAGCTTTTGTTCCTTGGTTTAATCAAAAAATAAAAGATAATAGCCAAAAGTCAATTCCGGAAATTGCAAAATTGATTATTGTTTTTTATTGCTTGGTCGCTTTGGGATTATCTTTTTTCGGTAAAGAAGTAATAATGTTGATTACACCAAAAGAATATCATATTTCTTGGATGGTAATACCTTGTATTGCATTTGCATTTGTATACCACGGTGTGTACTATTTTTTTGCAAGCGCTTTGTTTTACGATATTCAAGGTCGAGGAAATCGAATTATACCAGTATTTACAATATTAGCAGCTGTAATAAATATCATTCTAAACATGATATTAATTCCTCGGCACGGAATTTTTGGAGCAGCAGTAGCGACGTTGATAAGTAAGTTTTTATTATCAGTATCGCTTAGCTTTTTTTATAATAGGTTTGTCGAAATACAATACCCAGTATTCTATATGATCTTTTTACCATTAGGGTTTTATGCTTTATCACTTGTAAGTTATATATCCTATGTCGAAATCTATCATTTTTTAAGCATAAAAATCATCATCTTTGTTGTTGTTCTGATTTTTTGCTTTTTGTTTTTCAAGAAAGAAATCAAAACTTTGTTCAAAGAAAAGAAAATATTTAGTTGAAGGTTTTAATTGTCAATACATTATATCAGCCATTTAAAGTTGGAGGTGCGGAAATCTCTGTTCAGACGATAGCAGAAGGATTGTATAAAAGAGGAATTGATGTTGCTATTTTAACCCTAGGAAAAAATGAGGAAGAAGTATACGTAAATAAGATACCAGTATATAGACTTGCATTAAAAAACGTATTTTGGCCTTTTGATCAGGTAGATCAGTCAAAAGTTAAAAAACTGAAATGGCACTTTACCGACATATATAATAAAAAATATAATACTAGTTTTCTTAAAATAATTAGTGAGTTTGATCCTGACATTATCCACACCAATAATCTAATGGGTTTCTCTGTTTCCATTTGGGATATAGCTAAGAGTAAAGGAATCAAAGTTGTACATACACTTAGAGATTATTATTTACAGTGTCCTAAAACCAATAAATTTAAGAACGATAATTGCGAAAAACAATGCATGGAGTGTGTGTGTTTTTCTGTTATAAAGAAGACAAAGTCTCAATCTGTCGATAGTGTTGTTGGAATCAGTAATTTTATATTAAAGGATCACTTAGATAAAGGATATTTTAAACCTTCAGTTAAAAAAGTAATTTACAATGGATTTGATACCACAAAAGAGATATCATTGAAATCGAATTTTAAGAACCAAACTTTTTTGAAGTTTGGTTTTATTGGGCAGGTAAATAAAGCTAAAGGAATTGAAATTTTAATGCAAGTTCTGACAGGGTTTAGGGATTATAATAATTGGAAACTATATATTGCTGGTAGAGTAGAATCATCATATAAAGATTTTTTATTGTCTTTTTTACCAGATGAAAAAGTCGAATTTATGGGATATGTAAAACAGGAAACCTTTTTTAATACCATAAACGTTTTGGTTGTACCTTCTCTATGGGAAGAACCATTTGGAAGAGTTGTATTAGAAGGAATACTAAGTAATGTTCCTGTTTTAGGAAGCAATAAAGGAGGTATACCGGAAATATTAGGTAATAATTCTAAGTTTACTTTTAACCCTTTAAATGAGGATTTAAAAAACACACTAAAATTAATAATAGAAAACCCAAAGGAGTTAAATACATTTAACTTTGATATGGATTACATTTATAAGTTATTTTCTTTAGAAAGTATGATTGATCAATATATAAAAGTATATGAGGAATTAAAAAATTGATTCATCTCCCTTTGCGAAAGAATAGTTTTAAATAAATACAACGAAAGAATTAGAGTAATGGTAAAAATTAAAAAACGGATAAAAAATTCATTACCCAACAGTGTTGTCGCTTTATTAAGGAACATAAAATTATTTCCTAAAAATGTGATGCTTATTTTTGCAGGATTTTATTTCACCTATTTTATTAAGAAATATAAGAATAACGGTGTTTCTATTACAATACCATTCTCATTAACAGACTTTAAATTTAGAGGACGTTTTGTTTTTAATAATTACGAGACTGAAGAGGCGGAATATCTTTCTAAATATTTGTCTCCTGATGCAACAGTAATTGAGTTAGGTGGTTGTTTAGGTTTTGTATCCTGTTTAACTAATAAAATACTTGAAGATAAAAGGAAGCATATAGTTTTGGAAGCGAATCCAAATTTGATGCCCTGGATTAATAAAAATAGAGAAGATAACAATTGCTTTTTTTCTATTGAAAATGCAGTAATTTCAAAAGAACAAGAAATCCAATTCTACATTCACGATTTAATTGTAGGAGGAAGTATTAAAAGAAAAACAGGGAATCAAGTTAATATAAAGGGTATTACGTTTGATTCATTACAAGAAAAATATAAACTTACTTTTGACACCTTGATTATGGATATAGAAGGAGGTGAATTAGATCTTTTTAGAAGTCAGAAATTAGAAATCGAAAAATTTAAAATGATTTTTTTTGAAGTTCATCCGTTTGCAGGTATATTAACTAATGAAGAAGCTCAAGAATGTGAAGATATTCTCTCTAGTCTAAATTTTAAATTGATCAAAAGAGATGGGCATTTTCAAGTTTGGGAAAAGTTACCTTCAAGTCATTAAGTAGGATATAAAAATGTAAATTTACCAAAATTTAGTCGTTTCAGATAAGTTTAATAATATGATGATTAATGAAAATTAGTTTTAATCTAGAAGGTGTCACTTTTTACATAGTACTTCTATTAGGCATTTTCAATTCGGTTTTTCGTTTTTATCTATTAGACACCCCGTTTTCCCCTATTGTTTATATTGCTCAGCTATTAATGCTTATAGTTGTTGGTATTCATTTTATATATTTTTTGAATCAAATTAATGTCAAGAGAATTTTTCTATTATTGGCAATTATGATTTTTTTGGCATTTTTAGTAGGTATAATTTATACAAATACCCTTCTTCAGGTGTTTATGGGACTTTATATTTTGATTCCTCTTTTTTATGGGTTTGTAATGTATCCTTTTTTTGAAAGAATATTAAATAATAAAAACTTCTATACGATTATATTAATCATAGGAATTGTGGGTGTATTGCTTAATGTTGTTTTCATTTTTCCTTGGGAAGGTTTTAAGTACGAGGTTTATGGAAAGACAATTGAAGGTAATCGTTTTTGGACATCTCTAGGAACAAGAAGGCTTTCTGGACTAGGGAGATCTTCATTCGAAACAGCTGGATATATACTTTTTTTAGGGATCATGTATATATTAAAGAATTTTAGAATTAACCTTGTCTGGATATTAGCAGGCATTGCTATTTATTTTACAGATACTAAAGGGATTTTAATTGCATATATTCTTATTTCATTACTAGTGCTACTATGGAATTATATTTCAGATTATTCAAAAAAAATTGGATTGATTACTATATTATGTATTAATCTTGCGCTTCCCTTACTTGCTTGGTCATTTTCTATTGATGATATCACTAGTATTAAATTTTTAAGATCTTTTGAAATGAGGTTAGAAGGTACTTGGCCAGAAGCTTATAAATTAATTTCAGAATCAGGAAATATATTGACAGGAAGAGGCATAGGAGGGATAGGAGTTCCTCAAAACTTTTTTGAACCAGAACTGTCCCATCCAGGTGATAATTTATTTGTATATCTAATAGCGATTTTTGGTATAGGAGCGTTCGTTATATACGGTTTTTTGGTTAAAGGCGTTTACAATAAGGAAGTAACGAAAACAGAAGCATATAAATTATTCTATATACTCTCAATTTATGTGTTTGGGTATGGTGTAACTACAAATGTTATTGAATTACCGGTAATGAGTATATGTCTTGGATTGGTTTTTAGATATTGGGTAGATGATAAAAATTATGAAATTAACTAGCTATAGACACCTTTTTGGATTAGAGTCAGAATTTAGTATTAATAGTCTATTTTTAATATGTTCATATTTTTTATCTATTTTTCCAATACTATCCTTTGGAATTAGATCTGTAATTATTGCGGTTTGGAGTTTTTTAGGAATCTTATGTTTGATAAGGAGTTCTTCTTTTCCATTTATAAGAACAGATAAAACAAATAGGTTATTAATCATCTTTTTATCTACATCTTTCATTTTTTTAATTTTTAGTTTGTGGTACACGGAAAACATTTCCAATGGAGTAAAAAGGTTGGTCCAAATGTTCCCTATAGTCTTGATTCCTATAATATTTTATTTAAATAAAAAGATTTTTACAGAACAAAGAATTGATTGGATTGCTAGTTTATTTTGTTTTTCAGTAATGATTTTTGTTTTGTATCAGGTTATATGCTTAGGGTTTAATTTTGATATTTTAACAAATGATCTTAGTTTGATAGAAATTAAAAGAAACAACTTACATCATTTAAATAATATAAGTCAAGATCAAATTCAACAAGTAAAAATAAGGAGATTAAGGAATTTTATCACTAAACTTGTGGATTCACATCCTATTTATCAGGGTTTATGGATATCCTTTGTTGTCTACTTTAATTATCATAAACTTAGATTTAATTCAAATTCCATTACACAAAAAATCTTTAGAGTTTTTATAATTTTATTTATGTTTTTTTGGATGGTTTTAATTTCTTCAAGAATGCCTTTGATAGCAATTTTTATTGCTGGAATTATGACAATGATAATATTCAAACATTTTAATCTTAGGAGAATGATTTTGTTAGGATGTATTTCTTTAGGATGTTTTTTTATTTTATTAGCTACTTTCAAACCTATGCAAACAAGATTTGAAGAAGTTTTTGATAATATTTTTGTTTTTCCAACAAAAGGAAATGATATATACAATTACAATTCCACAAATGTAAGAACAGGGATTTATTATTGTTCAGGAATTGTTGCAAGAGATAATTGGTTGTTTGGATTAGGAGTTGGAGATGTTCAAGAAAATTTATCGAAATGTTATGATCAAAAAATAGGCGCTAAAATTTATCAATGGAACGATTATAACTCACATAATCAATATTTGTTTTTTTTGATTAGCTCAGGAATTGTGACATTACTTTCTTTTTGTTGTTTTCTTTTTTATTGTTTTAGAAAGGTGTTAATACTTAGAAATAGTCACTTATTTTATGCTTTAACGGTCATATGTATTGTTATGCTCACAGAAAACATAATTTCTCGTTCGGATGGAGTTTTATTTTTTGGTTTATGTGCTTCGCTTATTTTGTTATCCTCTAAAAATAAAATAGAAATATGATTTATATCAATGCTAGATTTTTAACACAAAAAGTAACCGGTGTTCAAAGGTATGCCATTGAAATATGTAAATTATTACCAAAGGAGATTTTAGGAAAAAAAATAGTTTTTCTAGCTCCTCAAAAAGCAAGATTAAATCCTCTTTTTAAAGAATTTAATAGTATTACTGTAGGAAAATTAGAGGGTCAGTTATGGGAACAAATAGATTTACCTTTGTTCTTA
Source organism: Aquimarina sp. Aq107 (assembly GCF_943733665.1). Taxonomy (NCBI): domain Bacteria; kingdom Pseudomonadati; phylum Bacteroidota; class Flavobacteriia; order Flavobacteriales; family Flavobacteriaceae; genus Aquimarina; species Aquimarina sp. Aq107. The sequence continues at coordinate 4,760,730 of NZ_OX030782.1, read as the reverse complement.
AAAAGAAGAGGTACTCCTTTACTAATCAATTTTGTAGGAATTGGACCTATTAGGTATAGAAATAAAATCATGATGGTTTATGATCTTGCGTTTAAGCATCATCCAGAGTGGTTCTCTAAAAGTTTTCAATTGACTTATAATTTATTTATACCTAGAAGTTTAAAAAATTCAAAACATATCATTACTGATAGTAATTATGTAAAAAATGATCTTATTAAGACTTATAACATATTATCTGAGAAAATTAATGTAGTATATGCTGCACCGTCATCAATATTTGTACAAAAACAAATAAGTAAAGAACCTATAATTTTAATGGTCTCTTCTCTAGATCCAAGGAAGAACATGATACGTGTAATTAAAAGTTTTAATGAATTGGATATCCCGCATAAGTTGATAATAGTTGGAGCGAAAGGAACTGCCTTTTCAGATTTAAAAATTCCTGACTTAAAAAATAAAGAAAAGATAAAATTTGCTGGATATTTAAGTGATGAAGAATTGGTTGAATTATATAATAAAGCTGAGCTGTTTGTTTATCCATCATTATTCGAAGGTTTTGGTATTCCTCCATTAGAAGCACAGAAATGTGGTACTCCATGTTTGGTTTCAAATGTAACCTCATTACCTGAAGTTTATGAGGATTCTGTAGCATATTGTAATCCGAATAGTGTTTCTGATATTAAAAATAAAATTCTTGAAGTATTAAATAATGACACTAAGAGAGATTTTTTAGTGTCTAAAGGTTTTATAAATGCAAATAAATATACTTGGAATAAATCAGCAGAAGATTTTATTTTGATTATTAAAAATAATATAAGCTAATAATTAATTAAGATTGCCAATATTGGCTAGTAATCAAAATGAAAAAGAATTAATATAAGGAAACTATATAGTTAGAAATTGCCAGAGGAAGAATTAAGTTTACAACTTGTCAAAGTAAGTGCGTATTATTATTTTTAAGGCATTAGAAAGATTCTTCTAGCATATGGTTTCTTTTCGATACTAAAACACTCTGTTCTGAGTTTACCTTAAAACATAAACTTTTGGATAATTGTAGTTTATTACGTACAAATTAGAAAAATATAATGAAAAAAGCTATAATCACTGGGATTACAGGTCAGGATGCAGCATACTTGGCTGAGTTGCTATTAACGAAAAACTACAAGGTGTATGGAACATACCGAAGAACAAGCTCGACTAATTTTTGGAGAATAGAGGAGTTGGGAATAGAAGATCACCCTAATCTTCATTTATTAGAATATGATTTGATTGATTTATCGAGTGCATATAGAATAATTGGAGAAGTAGAACCAGATGAAATCTATAATTTGGCTGCCCAAAGTTTTGTAGGAGTTTCCTTTACGCAGCCAATAGCTACTGCTAATATTACTGGAATAGGTGCTTTAAATTTATTGGAAGCGATTCGAATAATAAACCCTAAAATTAAATTTTATCAGGCATCAACTTCAGAAATGTTTGGAAAAGTTAATGCAATTCCTCAAAATGAAGAAACTCCATTTCATCCTAGAAGCCCCTATGGAGTAGCTAAAGTTTTTGCACATTGGTCTACTATAAATTATCAAGAATCATATAACCTGTTTGCAACTAGTGGAATTTTATTTAATCATGAGTCTCCATTGAGAGGTAAAGAATTTGTGACAAGAAAAATTACAGATGCTGTAGCCAAAATATATTTAAAAAAACAGGAAGTATTGGAATTAGGAAATCTTAATGCTAAGAGAGATTGGGGATATGCAAGAGAATATGTAGAGGGGATGCATATGATGTTACAGGCGCCTGTTGCAGATACTTATGTATTGGCAACAAATCAAACAAAAACTGTTAGAGACTTTGTTACTTTATCATTTAAGACTGTTGGTATCGATATAGGTTGGGAAGGAAGTAATGAAAATGAAGTTGGAATTAATTTAAAAACACAAAAGGAAATTGTAAAAGTAAATCCTCAGTTTTATAGACCGGCAGAGGTGGACCTTTTAATTGGAGATGCATCAAAAGCAAAAGAAAACTTAGGTTGGGAAACAAAAACTACTCTTGAAGAACTTGCAGAAATGATGGTAAAAAGTGATATTAAAAGAAATACTAATGGCGGATCATTTTAATAAAAAAGTTTTTATCACTGGTATTACTGGTTTTACTGGTGTGCATTTAGAGAAGTTCTTTATAAATCAAGGCTGGAGCGTATTCGGAACAAGTTTTCAAACTTCAAAAAATAAAAATCACTTTTTATGTGATATTACTAAAAAGGACGAAATTGATAAAATCATTAGAGATTTACGACCAAATTACATAATACACACCGCGGCTATTTCTTTTGTTGGAGACGTTAATCAAGAGCAAATGTATTCGGTTAATATTTTCGGAACATTAAATCTTTTGAATGCTGTTGTAAAGTCTAATTTAGATCCTGAAAAGATAATTATTGTAAGTAGTGCTTCAGTGTATGGAAGCTCTGGTCATACGCTTTCAGAAAATTTATGCCCAAATCCAATTAATCATTATGGAAATAGTAAATTGGCTATGGAGAATATGGTTAAAGCTTATTTTTCTAAACTCAATATTATTATTACTAGGCCATTCAACTATACAGGTGTTGGACAATCATTACAGTTTCTAATTCCTAAAATAGTAGCTCATTTTAAGCATAAGAAGTCAATAATTGAACTTGGAAATTTGGAAGTTTACAGAGAATTTAATGATGTTGACTATTTAGTGAGATGTTATTATAAGTTGTTGTTGTCGGAAAATAACTCGGAAATTGTAAATATCTGTACTGGAAGAACTAATAATATAGGTGAAGTACTTTTTTTTCTTGAAAAAATATCAAATCACAAAATAGAAGTTAAAGTAAATCCAAAATTTATTCGAAAAAATGAAATAAAAATTTTGAAAGGTGACTCGTCTAAACTGTTTAGTTTTATAGGAAATTTATCAAAAAATTATAGTTTGGAAAATACATTGATAAAAATGTTTAATTCTGAAACCAATAAATAATGATTTGATTTTCAATTTTACAAAAAAAGCGCAATAAAATATGTTTTTATCCTTTTAGAAGTATAGTTTATTTAAATACTTCATTTCGTATAAAATTTCTTCTAGTACTGATAAATTGCTTTAACTTTGTTTTTGTTCAATTTGGAATTTTAAGTAGTTTTTAGTTAATAACAGTAATTTTTTATTTGTAGCTTATTAGTAAAACTTTAAATTCAAGAATTATTTTATAAATGTTGAAAATGAAAAAAGCTTTAATACATGATTGGTATACGCAATATAGTGGTGCTGAGAGATGTATTGAAAGCTTTACAAATATTTGGGATGACTTTGATCACTTTACTTTGGTCGACACCTTAACTGATGAGCAGAGAGGAAAAGTTCTTAAAGGTAAAAAAACAAATACTTCTTTTATAGAAAAATTGCCATTTGGTAAAAAAAAATACCGTTCTTATTTACCATTATTCCCGCTAGCGATTGAACAATTTGATCTAAATGAATATGACTTGATTATTTCTTCTTCATCAGCAATATCAAAAGGAGTGTTAACCAGGCCTGATCAATTACATATAAGTTATGTTTATTCGCCAATTCGTTATGCTTGGGATTTATATTTTCAGTACTTAAAAGAAAGTGGACTTAATAAGGGAATAAAGGGTTTTATAGCAAAATATTTTCTTCATAAGCTTAGAATTTGGGATGTAAGTACTGCTAACAGACCAGATCATTATATCGCAATTTCTCATTATATCGCTGCAAGAATAAAAAAAATTTATAATAAAGAATCAATAGTGATTTATCCACCTGTGGATACAAAATCTTTTATAATATCAGACAAGAAGGAAGATTATTATGTTACATGTTCTAGAATGGTGCCTTACAAAAAAATAAATTTGATAGTAGAGGCGTTTTCTAAAACAAACAAGAAGCTTATTGTAATTGGAGATGGTCCAGATTTTAAAAAAATAAAGAAGCTGGCTACTTCAAATATTGATTTAATGGGGCATATTGAGAAAACAGCAATGATTGAAATATTAAGAAAAGCTAGAGCGTTTGTTTTTGCAGCTGAGGAGGATTTTGGGATAGCGCCAATTGAAGCACAGGCTTGTGGAGTTCCTGTTATAGCTTTTGCAAAAGGAGGGGTTTTAGAAACAATTAAAGGTTGTTTTATAACAGATAATTTAGTGGAGGATAATACGGGAGTTTTTTTTAAAGAACAGACTATTGGCTCATTACTTGGAGCAATTGAATTTTTTGAAAGACATGAACAAGTTTTTGATAAGCACATAATTCGTAAGCAAGCGGAGGTTTTTAGTAAAGAACGGTTCGAAAAGGAATTTAAAAAAACAATAGAACAGCTATATAATTGTTGGCAGAATAAGATGAATGATGATAGTTTAATTAAGGAGAGTCACGAAAAAAGTATTTATGAATAAAGGTGGATATTCAAAATATATAAAGCCACTTTTATACGGTATTGACCTATTAATTGTTTCTTTTTTGGCATATTTTCTTTTAACCAAAAATTTATTGGATATAGGTTTTATAATTTTATTTTGGATTATATTATCTTTTCTGATTTCTGTATATGCAATATACCGCTTTACCAAAATTCCTGAAATAGTCTCTTTATTATTAAGACAATCCGTAATAATAGTTTTATTAATATTGAGTTACTTTTATCTTTCAAAATCGAATGTCCATTGGTCGAATGTTTTATATTTTTTTATTTGGTTATTTATTGTACTCAATATTTGGAGGATTTTCTTGTATGAAGTCTTTAAAAAATATAGGATTATTACTGGAAGTAATTATCGTAATGTTATAGTGATAGGATCAAATGAATCTACAAAGAGGTTAACGAATTTTTTTGATACCATGCCAGGATATGGTTATCGATACAAAGGTTTTTTTACAGATCAATTTGATGAAGACAAAATAGGAACAATTGAACAAAGTTTTAGTTATGTTATAGAAAAGGAAATTGATGAGGTATATTGTTCATTAAGTGAATTAGATAACGATTTGGTAAAAAGCTATATTGAGTTTTGTGATGTTAACATGAAAAACCTAAAGTTCATACCTGATACTAAAGAATTATTTTCAAAAAATTTGCATTTAAATTATTATGACTTAGTTCCAGTATTATCTTTGCGCCAAATTCCGTTAGATGACTCGATTAAGAGTTGGGGTAAAAGGTTGTTTGATTTTGTTTTAGCCTTATTTGTTCTATTATTTATACTTTCTTGGTTAATACCTATTTTAGGATTGATAATTAAATTAGAAAGCAAAGGCCCAATTTTTTTCAGTCAAAATAGACCGGGAATAAAAGAAAAGGGTTTTTTTTTGTTATAAGTTTAGGTCGATGCGTATAAATTCGAAATCTGAGAATTCTGCAACTAGAAATGATCCGCGCATTACAAAAGTAGGTGAGTTCATAAGAAGAACTAGTATTGATGAATTACCTCAGTTTATCAATGTATTATTTGGTGATATGTCAGTGGTTGGTCCTAGACCTCATTTATGGAAACAAAATGAACTTTACAGCACAAAAATTTCTAAGTACATGGTGAGACATTTAGTAAAACCTGGAATAACTGGTTTAGCTCAGGTAAAAGGATATAGAGGTGGTATCGAAACTAATGAAGATATTGTAAATAGAACTAAGTATGATATCTTTTATATAGAAAATTGGTCCATATTACTAGACATTTATATTATTGTACAAACAGTGGTTAATGTTTTTAAGGGAGAAGATAAAGCGTATTAATTTGTTAAAGGAATAATAAGAATAGATGAAGATATCGGTAATAGGAACGGGTTATGTTGGATTAGTTACAGGAACTTGTTTAGCTGAGACGGGTAATGAGGTTATTTGTGTTGATATAGATGAACAAAAGGTTCAAAAAATGAGGAATGGTGAGGTTCCTATATACGAACCTCATTTAGATGTATTGTTTGAGAGAAATATTAAGGCGAATAGATTACAATTTACCACTTCATTAAAAGAAGGAATAGATCATGGAGAGATTATTTTTTTAGCGTTACCAACTCCAGAAGATGAAGATGGTTCTGCTGACTTATCATATGTTTTAGGCGTTTCTAATGAAATAGGAAAAATTATTTCTGAATACAAGGTTATTGTTGATAAAAGCACTGTTCCTGTTGGTACAGCAGAAAAAGTTCACAAAGCTATATCAGTAAACGCAAAATGTGATTTTGATGTAGTATCTAATCCAGAATTTTTAAGAGAAGGATTTGCCGTTGATGATTTCTTGAAACCAGAACGAATTGTTGTTGGCTCTTCATCTAATAGGGCAACAGAGCTTATGCAAAAGTTATATAAGCCATATGTTAGATCTGGTAATCCGATATTGATTATGGATGAAAAGTCTGCAGAATTAACTAAATATGCAGCAAATTCATTTTTAGCGACGAAGATTACGTTTATGAATGAAATAGCTAATTATTGCGAGAAGGTAGGTGCTGATGTCGATATGATTCGTAGGGGTATGGGAACAGACTCTAGAATAGGAAAGCGTTTTTTATTTCCTGGGATTGGTTACGGTGGTTCTTGTTTTCCTAAGGATGTTAAAGCATTACATAAATCAGGAAAGGATGATAATTACGATTTTAAAATATTAGAATCTGTAATAGAAGTAAATCAAAAGCAAAAAGTTGCACTAATCCCAAAAATCACGAATTACTTTAGCAATGATCTTAAGGGCAAAACTTTTGCTATTTGGGGACTGGCATTTAAACCTGAGACGGATGATATTCGAGAAGCACCTGCGTTAGATGTAATAGATGCTTTATTGAGAAAAGGAGCAAGTGTAAGAGCTTTTGATCCTGAAGCTATGGATAATGTAGCGAAGAAATATGAAAATAAGATTACATTTTCAAAATCAATGTATGAAGTTTTGGATAGTTCAGATGCTTTGGTGATATGTACGGAGTGGAGCATTTTTAGGACTCCGGATTTTGATAGAATAAAGAATAGCCTTACGAATCCAGTTATCTTTGATGGTAGGAATTTGTATGATCTTATAGATTTGGAGAAAGAAGAAATTACATACTTTTCTATTGGAAGAAAAGATATTAAAACTACAAAATGAAGAAAGTTCTAATTACTGGAGCAGCTGGTTTTCTGGGATCACATCTTTGTGATCGTTTTATTAATGAAGAGTATCACGTTATTGGAATGGATAATTTGATAACAGGTGATTTAAAAAATATAGAGCATCTCTTTAAATTAAAAAACTTTGAGTTTTATAATCACGATGTTTCAAAGTTTGTTCATATTCCTGGTAACTTAGATTATATATTACATTTCGCTTCTCCAGCAAGCCCAATAGATTATCTTAAAATCCCTATTCAAACCTTAAAGGTCGGATCTCTAGGAACACATAATTTACTTGGTTTAGCTAAAGAGAAAAACGCAAGGATATTAATAGCATCAACTAGTGAGGTATATGGTGATCCATTAGTCCACCCTCAAACCGAAGATTATTATGGTAATGTGAATACTATTGGACCACGTGGGGTGTATGATGAGGCAAAGAGGTTTCAGGAATCCATAACTATGGCATATCATACTTATCATAAAATAGAAACAAGAATCGTACGTATTTTTAATACCTATGGACCTAGAATGCGATTAAATGATGGAAGAGTAGTTCCAGCTTTTATTGGACAAGCTTTAAGAGGAGAAGATCTTACCGTTTTTGGTGATGGTTCTCAAACACGTTCTTTTTGTTATGTTGACGATTTAATAGAAGGAATTTATCGATTACTATTTAGTGATTACGTATATCCCGTTAATATTGGAAATCCAAATGAAATCACAATTAGTGATTTTGCAGAAGAGATTATTGGACTTACCGGAACTAATCAAAAGGTAATTTACAAGCCATTACCAGTTAATGATCCTTTACAAAGACAACCTGATATAACAAGAGCAAAAGAAATATTGGATTGGGAACCAAAGGTGGATAGGTCTAAAGGAATGAAGCAAACCTTAGAGTATTTTAAAAGTCTCTCTAAGGAGGAATTATATAGAAGTGAACATAAAGATTTTTCATCTTATTCTTAATGTCTAATGCATCATAAAAGAGGAGGATATTCATATTTAATCAGACCAATACTTATTGTTATTGATCTGATTATTTTATTAGTTTCTTCTTTTTATTTTTTAAATGAAATTGTTACTAATCAGCTTTATGTTTTTTTATCAATTGTTTGGTTGATTTCTTCCTACTTATTAAATTTTTATGAAGTATATCGATTTACTAAGATAGTTACAGTTATTTCACTTTTAATCCGGCAAGGGTTATTAATTCTCATACTTTTATATGCTTACTTCGGATTACTTAAAATAAATTTCTTTTCTGTAAAAGATACTTTTAATTTCATTGCAATAACTATTTCTTCGGTTGGTGTTGTTAAGGTGATTACATATTATGCTCTTAGAAGATATCGTTCTTATTTGGGCGGAAATAACAGAAGAGTAATTATTATTGGAAACAATAAGAGTGCTCAACAATTAAAAATGTTTTTTGAGAAAAGAAAAGATCTAGGTTATCAGGTCTTAGAGGTGTTTTCAGATCAACTTAGTAATAAGATTGAGGATAGTTTTGAGTTTTTAAAAAATGAGGATGTAGATGAAATATATTGCTCAATAGATGAAATTTCTGATGAAGTGGTGAATGAATATGTAAAATATGCAGATCAGAATTATAGTGTTCTTAAGTTTATACCTAATTCACAACGTATTTTTTCTAAACGTCTTAAAACCGATTATTATGAATACTTACCTGTTTTATCAATTCCAGAGGTATCATTAAATAGTGCAACAAATAGAGCAATTAAAAGAGGTTTTGATATTGTATTTTCTTTATTGGTCATCATTTTGGTGCTTTCTTGGTTAATCCCTTTGTTATATATTTTAATAAAACTTGAATCTAAAGGTCCATTAATTTATAGTCATAGACGTAATGGAATTAATTACAAAGAATTTGTTTGTTATAAGTTTAGATCAATGAGAGATGAAAATTTTTCTGATCTTGTTCAAGTCAAAAAAGAGGATCATCGAGTTACCAGAATAGGTCGTTTTATAAGAAGAACCAGTATAGACGAGTTACCACAATTTTTTAATGTGCTTTTTGGTGATATGTCCGTTGTTGGACCAAGACCTCATATGATTTCTTATACCAAGGATTACGGTAAAAGAATAGACAAATATAATTTTGTGTTCCGTCATTCAGTAAAACCGGGCATTACAGGAATGGCACAAGTAAAAGGATACAGAGGAGAAGTTGAAAATGATGAGGATATTGTCAATAGGATCAAGTACGATATTTTCTATATAGAAAATTGGTCATTATTGTTAGACTCAAAAATTATACTTGATACAATATTAAATGTCATTAAAGGTCAAGAGAAAGCATATTAGTGATTTTGTAATTAAATTAAGAGAAAGTAAAAATTAATGAAGTCATATTTTGTAATATCTCCTTATACTATATAACTTATCCAATAAACTGCGTAAAAAAAGTGAGATTAGATAAAAAAATAAATAGTTTAACTGAGATGTTTTACAAACATGATGATAGTTTGGTGCTTACTATTTTTTGGAATAGTTTATATATAGCATTTCTTTTACTACCGTTAGGAATTAATCTCCCTACACCATTTTTTATTGTTTCTATAGGTCTCGGATTAGTGAATATTTTTCAATCAAGGAAGAAATTTGTTTTAGAGAATAAAATCCTATTGTTATTCCCTTTGTATTTTATTATTATGCTATCTAGTTTAATATACACAGATAATATTTTTGGTGGATTAAACTTACTACAACGATCTTTATCATTGCTTTTGTTTCCTGTAATTTTTCTTTTTGTAAAAGAGGATGCGTCTTCTGTAAGAAAGCTATTTGATTTTTTGCTTTTAGGATTGATTATCTCATTTTTCATAAATTTTTCAATTGCAATTTTCAATGCAATGTCAATAATAAAAGGTGGGTTTTCTTTAGAAATTTCTATGGCAGATCTCAATACTTTTTTAGATGCAATTATAAATGGATGGAACTATTTTATAGGTGATGAGTTCTCTAAGCTGATTAATCCTAGTTATCTCTCATTGTACATATTATTAGTATTAAGTTATTATTTAAAAAATAGTTTAGACACAAAATTGAGAACCGCTATCGTTCTTATATTATTCTTATATCTGTTCTTATTGGCTTCTATAGCAGCATATATGATCCTTACGGTTATGTCTTTACTTTTAATTTTTAACATTTCTGATAAAAGTAGAAAGCATACAATGATTATTATGTTCCTTTTAGGAATTTTAGTGTTTGTCAATAATCCTCGTGTGTTTGATTTTTATGCAAAAGTTAAAGACTTTGGAATGACAACGGAATATGCTAATTCTACTTCAGAAAAAGCAAGACTATTATCTTGGAAATCTAGTGCTGAACTAATTAAAGAAGCACCATTTTTAGGTTATGGAATCGGTGATGCAAATGATGTATTGATTAAAAAATATAAAGAATTAGGGTATAAGTATAATTTTGAAAACAAATATAATGCTCATAATCAGTTTCTTCAGACATTACTTCAGACGGGAGTAGTTGGATTAGGAGTATTAATATTCATTTTTGTAGTTTTGGGAATGCGGATGAAAAGAAGTCGAAACGAGTTTTCAGTGTTTTTAATATTATTTGTTTCGCTTGTATTCGAATCCATGTTGGTACGATTTAATGGAATTGTATTTTTCTCTATTATAATTCCTCTATTACTTAAGAAAAGAAGCATTTTAAGCAGCAGAATCATACGAAATACTCCGATATAATAGTTTAAAAATGTAAAATAGACTACAAAATTATTAGCAAGAAAACAGCTAATGAACTATTTTTGAACGCGTAAAACTTAGCTATCATATAATCATTTGAGAATGAATATTTTAATATTAGGATCTGGAGGAAGAGAACATACATTTACTTATAAAATTGCTCAGAGTAGTTTATGTAAAAAATTATTTGTTGCACCAGGAAATGCAGGTACAGCTAGTATTGCAACAAATGTGGCAATATCAGTTACAGATTTTGAGGCGATCAAAGCTCTTGTTTTAAAAGAAAAAATAGAAATGGTTGTGGTAGGACCAGAAGATCCTCTGGTACAGGGAATAACAGATTTCTTTTCACAGGATGATGAACTAAAGGATGTTGCCATTATTGGACCATCAAAAGAAGGAGCCAGGTTAGAGGGTAGTAAAGAGTATGCTAAGGAATTTTTGTTTAGACATAATATACCAACTGCGGCATATCAAAGTTTTACAGCTAAAACGGTTAAAGAAGGAAAAGAGTTTTTAGAAACATTAAATCCGCCATATGTTTTAAAAGCGGATGGTCTTGCTGCTGGTAAAGGAGTTCTTATTCTTCAAGATATAGATGAAGCTAAAACAGAACTTGAAAATATGCTTGCTAACAAAAAGTTTGGTGCTGCAAGTGAAAAAGTAGTGATTGAAGAATTCTTAGATGGAATCGAACTAAGTGTTTTTGTGCTGACAGATGGTAAGAATTATGTTACGTTGCCAACGGCAAAAGATTACAAACGTATTGGAGAAGGGGATACTGGACTTAATACAGGAGGGATGGGAGCAATTTCTCCAGTTCCTTTTGCAGATGATGTTTTTATGAATAAAATAGAAACTCAAATTATTAAACCAACAGTAGAAGGTTTAGTAACGGAAGAAATAGATTATAAGGGTTTTGTTTTTATTGGATTAATAAAGGTAGGTGATGATCCTAAAGTAATAGAATACAATGTAAGAATGGGAGACCCAGAAACAGAAGCTGTACTTCCTAGAATAAAAACGGATTTAGTATCGTTATTTAATCATGTATCAAATCAAACTTTGGATCAAATAGATATCGATATTGACTCTAGAAGTGCGGCAACTGTAATGACAGTATCAGGAGGATATCCAGAATCTTATGAGAAAGGAAAGGAAATCACGGGTGTTGATAAAATAGCTGATTCTATTGTCTTTCATGCCGGAACTAAAATAGAAGCTGATAAAGTGGTTACTAATGGTGGAAGGGTTATTGCTGTAACTTCGCTCCATGATGATTTTAGAGAAGCGCTTAAGTTATCATATAAAAATATCGAGAAATTACATTTTGATAAAATGTATTATAGAAAGGATTTAGGATTTGATCTATAGAGTTTTTCTATTCAAATCTAGTAGTATTAAAAAAGTCAAGTGTTCCTGAACACTTGACTTTTTTAATTTGTAGAGGATAAACTTCCTCAATATTTTATTTTAATAATCGATATTATGGTTTTAAAAATGAGTGAGCTTTTGGATCTCTATCTTCTTCGTCGTTGTCGTTAAACTTCTTTAATTCCTTCATCCAATATAAAAAAGCTACAAAACCAATAAGCATAAACATCCAATTTATGATATTCGCAGCACTCCAGCTCTCTAATTCTAAAGCTCTTAGAGCATCCATTGGAGCCAAAAGTAGATCTACAAATAGGGACTGTATCGCTTCAAAAAAATCTTTCATGATATGATCTTCGTTTTCATTATAAAAAGCTAACTAAAAACTTTTTATAAATTAGTTATATTATAATTAAAAACAATAATATATTGTTTAGCGCAAAAATATAAAAAATAGTAGTGTTATCAAGCTTTTTTAATAAATCAAAACCAATTAATTTTATAATTGTTGCATTATACATGTTTGTAATGTATATAATAGCACATTACCAAAATGGTATCGACTTAGATTATTTTAAAATTTTGATCTTTTTTGTTGGTTGTGTTGCATATATTCTCACGATGCTCATATTAAATCATGTTACACAAAAAAATGACCTAACATATAAAAGTACAAACACAATATTACTATTTGCTTTCCTAACGGGGATCTTGCCAGCATCATTAATTAATCCCAATGTTCTGTTATCAAATCTATTTATAATTTTAGGTATGAGAAGTATACTAAGTTTAAGAAATGGAAAGTATGTTAAATCTAATATTTTGAATGCTTCTTTATATATTGGTTTAGCTTCTTTAACCTATTTCTGGAGTATAACCTTTATTGTAATAGTTTTTTTGGGAGTATTATATTTCGAACCTAAAAATTATAGAAACTGGATAATTCCGTTTATAGGGTTGCTAACTGTCTATTTATTATCCAATTGTTTTACCTTGTTATTTTATGATTCATTCTTTGCTATAACTGATTATGTAGCTCCAATATCGTTTTCTTTCGAAGGATATTTTAGTAATCGAGGATTCTTTTCAATAGGAGTGCTAATAATTTGCATACTATTTTTTCTAACAGTGTATTTGATAAAGTATAGTAGAAAACCAACAAAATCAAAACCTATTTTAAAGCTTATTATTACGCAATTATTGATTTCATCGATTGTTGTAATGATTGCTCTTAATAAAAATACTTCTGAAATGATTTTTATAGCGGCTCCCTTAGCGATTATTGGAACAACTTACCTAGAGATTGATCATGGAAAATTTGTAAGAGAAATTAATCTTTGGGTGTTTATATTACTACCATTTATGACACTGTTATTTTGAAAGATCCTTATCTAGATATTATAGAATCAGAATTGGAGCATAGACTATCTTTTAGCAGTGAATGGGATAAAAAGCAAAATCATCTTTGGGATGATTATGGTAATTTTATTTATGGTACAATAAAATGGGAAAATGTAATTTCTAAAATTTCGACGTCGGCAATTAAGTATAAAATGAACAAGGAGGAATTTTTTAATTATACTATAAATCGTTGGTATGACTACTGGAGTGATATAGCAATAGAGCTAATTTTATCTAACTTAAAAAATATATTTTCCACCGATAATGACAGAAATAAATTATTTGATTTTAAAATGATTGTCTTTCCTGAGGGTTTTGGAAAATCGTTACAGTATACAAGAGAAAATTCTAAAGAATTAATTTATTGGTTAGCTAATAGTTCAAGTCCACAACCAAAAAATAATTTAAAAAATCTCATTTATATAGTTTTATATGCGGATGATGGTGAACACTGGAAATTAAAAGCACAAATCTCTTGGCTTAGAGATATAATCTCGGCATATGTTGCTACATTTGATGGTTCGAGATTATTTAGACTACAGATACAACCTTATCAAATCAGTAAAATTGGTTTGATTTGGGCTGTTAAGTGAGAAGCAAATTGATTTATTAAACGATGAATTATATCGGTTCAAAATACAAACTCTCTAATTTTATTAGAACTTCTGTTTTTGAAACAGTAGGCGCTGATTTAGAAGATAAAGTTTTTTGTGATCTTTTTGCAGGAACAGGTGTAGTTGGAAGAAGTTTTAAAACTATTGTAAAACAGGTGATTGCAAATGACCTGGAGTATTATAGTTATGCGCTAAACCGGAATTATATTGGAAATAGCGAAGAGATTAATTCTTTGGATTACATTGCAGAATTAAACCGCTTGCAAGGAAAAAAAGGTTTTGTCTACAATAATTATTGTAACGGAAGTTTGTCTGGACGTCAGTATTTTAGTGATGATAATGGACTTAAAATTGATGCGGCAAGAATACAAATTGAAAAATGGAAGGATAGTAAAGAGATTAATGAAAATACCTATTATTTTTTACTAGTATCACTTTTAGAAGGAGCCGATAAAGTTGCTAACACGGCCTCTGTATATGCATCATATCTAAAGGGCCTAAAAAAAACTGCTCAGAAAAATTTAGAGCTCGTTCCAGCAAATTTTGACTTCACAGAAAACAAGCATCTGGTTTATAATGAGGATAGTAATATATTGATAAAGCAAATAGAAGGAGACATTTTATATCTTGATCCACCGTATAATGCTAGACAATATGGAGCCAATTATCATATACTAAATACTATTGCAAAATATGATACCTTTGTCCCAGTTGGAAAGACTGGTTTAAGACCTTATCAAAGATCTAATTATTGTAAAAAAGGTTTAGTAGTAAAGGTTTTTGAAGATTTAATCAAGAATTCGCAGTTTACTTATATTTTTCTTAGCTATAACAATGAAGGTTTAATGTCTGAAGAAGAAATAAGACAAATTATGGAACGTTATGGTAGATACGATTTAGTAACTACAAAATATAAGAGGTTTAAAGCGGATAAAACGGAAAACAGAAACCACAAAGCCACAGAAACAAAAGAATATTTACACATCTTAGAAAAATAAGTATAATGTTTACAGATAAAGCAAACAAAATTTTTAAAGAAGTTATAGACATGTATCATGTGATTGATCGTGTAGATCAGGAATTTTCAAATCCATATGATAGTAAATCACAACAAATAGAACATTTATTATATAGAAAATGTTGGATCGATACGGTACAGTGGCATTATGAAGATATTATTCGTGATCCAGAAATTGATCCGGTTGCAGCTTTAAAACTAAAAAGACAGATTGATGCATCTAACCAGGACCGTACAGATATGGTTGAGTATATCGATAGCTATTTTTTAGAGACATATAAAGATGTTATTCCTAAACAAGATGCTACGATAAATACAGAAAGTCCGGCTTGGGGAGTAGATAGATTATCGATATTAGCGCTTAAAGTATATCATATGCATGAAGAGACTGTTAGAGAAGGTGCATCGGATACTCATAAGGCTGCTTGTCAAAAAAAGTATAATGTATTACTAGAACAGCAAGTAGATCTTTCTACAGCAATAGATACCTTGCTTACGGATATTGAGAAAGGTGATAAGTACATGAAGGTTTACAAACAGATGAAAATGTATAATGATGATGAGTTAAATCCAGTTTTACGAGGAGAAAAATAGTAATGTTTTTTTGAATAAAGTAAAAAATATATCAAACAAAAGCAAAGCCCTTTCAGAGGGCTTTGATGCTCATGTTCTGGTTATTAGGCTTTCTGCAATGGGTGATGTGGCTATGACTGTGCCTGTATTACGAACATTTAGAGCAATATACCCGACTGTAAAAATAACTGTGCTAACGAGAAAATTTTTTGAACCAATTTTTACCGGAATTGATAACTTAGAAGTGTATCACGCCGATGTTAATGGGAAGCATAAAGGTATTTTTGGATTGTCAAAGCTATCAAAGGAATTAAGAGGCTTGGGAATAACAGCTGTGGCAGATATGCATAATGTACTACGATCTAATGTACTTAAGAATTTTTTCTCTCTTCATGGTATAAAAGTAGTACAAGTAGATAAAGGAAGAGCAGAAAAAAAGGCGTTAACCCGATCAAAGAATAAAGAATTTAAGCAATTAAAAGCAACGCATCAGCGGTATGCAGATGTTTTAGGTAAATTAGGATATCCTATTGATTTACGAGAGCATTCTTTTCCAGAAAAAATGGCATTAACCCCAGAAATTCTAAAGTTCACAAAGAAGTCTACTAAAAAGTGGCTAGGAATTGCTCCCTTTGCTCAATATAAGAGCAAGGTATATCCTTTAGAGTTTATGATTGAGGTAATTGAACAACTCGATCAAGGTGATATCTATGAAATATTCCTTTTTGGTGGCGGTAAAAAAGAGATTGACTTGCTTAATAATATTGAAAGCAAATATAAAAACGTGATCAATATTGCAGGTAAGTTGTCTTTTGAAGATGAGTTAAAACTAATTGGAAATTTAGACGTAATGTTATCCATGGATAGTGGTAATGCACATTTAGCGGCCATGTATGGGATTCCTACCATAACACTTTGGGGTGTTACTCATCCATTTGCAGGATTTATGCCTTTTGGACAACCTATGGAAAATGCTATTCTTCCTAATTTAGCAAAGTATGATCAGATCCCTACATCAATTTATGGAAACAAAGTTCCCGAAGGATATGAGAAGGTAATGCATACTATCGAACCAGAAACAGTGATTGAAACTATAAACAAACTGTAACTCTTTTTTGTCATTCCAATATAGGCTGGAATCCACTTTTGAAGAGGTTATTATTTTTATTATTCCACTAACGAGCAAGGGTTATTCATTTTTCTGTATTTTCCTGTTGTTGCTTGTAGATCTTTAACAATACTCAAAACATTCAATTTTTTTATATTGAACTATTTAAAATAAAATCATAAAAAATTAATGATTGATACCGCTTTAGATTCAACAAATTTTTATTTTTTAATTGCAGTTTTTCAAGGGTTTATATTGTCTTTGGTTATCGTTTTTCGTTTTAATAAAAGTATGCCAAATCTGTTTTTTGGTGTACTTGTCTTTTTATTTTCACTTTCTATTCTACATTTAATACTAGGGGAATCTATTCAAGCTTTCAATTCAAAATTTCCTATCCCAATGGAGTTTAGCCTAGCTTATGGCCCTTTAGCGTATTTCCATGTCATATATATTAAAAATCCTTCAAAATTTTTTAGATGGAAAGATTTTCTTCATTTTTTACCTTCTTTACTTTTGGATGGTCTTTTATTTATTCTGCTGTTTACATATATTAGATTAAATCTCGATTGGGCTTACGCAAATATTATTTTAATTCAAAAAATTGCCCTGATCATGGGGTTATTGGGGATAGTT
The DNA here is from genome assembly GCF_943733665.1 of Aquimarina sp. Aq107. Lineage (NCBI taxonomy): Bacteria > Pseudomonadati > Bacteroidota > Flavobacteriia > Flavobacteriales > Flavobacteriaceae > Aquimarina > Aquimarina sp. Aq107. The sequence continues at coordinate 4,743,146 of NZ_OX030782.1, read as the reverse complement.
CAATTAGGGGTCTATACGTACTTAATTTATCGCGAATCAGTTGGTGTCAAGAACGTGTTAATAGAGTTTAAAGAAGTGAGAACCTGGCTTAGATATCTAATTATATCTTGGTGTATACTTGTCGGTTTTCTATTATTTGCTATTCCTATTGCATTAGTTTTTATAAAAAAGGTAGATGAGAATTCTTTTTATTTCTATAAACCACTTGGGGTTATTTTAGGATTTTTCATTTATTCTTTAGGGTATTTGTATTTATTAAAATACCTAAAGGTTATTAGAAACTATTCCAATCGTGTCATAAGAATTCACTTGTCTGAAAATAATTTGAGTGAAAAGAAAGAAGAGTTATTGTATGCAATAACTAAAAATGAACTTTACAGGGACTCTGAACTCACAATATCCAAATTAGCCACACATCTTGGTTGGCCATCCAATAACCTGTCAAGAATTATAAATGATACACTTCACACAAATTTCACAGACCTTATAAACAGTTACCGAGTGGAAGCATTTAAGCAAAAACTAATCGCCAACGATAGTGAAAAATATTCTATTTTAGGTTTAAGTGAAGAAGCTGGCTTTAATTCTAAAACTTCTTTTTACAGAGTTTTTAAGAAAGAAACCGGTATGACCCCCTCTGAATATTTGAATTCTCTGCGATAAATGGTTTCAAATGACGATTTGGAACTAACTTAATTGTAATATCTCTTCCCTTCTAATGATATTTGAGGACAGCCTTCGAATCATGGCTTCTTGTGAAAATTTGATTTATACTTTTTGAAAATGTTAATCTTGTTTCTATTAACTTATTTAAATATTATCGATGATAAAATTAGAAAAAAACGTTTGGTATTATATTGGTTTCGTATTCTTATTCACTTATACTATTCAAATTATTGCCGTTTTAATTGCTGAAGAAGGCAATTTTTAGTACAAATTCTTACTGGCTTTATGATGTTTATTCCTAGTATAGCTGCTATTATCTATTTAATAAAAACTAAACAAGGACTTAAATATATTAATTGGCATGTTGGTAAGACCAAGTATATATTGCTTAGCTTATTCTTACCAATACTAATTACCCTTCTAGGAATTTTAGTGTTTGAACACACAGGATTGGCATCAAATAATGTTTTTCTGATTAACAACGGAGAAGTTCATAGTATAGAAATCCCACTTATATTTGGAAGTGATCCACAAAGCATCCCTTTCTTTATTCTTAATTTTTTAATTACCGGAATTTTAATTTCGTTAGTTACAAGCCTTACTACTATAGGTGAAGAAATTGGGTGGAGAGGTTTTCTTCAAAAGAAATTACTAGAAAAGAATAGTCTATTTAAATCGCTCACATTTTTAGGCATTCTATGGGGTTTTTGGCACTTCCCACTTATTATTAATGGATTTAATTATCCTGAATATCCAATGTTAGGAGCTTTTCTATTTTTTCCTTTAACCACTGTTTTTATTTCCTACTTTTTAGGATGGTTAACTATCAACTCTAAAAGTGTTTGGCCAGCAGTATTTGCACACGCCGTTATAAATTCAGTTATGATTTTATTATTTGAAATGGATTTTGGAAAAAATAAACTTGAAGGTAACCTTGCGATACTAGGCTTATGGCTTATAATAGGTACGATATCTTTTTATTTATTATCAAAAAAAGATTAACTAAAAATGATCAACCATCTTAGACATCATCAAAATCCACCTTTATAGAAGAAGAGGTTGGATGCGCCTGACAAGCTAATACCAGACCTTCAGCTAATTCTCCATCGGTAAGAATACTGTTTTTTTCCATAACTGCAGTACCATCAGTAATTTTACAAATACACGAACTACAAACACCACCTTGACAAGAGTAAGGAGCATCAATATCTTCCTCTAAAGCAGCATCAAGAATGGTTTTTTTCTGATCCATAATAAAACTAAACTCTTCATCATCTACTAATATAGAGATACTAGTTTTTCCATCTAAAGCAGCATCAACTTCTGTGTTAGAAGTACTACTACTGGTAAAAAGTTCAAAATGAATATTGTCCTTAGGGATTCCGTTTTCTATTAAAACATCCGTTACTGTATTGATCATTTCTTCTGGACCACATAGGTAGAATGCTTCGAAGTTTGTTTCTTTAAATTTATTCTTAGTTATGTAATTAATAGTAGATTTTTCAATTCTTCCAAAACGAGCACCATCTTCTTGACTTCTACTATAGAAGAATTCAATAAATAATCTATCAGGATATTTTGTTTGTAATGATAGAAGTTCTTTAGAAAAAATTGTTTCTGTAGGAGTCTGATTACCATATACCAAAACAAAATTACTATTAGGTTCCTCTTCTAGAACACTTTTAATCATACTCATTACAGGAGTGATTCCACTACCAGCAACAAAGGCGGCATAACTATGAGTTACAGTTGGATCTGATTTTAGGGTAAAATTACCTTCTGGTGTGTGCACATCTAGTGTGTCACCAACCTGTAATTTGTTATTTGCTATTGCTGAGAAAGTTCCGTTTTCAATCTCTTTAACCGCAACACGAAGAGAATCACTTTTCGGAGAACTGCAAATAGAGTACGCTCTTCTTATTTCCTTACCTTCAACTTGAGTTTTGATAGTTATATATTGACCAGAAATAAAGGAATAATCGTTTTTTAACTCTGAAGGAATATTGAATTCTATAGAAACAGCTTTTGGAGTTTCTCTAGTAATGTTTTTTATAGTAAGTGTATGGAAATCTGACATAGCAATTAGGTATACTTTAAACTGAACTCTTAATAATTAAGTTTTCAGTTTACACTTTAATAGTAATTAATCTTTTACAAATTATTTTGCGCAAAAATAACAAATGCATTATTGCATATAATGGTTTTGACATAATTTTATATACCTAAAAAACTTATGCATAAGAAAATTATGTATATATTTGCGTTCTAATATCTGTAATAATGGGCAATTCTAAGTTATATAAAGGTAGTTTGAATACTATTATTCTTAAACTTTTGGAAGAGAGTGAGAAGATGTATGGGTATGAGATTACCCAAAAAGTAAAAGAAATTACTAAAGGAGAATTGAACATAACCGAAGGTGCCTTGTATCCTGCATTACATAAACTAGAGGCAGAAGGATTGTTGGATGTGGAAATGCAAAAAGTAGATAATCGTCTTCGTAAGTACTATAAACTTACAGAAAAGGGTACAAAGGAAACTGCTAATCGGTTAACAGAATTAGAAGAATACATCCGCACTATGCAAACCATTATTAACCCAAAATGGAGTATAAATTAATATGAAAAAACTTACTATTGAAGACATACAATTCATAGATACGTATTTATCTAATTCTGATATTCACTATGAAGATATACGAATTGAAATGATAGATCACGTAGCTTCAGAAATAGAAAATTCAATGAATCAAGGAGATAACCGAGATTTCTATGATATTTTTAAAGACTATATGATAGAAAATAAAGCTTCTTTAGAAAAACAAGGGAGTAGACCTTTTAACTCTAAAGTATTTAAAAGTGTATGTAAACAATTTCTAAGAAACCTATATTCTTGGCAAGTAATACTTGGTAGTGTACTGTGTTTTTGGATTTTCAATAGCCTCTATAAGTATTTTCATATTGATGGTTTTACAATTACTTTTTTTCCAACGTTTTTGATGGCTTTAGTTGGTTTTATTCCTATTGTAGTTTTTGGTAAAAAGAAGTTTTCTTTTATTGGAAATTTTGGAATACTAATAGCTATCTTTTTTTCATTTAACTATTATTTTATTCCTTATTTAGACGAACCTTCATTGTTTTATTTTGTCAATTTAGGGATTATGTCCATATTTTTTGTTTGTAGTTTAAAAACAATGATTTCATTAGTGATTTATTATAAAAAACGCTTTCAACTGATATAACAATCTGTTCTTCTGCCCTTAAAATGCATAGTTTTTTAACTTTTCTTTCACTGTTTTTGTAACAAAATCCATTTTTTGATTACTAAATAGTGTAAGAAGTCTTTCCTACTTCTTTTAAAACTAATACAACTATGTTTAAACATTTTATATCCTTACAGTGGAAATCTTTTTGGCGATCTGCATCTGCTTCTTCGGGAGTTTGGATGAAAATCTTCATGGGATTTTGGGCGGTATATTTTATTTTAATGATGATGGGAGGCAGTTTTATTGCCTATAAATATATCAGCAAAGATTTATGTCTAGATCCATTAGAAGTGGTAAATAGATTTTTGATCTATTGGTGGGCATTTGATCTTATTTTTAGATATGCGTTACAAAAAATGCCTGTTATCAATATTAAACCTTTATTGATTTTACCTTTTAGTAAAAGCAAAATTGTATCATTTGCTTTGGGTAAGACAATGTCATCGTTTTTTAATATTATTCATGCCTTCTTTTTTGTTCCATTTTCAGTTCTTTTGATTGCTAATGGAGATGCACCTGTATTAAACATATTGTTATGGAATATAGGATTGATTGCATTGATATATGGTAATAATTTCCTTAATATCTTATTAAACAATAAAGACAATCTTATTTATGGAGTTGGTGGCGTTATGGCGTTATTAGGTGGATTGCATTATTTTGGATATTTTGATGTTACACAGTATACAGCACCGTTTTTTCAGGGATTGTACGAATCAAAGTTTTTGGTGGCTATTCCAGTAGTTGCTGCAATCGCACTTTATATTATAGCATTTAGATCTTTTGTAAAGGATTTGTACCTGGATGCTGGATTAGCAACGAAATCTAAAACTGTAAAAACAGAAAATTTAGAATGGTTGGATCGATTTGGTAAAACCTCAGTATTTCTAAAAAATGATATTAAGCTTATCAAAAGAAATAAAAGAGCAAGATCAACAGTAATAGTGAGTGCGTTATTTCTTTTTTATGGTCTGTTATTCTTCACAGGAGCTGTCGAAGCATATGAAGGACCTGTTTGGAAAATATTTGCAGGGATTTTTGTTTCTGGTGGATTTTTAATGAGTTTTGGACAATTCGTTCCAAGTTGGGATAGTTCTTATTATCCATTAATGATGAGCCAAAATATTAAATACCGAGAATATCTTTCTTCAAAATGGTGGTTAATGGTAATAGCGACATTTATTTCTGCTGTTCTAGCATCAGGATATTTATATTTTGGATGGGAGGCATACTTAGCGGTTGTTGTTGGTGCGATCTATAATATGGGAATGAATGCACACGTCGTATTATGGGCAGGTGCTTATGTAAAAACTCCAATAGATTTAACCAGTAATAAAAAGGCTTTTGGAGACAAACAATCCTTTAATATGAAAACATTAATGTTATCATTACCAAAGCTTGCATTACCAATGGTGTTATATGCAATAGGACATTATGCATATAGCCCATATGCAGGTTATGCATTGGTTGCTGTTGCGGGAATTGCTGGTTTTGCATTTAGGAATATGGTTTTTGATAAAATTGAAAGAATTTATAGAACAGAGAAGTATAAAACGATCTGGGCATACAAACAAAAAAAATAAGAAGATGATAGGAGTACATAATATTACAAAGACATATGCAGGGAATACGGTATTAAATATTGAGCATTTAGAAATTCCTAAGGGAGATAGTTTTGGTTTAGTAGGAAATAATGGAGCCGGGAAAACAACTTTATTTAGTGCCTTATTGGATCTTATTAAGCCAACAACAGGTCATATAGAAAATAGTGGGATAAAAGTAAGCGAGAGTGAAGATTGGAAATCAATCACATCGGCATTCATCGACGAAACATTTTTGATCGGTTATCTTACAGCAGAGGAATATTTCTATTTCATAGGAGAACTTCGAGGCCAAAATAAAGCAGATGTAGATGCGTTGTTAGCAGAGTTTGAAGATTTTTTTCACGGAGAAATATTAGGTCAAAAGAAGTATTTAAGGGATTTGTCTAAAGGGAATCAAAAGAAAGCTGGAATAGTGGCTGCATTGATAGGAAATCCAGAAGTTGTTATTCTGGATGAACCATTTGCCAATCTGGATCCTACAACTCAGATTCGTTTAAAGAAAATCATCAAAGATTTGGCTGCTGATCCTAATGTCACTGTTTTGGTTTCTAGTCACGATTTGATGCACGTAACAGAAGTATGTGAGCGTATTGTGGTATTGGATAAAGGAGAAGTAGTTAAAGACCTTGCAACCTCTACGGAAACATTAAAGGAATTAGAGGAGCATTTTAATAAATAAGTATAAGCAATTAAGTTTTCGGGAAACTTTGAAGCATCGCTGATCTTTTGTTAGCGATGCTTTTTTTATTAAAACTATCGAAACAACAAAAAAATGTGTTGTTCAGAGGTTTTTTACTAGAAGAAATGTATTTTTACATTTCACGCAAGGTTTTTATGCCGTTCTGATGCACTAAAACGCAAGTTTTTAAGTTATCAGCGTATAAATTATTCAGATTTGAACAGAAATTTATCACAAATCATCGTTGTATTTCTCCTAATTGCTATTGGGTTTAGTTGTTCGCGAAAGAAAGACAAATGGACTAATAGGACTTGGCACGATGTAACTACAAAAAACAATACACTTTATAATGGAAGAGTGGCTTTTGAGAAAGGAAAGCAGGATATTGTTCAAACATATAAAGACAATTTTTGGGAATTACTTCCGGTAGAGAGATTAATTGTTGGTGAAGATGTTAGACTTCCTAATGAAGTTCTTAATCAAAATTTTGATAAAGCCGAAGAAAAAGCAGCTAAAGCTATACAAAAGCATAGCATGCTTATTGATGATAGAGAGCGAAATCCTAAAATCGATGAATCTTTTTTACTTTTAGGAAAAGCAAGGTATAACGAACAACGATTTATTCCAGCTTTAGAAGCTTTTAATTATATTCTATATAAATATCCAACTAGTAATAATATTAATCATGCTAAGGTTTGGAGAGCAAAAGCCAATCTTCGTTTAGATAATAATGAGAAGGCCATAGAGGATTTAATGAAGATGGTGGAAGAAGAATATATGGAAGCTCAGGATTACTCTGACGCAGTTGCGATGATTGCGCAAGCTTACATTAATCTAGAGCAAAAGGATTCTGCGGTAACGTATATTAGTAAAGCAGCTATTCATTCAAAAAATAATGAAGAAAAAGGAAGGTATCTTTATATAAAGGGTCAGTTACTGAATCAGTTAGGGTATAAGGATAGTGCTAATTACGCTTTCGATCAAGTAATTGATCTGAACAGAAAAACGCCAAGACGATATATGCTAAATGCATATATGGCAAAAGCCAGAAATTTTAATTACGAAACTGGAAATAAGCAAGAGTTTTTAGAGCTTTTAACAGATTTAGAGGAGAATCGAGAAAACAGACCTTTCCTTGATAAAATTTATAATCAGAAAGCCGTTTATTTTAATACGTTAGACTCCATAGATTTAGCCGTGCAATTTTATAATAAATCTTTGAGAACAGATTCTGATGATACACATTTACAATCACTTAATTATAAAACATTAGGAGATATAAATTTTGATGATAAAGAATATGCAATAGCTGGTGCTTATTATGACAGTACATTGGAAAGAATGGTTGTTGATTCTAAAAAATACCGTGTATTAAAAAAGAAAAGAGTCAATTTAGACGATGTAATTTTATATGAAGGGATTGCGCAAACTAATGATAGTATTCTTAGAGTTGTAGCAATGTCTCCAGAAGAAAGATTAGCATATTATTCTGAGTATACTGAGAAAATTAAAGCAGAAGCTATTGCGGCAGAAGAAGCTGCAGAAATTGCAAGAATAAAAGGTGAACTTCCTAACGAACAACGATTTAATAGGCCAAGTACCGGATTAGGAAGTAATGGTGGTCCAAATCCAGAAGAAGGAGGAACATTTTATTTTTACAATCCTACTACAGTGGCTTATGGTAAAACTGCTTTTAAAAGAACTTTTGGAAACCGTGAGTTGCAGGATAATTGGAGGATATCTAGTATTACAAACCCTACAGCAGTCTCTAGTGAAGAACAGAGTCAAGTAGAAGAATATTCTATTGATTCGGATCCTACTTTTGATCCACAAACATATATTACTCAATTACCAACAGATGAAGTTGTTTTGGATAGTTTGCAAACCGACAGAAATTTTGCTTACTATCAATTAGGAGTTATTTATAAGGAGAAATTTCAGGAGTATGAATTAGCAACAGGTAAGTTTGAAGATCTGTTAGAAAGTAATCCAGAAGAGCGTCTAATCGTTCCTTCTAAATATAATTTATATAAAATTTATGTTTTACAAGGAAACTTAGAAAAATCAAATGCGCTTAAACAGGATATTATTAATACACACGGAGATTCTCGATATGCGAAAATCCTTCAAAATCCTGATGAAGCATTAAAAGATGATCAAAACAGCCCAAAGTCTTTATACAATAAATTGTATAAAGACTTTAAGGACCAAAAATATGCTTCAGTCATAAAAGAAAGCGATGAGTTGATTACTAAGTTTGGTGGAGAAGATTTTGTTCCCAAATTTGAATTATTAAAAGCGCAAGCGATTGGTCGATATCAAGGTTTTGAGGCATATAAAGAAGCTTTAAATTATGTATCACTTAATTACCCACAAAGTCCAGAAGGTAAAAAGGCACAATTGATATATCAAACAACGATACCACAAATACAGAATAGTAATTTTGTGTTAGAAGGCACAGATCAAGAAAAAAACCATAAGTTGGTATATGAATATTCTAGATTTGGAGATAATCAAGCTCAAGAACTTAAAGAGAGATTAGAAGCTATTTTAAAAGATCTTAGGTATGATAAAATGAAAGTCTCATTAGATATCTACACAAAAGATCAACAATTTGTAGTAGTTCATACCAAAAGAGATAAATTAGGTGCAGAAGGTCTAGCAGAGCTTTTAATTCTTGGTAAAGTTGAAGATACCAGAGGAGTAGATATGACAAAATGGAACCGTAAGAAGAAATTCTATCAGAAGGTAGATAAGGAATATTTTATTGTTACCTCACCAAATTATAGAATCATCCAGATACATAAGAACCTAGATAGTTATTTGCAACCTAAATCAGAATAATAATTTAATCCCCCGATTAGTATGTTTTCAGACAATAAAAAAGGAAAAGATCAAGCTTTAACAGATTTTTCAAGAAATCAAAACAAAATTTCAGAAGGAACTAAAATTGTAGGAGATGTAGTCTCCGAAGGAGGTTTTAGGGTAGAAGGTACTATAGAAGGTACATTTAAAACTACAGGAAAAGTAGTAGTCGGAAAATCAGGTTTTATTCAAGGGACTTTAGAATGTTCAGATGCTGATTTCGAAGGTAAGTTTTCTGGAAATCTTGTGATTTCAGGAACGCTATCGTTAAAACCAACAGCACATATTGAAGGAGAAGTTTCTGTAGGTAAATTAGCTGTAGAACCAGGAGCGACTTTCAATGCATCTTGTGTCATGAAAGGTGGTGTAAAATCTCTTGGAGGCAAACAAGATGGACAAAAACAAGGGAAATCAGCTTAGAAAATATTTAGCTCTAACCGGTATTGCTTTTGAAATGGGGGCAATTATTTTTGTCTGTGCCTATGCAGGCAAGAAATTAGATACCTATTATCAATTTGAGAAAAATTGGTTCACAATGGGGTTGGTTCTTTTTGGGGTAGCATCATCATTATATTTAGTTATAAAGCAATTAGATAGGATTAATAAGCCTAAGAAATAAGTTGTTTGATAATAATTATTTTAGAAAATCTTTCCTAACGTGTTTTTAAAAACAAAAAAGCAATTAAAATTTAGTAAACTAAATAAATGATTAAAAATTTACTTAGCTTTTTAAGCATTTTTCTTTTAGTCTTATTAGTTGTGTACGGAGTGCATATTGGGGTTGTAAATTTTTTTTCAATCAATAATGATCCCACAATTATTAATCTTTCATATATTTTTAATGCGGTATATACAATCATTTTGATTACCGCAATTTTGATTCTTCGAAAAAAGTTTAAAGATCAGATTGGTTTTATTTTTTTAGCAGGAAGCTTTATTAAATTAGCAGTTTTTGTTGCCATTACTAAGCTCAATGGTATAGTGATGGATAAAAGTGTTTTTCTTGACTTTTTTACACCATATGTGATTAGTTTAATTTTGGAAGTGTACTATGTTTCTAAAATTCTCAATTCTAATAAATAACTGAAAATCAACTATTTAATTATTTTGAAATATTCTCAAACTTATTTGTGTAAAATAGTTTAAGAATCTAACTTAATTATGTACATTTGCACCGAAATTTAGGAACCGAAATCTGACCTAGAATGCAAAAAATTAGTGTAGTTAGAATTTTTATGACTTTAGCTTTGATTCTCACTTCTTTGAATCTGGCAGCAAAAGATACTGAGAAAGTAGAAAAAGAAGGTAAAGGTGGGTTGAAGACTGAAATTAAAGAATTTATTGATCATCACCTTCTAGACTCACATGATTTTACATTGTTTTCTGATAAAGAAACTGGTAAACATTATGGTTTTCCATTGCCTGTTATCCTTTGGGATGGAGGACTAAAGGTTTTTTCTTCTTCGAAATTTCATCATGGAGAAACTCTTGCTGAGGTAGATGGTAATTATTACAAGTTATACCACTCTAAAATATATAAAACAGATGCAGAAGGTACCATCAATTATGATGAGGATCATCATGCAACGAATGCAAAACCATTAGATTTTTCAATTACAAAAAATGTAGTTAGTATGCTTTTAATTGGTTTGCTAATGTTCTTTATGTTTAGAGGGTTGGCAAAATCATATAAGAAAAATAACGGTATTCCAACAGGGGTTGGACGTTTCTTAGAGCCTTTAGTTGTTTTTGTAAGAGATGAGATTGCAATACCAAATATAGGTGAGAAGCATTATAAAAAGTATATGAGCTTTTTATTGACAACCTTTTTCTTTATCTGGTTGTTAAATTTATTAGGAATGACTCCACTAGCTGTTAATGTAACAGGAAATATTGCAGTTACTTTTGGTTTAGCGTTATTAACATTCTTAATTACGAATCTTACTGCAAATAAAAATTATTGGGGACACATTTTTTGGATGCCAGGTGTTCCAACATTTATGAAAATAGTTTTAGCACCAATAGAATTGTTAGGTGTCTTTATCAAACCTTTTTCATTAATGATTCGTTTGTATGCGAATATGACTGCAGGTCACGTAGTGATTATGAGTATTATTGGGATGATGTTTTTATTTAAGAGTTGGATTGGGAGTCCATTATCATTTGGTTTATCATTTGCGTTATCAATATTAGAGTTATTGGTAGCAGCATTACAAGCATATATTTTTACGATGTTGTCTGCACTTTATTTTGGTTCAGCCAATGAAGAGGCACATCACTAAACGTTAATTGTTTAATTTTTTTAATTCTTTATTATGGAAGGTTTAAATTATGTAGGAGCTGGTTTGATTGTTATCGGTGCTGGTTTAGGTATTGGTAGAATCGGTGGTCAGGCAATGGAAGCTATTGCTCGTCAACCAGAAGCTTCAGGAAAAATCCAAACAGCTATGCTTATTGCAGCTGCACTTATTGAAGGTATTGGATTTGCTGCATTATTTGCAGCTTAATTTACAAACAATAGCTGTAACGGTTGGTTACAGCTATTGTTTACTTTGAAATTAAACATTAAAGAAAACAACATATTTAATTATGGATAAGTTAATAAATGATTTTTCATTTGGTCTGTTTTTTTGGCAGATACTATTGTTTGTAGGGTTACTATTATTATTAAGAAAATTTGCTTGGAAACCAATCCTTGAAGCAGTTAATAATAGAGAAGAAGGAATTAAGAATGCATTAGAGTCTGCTGAGGCGGCTAAAAAAGAAATGCAAAACCTTCAGGCTGATAATGAGCGTATCCTTAATGAAGCACGTGCAGAGAGAGATGGAATGCTTAAAGAGGCTAGACAATTGAAAGAGAGCATGATTGCAGACGCAAAATCTGAAGCGCAGACGGAAGCTGATAAGATCGTTGCACAAGCACAAGCTACAATAGAAAGTGAAAAGAAAGCTGCGATAGCTGACCTTAAAAGTCAAGTTGCGGGACTATCTGTAGAAATTGCAGAAAAAGTAGTTAGAAAAGAATTAGCTGACAAAGACAAACAACTAGAATTAGTAGAGTCTATGTTAGGAGATGTTACTTTAAACTAATCATAAGATGAGTAGAGCAGCAATACGTTACGCTAAGGCAGTTTTAAGTTTGGCTCAAGATAAAAATGTCACTGAGGATGTTCAGAAGGATATGCAAAATATTATTGCTACCATTGATAGTAGTTCTGATCTTAAAATGGTATTAAACAGTCCTTTGATCAAAAGCGAAGTAAAGCTAGCTTCTTTGCGTGAGATTTTTAAAAGTTCAGGAGATCTAACACAAAAACTTTTTGACACATTAATAGAAAATAAAAGAGTAAGCTTGCTAGATAATGTGGCAAAGCAATATATCGTTTTATTTGATCAATTAAATAATACTCAAGTTGCTAAGGTAACCACTGCAGTTCCTTTAGATAAAGCGTTAAGTTCAAAAGTTTTGGCTAAAGTAAAAGAATTGACTGGGAACGAAGCGACAATAGAAAATGTTATTGATGAGAGTATCATCGGTGGTTTTATTCTAAGAGTAGGAGATTTGCAGTATAATGCAAGTATAGCTAATAAGCTAACAAGTTTAAAAAGAGAATTAAGTAATTAATAAATTACTTCAATTATATAAATTTAATAATAAGAGAATGAGTAGGTTTACTCATTTTTACAAACTATTATAAAATGGCAGAGGTGAATCCTGCTGAAGTATCAGCAATATTAAAACAACAATTATCTGGATTTGAAGCTACAGCTTCACTAGAAGAAGTAGGTACAGTATTACAGGTTGGTGATGGTATCGCCAGAGTATACGGATTGTCTAACGCTCAATATGGAGAATTAGTAGAATTCGAATCTGGACTAGAAGGAATCGTACTGAATCTTGAGGAAGATAATGTTGGTGTAGTACTTTTAGGTTCTTCGACAGAGGTAAAAGAAGGTGTAACGGTTAAACGTACACAAAGAATTGCTTCTATTAATGTTGGAGAAGGAATTGTAGGTCGTGTAGTGGACACTTTAGGAAATCCTATTGATGGAAAAGGAGCGATTGAAGGTGAAACTTTCGAAATGCCATTAGAGCGTAAAGCTCCTGGTGTAGTTTTCCGTCAGCCGGTAACAGAACCATTACAGACAGGTATTAAGTCTATTGATGCAATGGTACCAGTAGGTAGAGGACAACGTGAATTGGTGATTGGTGACCGTCAAACTGGTAAGACAACAGTTTGTATCGATACAATCCTTAATCAAAAAGAATTTTATGATGCTGGTGAGCCAGTTTACTGTATTTATGTTGCTATCGGACAGAAAGCATCTACAGTAGCAGGTATTGCTAAAGTATTAGAAGATAAAGGAGCAATGGCGTATACTACAATTGTAGCTGCGAATGCTTCTGATCCTGCTCCAATGCAGGTATATGCTCCGTTTGCAGGTGCTGCAATTGGTGAGTATTTCCGTGATACAGGTCGTCCTGCTTTGATTATCTATGATGATTTATCTAAGCAAGCGGTTGCATATCGTGAGGTATCATTATTATTACGTCGTCCACCAGGACGTGAGGCATATCCTGGAGATGTATTCTATCTTCACTCTAGATTATTAGAGCGTGCTGCAAAAGTAATTGCGGATGATAGTATTGCAAAAGATATGAATGATTTACCTGATTCATTAAAAGATAAGGTAAAAGGTGGTGGATCACTTACTGCATTGCCAATTATTGAAACACAAGCAGGTGACGTTTCTGCATATATCCCAACAAATGTAATTTCTATTACAGATGGTCAGATATTCTTAACTTCTGATTTGTTTAACTCTGGTGTTCGTCCAGCAATTAACGTGGGTATCTCTGTATCTCGTGTAGGTGGATCTGCTCAGATTAAATCAATGAAGAAAGTAGCAGGTACCTTAAAACTTGATCAAGCACAGTTCCGTGAACTAGAAGCATTTGCTAAGTTTGGTTCTGATCTTGATGCAGCTACCTTAAACGTAATTGAAAAAGGGAAGCGTAACGTAGAGATCTTAAAGCAGGCTCAGAATGACCCTTATACAGTAGAAGATCAGATTGCAATTATCTATGCGGGATCTAAAAACTTATTAAGAGATGTTCCTGTTAATAAAATAAAAGAATTCGAAAGTGACTATATAGAATATCTTAATGCTAAACATAGAGATACTTTAGACACTTTAAAAGCTGGAAAGTTGACAGACGAAGTAACGGATGTATTACTTTCAGCTTGTAAAGAGATTTCAGCAAAATATAAGTAAATAGTATTGAGTACAGAGTATTAAGATTTTTAGTACTCTGTATTTTATATAAAGTTATAATATTAGAAAGGTATTGTTTAGAGGTACTTAGTTATTAGCTAATCAATACTCAATACTAAGAAAGATGGCAAATTTAAAAGAATTACGTAGTAGAATTACCTCTGTATCATCAACGATGCAAATTACCAGTGCCATGAAAATGGTATCGGCAGCAAAGTTGAACAAAGCACAGATGGCAATTACTGCTATGCGTCCTTATGCAGACAAGCTTACTGAATTATTACAGAGTTTGAGTGCTTCTCTTGAAGGAGATAGTGCAAGTTCATTCTCTGAGCAACGTGAGGTAAACAAAGTTTTAGTAGTTGCAATTGCTTCTAATCGTGGTTTGGCAGGTGCTTTTAATTCTAACATTGTTAAAGCTTCTAGAGAGTTATATGATAATGTGTATGCTGGTAAACAAGTAGACTTTGTTACTATTGGTAAAAAAGTAAATGATATAGTTTCCAAAACACATACAGTTGTGGCTAATAAAAGTGAATTGTTTGATGATCTTACGTTTGCTAATGTTGCTGCTATTGCAGAAGAGTTGATGGAAATGTTTACGAATGGTTCTTATGATAAAATTGTTGTGATATATAACAAGTTTAAGAATGCAGCTACGCAAATAGTTACAACAGAGCAGTTTTTGCCAATTAAACCAGTAGAAACTGAAGGTGAAAAAAGTGCTAACTTAGATTATATCTTTGAGCCATCTAAAGAGGAAATAGTTGAAGAATTAATTCCAAAATCTTTAAAAACACAGCTTTATAAGGCAATTCGTGATTCTTTTGCTTCTGAACATGGAGCGCGTATGACAGCGATGCATAAAGCTACAGATAATGCTACTGAATTAAGAGATTCTTTAAAATTACAATATAATAAAGCTAGACAGGCTTCTATTACTAATGAGATCTTAGAGATCGTTGGTGGTGCAGAAGCGTTGAACTCATAATTAGATGTTTATCGGATTTCGATAAATAGTCTTAAAAAAGAGAATATTTGTTAAAAACTCGACATTAATTATGTCGAGTTTTTTTTATTTTCAGATTTCGTTGAAAGATCAATAAAAAGTGATTTTTAGGGGTAACATTTTCCCCGTTTTAGGCACTTACTATCAAGTACTAAACATTAATTTTTAAAACCACTTTTTATGAAAAAAATTATCAATCTTTTTTATGTATGCTTACTTATTATTATATCGTCATGTGGGAGTGATGATGATGCAATTGGAAACCTTCCTCCAATGGAAGTGTCGAATATAGAAGCAGAAGTAATTGAAGGTACCCTTGTAAGAATAAGTTGGGCAGAAGCGGAAGATGCTAATAACGATGAACTATCATATGATGTAGTAATTAATGATAGGGTAGTTGCTGATAAAACATCGGAATTATCTACAGAATTTAATGTGGCCAGTTTGTTGACAAATAGGTCTAATAATCTACAAAAAGGATTAAATCTAGAGTTAACAATTAGTATTAAGGCATATGATACTAATGGTGGTGTTTCTGATGAATCGATTGTAAAACGAAATGTCTTTGTTAATAGAGATCCAAGTACGTTCGAGTTTGCAAATATTAATTTTGATTTCTCGTACTATAACTGGTTAGAGGTTTCTTGGTATCCAGCGATAGATGAGGATGATGATATCTTATCTTATGACGTGTATCTTAATGATGTTGTTTTAAGAGAAAATTACATTATTGGATCAGATGATTATGACGGTTTGGGTAATATATATTATAACACTGATTATTCTCAATATGTGGATGACGAAATTATTATTAAAGTTGTTGCAAATGATAGAGATGGTGGTATAACGGAAATTAGTAAATCTTTTGACTTTAGAGCTACAGATGTTGATTTAGGAACATTTTCATTACCATATGATAGTTCTATGGAGTATGTAATTAATCAAGAAGAAGTAGACCGTAGAGTCGGTTACACTTTTCAGATAGATGAAAATACTGGATATGTAATTGAGTCTAGTGAATATTTACAGTTAAGGTTATCCGACAATCAAGGTAATTATATAAATGGAAGTTATGAAAGATTGTATGGAGAATCGTTGACCGCAGGAACGTATTATTTAGAAATAGAAAATTATTATAATAATTCGAACTCATCTGGTACGCTTTCTTTTGTTTTAAAAGATCCAAAAGAATCAGATGTGGATTTGGGAACCTTAGGAGTCCCGTATGAGGAGGCGTTAAACTTTTCTTTACCAAATAACGAACCAGATAATAAAATAGGTTATACTTTTCAGATTAGTGAGGAAACAGGTTTTTCGGTTTTTTCTCAGAATAATATTAATTTCGAGCTTAGGGAAGTAAACGGAAACTTTATTACATCTGGTTATAGGAGAGCGTTTGCTGAGACGATTCAACCTGGAACCTATTATTTAGAAGTGTATCAGTATTATAATGATATTAATTCTGGCTCCTTTACAATGGTTTTAAAAGATCCTACTACCACAGATGTTGATTTAGGAACATTATCAATACCTTATACAGATTCAGTAGAATTTAATGTGTCTATAACAGAACCTGATGGGAAGATTCGGTATTTATTTGAGATTAATAGCGCTACAGGATATTCGTTTACAACTCAAACAGGAATATATTTAAATTTATATGATAGTAATGGTAATTATATAAACTACGGATATAGAGATATTTATGGAGAGAATTTAAATGCCGGAAGTTATTATTTAGAAATTGTCAATCAAGACTATAATGATATATCTGGAACTTTAAACATAACACTTAGCTCTCCGAACGAATCTGATATTGATCTTGGCGCACTTACAGTACCTTTTAATCAATCATTCGATTTTAATACAACAGGCGAAATTGATAGAAAAATTAGGTATGAATTTAGTGTTGATTCTGAGGCTTTTTATGCTTTTGAAATTATCAACGAAAATTATGATGATTATATTTATTTATATGACGCTAGTGGTAATTACATAGGTGGAAGTGATTATTACCAGATTACTGGAACATTATCTCCTGGTAATTATTATGTTGAAGTTGCAGGGTATAGTAATAATACAGGTTCAGGAACATTGGTTTTTGACCTTCAATAAAAACATAAAATAGATTAAGACCCTATATACTTTGGTGTATGGGGTTTTTTGTTTTTTTTATGACAAAGCTTGTTTTCATTTTTTATCTTTAAAGGAAAAAAGAAAAATGAAAACAATTAGACTTTTTATCTTACTAATGATTGTGTCATTAGTAACTACTACCAATGCACAAGAATCAGAAACTTTGTATAAAGCAGGAGATATTAAAATGGGAATTTCTGCGGTTCCACTTTTGGATCTAAGTGATGGTTATAGCGGTATAGTAGCTAAACCAAGTTTATCGTTCTATGTTTCAGAACATTTCGCAGTTAATACATCAGCTTTTATATTATTACCACAAGATATAGAGCAGGAAAATGGAATAGATGCCGAAGTGCAGGCTTATGGTTTTATACCTTCTTTTAGGAAACATGCAATTAATAGTGGTAAATTTAGTTTTTATTTAGAATCTGGAGTCGGGATTGGAGCTATCAGATATGAAGCAAATGATCCTGCAGACGCGGCAATTGAAGATAATAGTGGAGGTTTGTTATTATTTTCTGCTGGTGCCGGAATAAATTATAAATTTGCAAAGTGCTTAGAGTTAGAATTTGGTCTTCCTTATATGTATGGATTAAATATTACAAATGGGGATGATACGAAGCTATTTTCTGGAGTTGCTTTTAACTTTGGTATAAACTTTGTTTTTAATACCAAGGATATTAAGAAAATGAAACAAAAACATCGTGAACGTTTAAAAG
Source organism: Aquimarina sp. Aq107 (assembly GCF_943733665.1). Taxonomy (NCBI): domain Bacteria; kingdom Pseudomonadati; phylum Bacteroidota; class Flavobacteriia; order Flavobacteriales; family Flavobacteriaceae; genus Aquimarina; species Aquimarina sp. Aq107. Next base: position 4,724,926 of record NZ_OX030782.1, on the reverse strand, counting down.
AAAAATGGGACAAAGAATAAATTTTAGAAAACTGCTGACCAAAGTCGGATTATTAAGTATTTTGATGACTTTCGGACAATGTGCTACCGGCCAAAAAATTGATAAAACAGCTCCAGTAGCTTTAAATTCACCGTATTTCCAAGATTGGGTTTCTGGAGTAAAAGGTGGTGGTGCTGGCTTTATGCTTTATTTTCCAGTAGATCCTGCTTCAAATGTTACATTGGAGAATGCTTATTTTAAAGGAAAAGCGGTTCGGTTGAAACGTAAACAGAACGAATCTGTTTATGTAGGTCGTTATACAGATCCTATTACGGTTGAAAAAGAGATTGTGATGAGCAGTGATCAAAAGGAAGAATACAACAATAAAGTTCCAGAAATAGAAGAAAAAATACCTTTCGAGCTTAAAGAAGGAGAATGTGTCATAGCATATTCCAAAAATGGAAAAGAAGGATATTTTAGAATTGATAAATTGCCAAAAAAAGAATTGAAAGCATTTCCAATGCAGCCAAGACAATAAAATTGTATTTTTAAAATCACAATAATAAGCGCTTGGGCATTTTTCAAAAACTTTTTAAACAAACTTTTATATACGGAATGGCAACTGTGTTACCACGCATGTTGTCATTTCTTTTAGTACCCTTATATACCAACCAATTACCCACAGAAGAATACGGTAAGGTTTCGATTATCTTTTCTTACTTCGTATTGCTCAATGTAGTTTTAGCGTATGGTATGGAAACTGCTTTTTTTAGGTTTTTTAATAAGGAGTCTAATAAAGAAAGAGTAGTTAGTACATCTGCTATATCATTAATAATTTCGTCATTGATATTTTTGGTGATCGCCATCCTGTTAAGAGAGCAAATATCAATTTGGACAGATATTAAATTAGAATATATAAATTTAGTAATATGGATATTACTTCTAGATGCTTTAGTTATTATACCATTTTCTTGGTTAAGAGCCAATGAGCAACCTATTAGGTATGCGATTATTAAAATAACAAATGTTGCTATTAACTTTGGGTTAAATATATTTTTCTTACTCTATTTAAAACAACTTTCATTTCATTTTTCTTTATTTAATTGGATTTGTAAAGATGATTATGAAATCAGTTATATATTTATTTCTAATCTTATTGCAAGTGGATTTGTATTAATGGTTTTGTTACCATTTTATATTAAAATTAAATATCACTTTGATAAGGTTCTTTGGAAAAAAATGATGAGATATGCCCTGCCAATTTTGATAGCAGGAATCGCATATTCAATTAATGAGACTTTTGATAGAATTCTATTAGATAAATTATTACCAGAGAATGTCGCCGAGCATATGGTAGGGGTCTATTCTGCCTGTTATAAATTAGCATTGTTTATGACATTGTTTGCTACTGCTTTTAGGTTAGGAATAGAACCGTTTTTCTTTAATTATGCCGATAATAAAAATGCCCCAGAAACATACGCTAGAATTACTAAGTATTTCGTAATTCTAGGATCATTTATTTTTCTATTTGTGATTGTATTTGTTCATCTGTTAAAAATTGCTTTTTTAAGAGATGTAGCATATTGGGAAGCAGTAAAAATTGTTCCATTCATTTTATTAGCTAATTTTTGTTTAGGAATTTATCATAATCTTTCGGTTTGGTATAAGGTAACGGACAGAACAAGGTTTGGAGCGTATATATCGGTTTTTGGAGCTATTATTACTTTACTCCTTAACTTTTTATTAATTCCTAAATACACTTATGTTGGTTCGGCTATCGCTACTTTAGCGGCATATGGGACGATGATGCTAGTGTCTTGGTATCTGGGAAGAAAATATTACCCAATTCCATACGATCTAAAAAAAATGGGGATGTATCTGGCGTTATCGATCAGTTTTTCAATTATTTCGTTTTACGTCTTTGATAGTAATTATATGATTTCAATCCCTTTATTAGTAGTGTTTTTAGTAGTTTTGTATGCCTCAGAAAAAAAGGAATTAAAACAAATATTAAAAAGATAATCAACATTTTAGAAAGAGCTTTATAGTAGATATGCAAATAAATATAATTAATAAATCATCGCACAAGTTACCGCATTATGAGACCATAGCTTCAGCAGGAATGGATCTTAGAGCAAACATAACAGAATCAATAACATTAAAACCATTAGAACGAACAATTGTAAAAACGGGATTGTTTATAGAATTGCCTGTTGGTTTTGAAGCACAAGTTCGCCCTCGAAGTGGATTGGCCGCTAAAAAAGGAATTACGGTATTAAACGCACCGGGTACTGTCGATGCTGATTATAGAGGTGAAATAGGAGTTATTTTGGTAAACTTATCCAATGAAGATTTTGTTATAGAAAATGGAGAAAGAGTCGCGCAGTTAGTTATTGCAAAACACGAAAGAGCTGAGTGGATAGAGGTGACTGAACTTACCGAAACCTCTAGAGGAGAAGGTGGCTTTGGAAGTACTGGAGTTAAATAGGAATATTTGCCAAGTAAAAAAAATAGTACAATTAAAAAATATTAAATAAAATCAACCAATCAAAAAATAAGTAAGTAATGAAAATAATTGTTCCAATGGCAGGAAGAGGTTCTCGATTAAGACCTCACACATTAACAGTTCCAAAGCCTTTAATTCCGGTAGCAGGAAAACCAATTGTTCATCGATTAGTTTCTGATATTGCTAAGGTTTTAGGGGAGCCAATAGAAGAAATAGCATTTGTGTTAGGAGATCCTGCGTTTTTTGGTGATGATGTGGTAGTGAGTTTAACAGAATTAGCAGAAGAATTAGGTGCTAAGGCTTCTATTTATAGACAAGACCAACCTTTAGGAACAGGACACGCGATTATGTGTGCTAAAGATTCTTTATCAGGTCCAGCCGTTGTGGCGTATGCCGATACATTGATTAGAGCAGATTTTAATCTTGATAAAGAAGCGGATTCTGTGATTTGGGTTAAACAAGTAGATCAACCAGAAGCGTATGGAGTAGTAAAGCTTAATGAGAATAAAGAGATCGTAGAATTGGTAGAGAAGCCTAAAGAATTTGTTTCTGATTTAGCTGTGATAGGAATCTATTATTTTAAAGATATTGCTGTGTTAAAAAATGAATTGCAGTATGTGTTAGATCACAATATAATCAATGGTGGAGAATATCAGATTAATGATGGTATTAAACGAATGATGGCAGATGGCAAAGTTTTTGTTCCTGGTCAGGTAGAAGAATGGATGGATTGTGGAAACAAAAATGTTACGGTAGAAACGAATTCTAGAATGCTAGGTTTTTTGGAAAAAGATGAAGAAAAATTAATAAGTGACGATGTTGTTTTAGAAAATGCTACTGTTGTTCCTCCTTGTTGTATAGGGAAAGGGGTTGTAATTAAAAATGGATCCATTGGACCTAATGTTTCAATTGGAGACGGTTGTAGTATTGAAGATAGTACTATTAAAAATAGTTTAATACAGAACCAAACTATCGTAAAAAATGCTACCTTAGACAATGCTATGATAGGGAATCATGTGTATTATGATGGAAAATACACCACCATTAGTATCGGAGACTATTCTACTTTAGAATAATACGTGATTTATATTACTTTGAATGATTTATATGCCTAAACTTTGGAGACATATTTTAATTTGCTTGATCTTTCTTGGAGGAGGAGTTAATACTGTTTTAGCTCAAGAACCAGAATCGCTCAAAAAAATAGAGATTTTGGATGATCTCGGAGACGTGTCTGATGTGTTTAGGGAAAGTTTTTTTGAAGCGCTAAAGCAAAGAGCAATCACAAATTACGATAAAGCAATCATAGCGTTAGAGCGATGTATTTCGACAAATCCAAAACCAATTGTTTTGTATTATGAATTAGGTAGAAATTACTTGGAGCTAAAACAATATGATAAAGCAACGGTAAATTTGCAAAAAGTTCTTAAAGAAAGACCTAATGATCGATATGTTTTGGAGTTATTATTCGAAATATATTTTACAGAAAGAAAGTACACAGAATCTATAGAGGTTGTTGAAAAATTGGTGACTTTCGATAGTATGTACAAAGAACAATTGGCCAATCTTTATTTTTTAGAAACTCGTTATGATGATGCTCTAATAGTTGTAGATGAATTGATAGAGGAATTGGGTTTAGATTCATATAGAGATAAATTAAGAAAAAAAATAACCTTAAAAATAAGTAATCCTAATTCTCAAATTACAAGATTACAAGAGAAAATAGCTTCTAATCCAAAGGAAGAGCAGAATTACTTGAATTTAATTTACCTATACAGTCAAGATAATCAGATCGAAAAGGCATACGGAACGGCTCAGATGTTGTTAAAAGAGAAGCCTAAGTCAGAGTTGGCTCATTTAGCATTATATAAGTTTTATTTAGATGATAACTTACCAAAAGAAGCTATTAATTCTATGAAGATTGTCTTATCGAGTGATAAGATAGACGAAGAATCTAAGTATAAAGTAATAAATGATTTTTTGATTTTTGTGGACAAAAACCCGCAATATGAAACCCAACTTATTGAAGTAACAAAAGTTTTTTCTGATGATTCAGGAAGTAGTAAAGTGTTTACCGAAATAGGAAACTATTTTTATGAAAAAGACAAAAAAGAGCAAGCACTTAATTACTATGAGAGAGGAATTAAAGATAACGCTAGTAATTTTGGGATTTTAAGAAAAATGCTGTTGTTACAGTTAGATTTAAAGAGGTATGAAAAAGCCAAAATAGGAAGTGAATTAGCAATAGAAATGTATCCTTCGCAGCCAATTCTATATTTGGTAAGTGGAGTTTCTCTGATTAATTTAAATAATTATGAAGAAGCTATAGATATTTTAGGTATCGGTATGGATTATATTATAGATGATTTTAAGATGGAATCTGACTTCCATGATCAAATAGGAGAAGCATATATGAAAATGGGAAATGAGGCAAAAGCTTTAGAGTATAAAGAGCGATCAGTTCAACTTAAAAAAAAATCATAAAAGGTAATGAATAGAATATTTTATCTATTATGTATTTCGTTAGTTATACTTCAGTCTTGTAAGGGAACCAAAGCTATTTCAGGATCTAATATCAAAAAACTGAAAACCGAAAAAGTCATATCTAATCATTACGATAAAGCTTTTAACTTTTCTACAATCAATGCTAAGGTAAAAGTTAGATATAATGACGGGAAACAATCATTTAGTCCTAATGTAACAATACGTCTTGAAAAAGATAAGAAAATATGGGTCAGTGCTAAGCTTTTGGGAATAACTCTGGCAAAAGCTCTCATTACGCCTGATAAGGTGAGTTATTATGAAAAGATTAATAATACTTATTTTGAAGGTGATTTTGTATTGTTAAGTAATTGGCTAGGGACTGATTTGGATTTTAATAAAGTACAACAATTATTGATTGGTCAAGCACTTTTTGACCTAAGAGATGATAAGTATATTTCTTCAGTAGAAAATCAAAAATATAGACTTCAACCTAAAAAGGAGTTAGCGTTATTCGAGCGATTATTTATTTTAAATCCAGATAATTTTAAGATTTTTTCCCAACAGTTGAAACAACCAATAGAAAATCGAAACCTTCTTATTAACTATAATAGTTACCAAAAGGTAGGAAATCAAGATTTTCCGAAAGAAATCAGTGTTCTAGCTACAGAAGGTATTGCGAAAACTTCTATTATGATAGAATATCGTAGTGTTGATTACAATGCTAAGGTAAGTTTTCCGTTTAAAATACCATCAGGATACGAGCAAGTGACTATAGAATGAGGTTAAAACAATGTATATATATCTTCGGAATGCTTTTAATGAGTATTCCTTCTTTTTCTCAAACTACCAAGCAGCAGCAGCTTGAAGAGCAAAGACGCCGTCTTAAAGAGCAGATTGAACAGATGCGGGTATTGCTTGCTGACACAAAACTTAAAGAACGTTCCGTGTTAGATGAAGTAGAAACATTAAGTTCTCAGATAAGTACCAGACAAAACCTTATTAAGATTACTAATCAACAGGCAAATTTATTGACAAGAGAGATAAATAATAACCTGAAGAAGATGGAGTCGTATCGGGATGAATTGAAAGCTTTAAAAGAAGATTATGCAAGAATGATTGTAAAGTCTTATAAAAGTAAATCTCAGCAAAGTAAGATTATGTTTTTACTGTCTTCAAGCGATTTTGCGCAGGCTTATAAGCGATTGCAATATATGAAGCAGTATAATGAGCATCGTAAAGAGCAGGCTGATCAAATACAGAACCGCACCGAAGAATTACAAACATTAAATAAAGGCTTGTTAGAGCGAAAGAAAAATAAGCAATTATTGGTAGAAGAAAACCGAGACGCTCAAGAACGCCTTAAAGAAGAAAAACAACAGCAACAATCCTTAATGGCGTCTATTCGTAAAAAAGAAGGGACATATAAAAAAGAGATAAAGAAAAAACAAGAACAAGCAAGTGCGTTAGATAAAGCAATTCAAAAATTAATTCGTGAAGCGATAGCTAAAGCAAATAAGAAAGCTGGAAAGAAAGCTTCTAAGAAGGGATCTGCTACGACTTTTGCATTAACTCCAGAGGACAAGAAGTTGGCAGATAATTTTACTTCTAATAAAGGAAAATTTCCTTGGCCAGTAGGTACCGGTAAATTAACTAGGAAGTATGGTCGCCAACCACATCCAACGTTACCGAATATTCAAATTAATAGCAGTGGAGTAGAGTTAGAAACAAGACCAGGAGAAAAAGCTAGAGCGATTTTCGAAGGAGAAGTAATGGCTATTCAGAAATTAAAAGGTGCAGGTAGATTGGTTCATGTAAGACACGGTAACTATATCACAGTATACTATAATCTAGAGAATATTTCTGTGAAGGAAGGTCAAAAATTGTTAACTAAACAAAGTATAGGAGAAGTACGTGTAAACCCAACCACCGGTCGCGCAATTATGAAATTCTTAATTTTTAAAGACACTAAAAAACTAAATCCTCAATCTTGGATTTATAAAATGTAATGATAACATGGAAATAGTTATTATTTCGGTTGTAGCTTTTTTACTTTCAATACTTACCTTTTTTTCTGGATTTGGTTTAGGGACCATTTTAACCCCAGTATTAATGATTTTTTTTCCTGTAGAAATAGCGATAGCGTTAACAGGTATTGTACATTTCTTTAATAATGTTTTTAAATTAGTTCTGGTAGGAAGAAATGCAAATAAGTCGGTGTTACTAAGATTCGGAATCCCGGCTGTAATAGCTGCTTTTGCAGGTGCTTGGTTGTTGGTACATATTCCTGATATACAACCACTTTTCACATATACATTATTTGATAAAGAGTTTGAGGTATATCCTGTAAAGTTTATTATATCAATTTTATTGATAATTTTCGCGAGTATGGATTTGATTCCATATTTCTCGAATCTAAAATTTGGTAAAGAGAAACTTCCTTTAGGAGGGGTTTTAAGTGGTTTTTTCGGAGGTCTTTCTGGTAATCAAGGAGCACTAAGAACAGCATTTCTTATTAAAGCGGGACTTTCTAAAGAAGCATTTATAGGAACTGCAGTAGTGGTTTCTACTTTTGTAGACTTTACTAGACTTAGTGTATATGCAACTAATGTATCAGAATCAGGTATTACAGAAAATCTTCCATTGGTTACCTGTGCAACATTATCGGCTATAACTGGTGCATTTTTAGGTAATAAGTTATTAAAAAAAGTAACCTTAAAATTTCTCCAGATAGTTGTGGCTATTATGCTAATCTTAATCTCAATTGCATTAGGGGCAGGATTCCTTTAAAAATTCTAAGTAAATAGCGCTTTCAGTTCGGTAGCATCATCAGGTTTCATTTTGCCCGCTAATACTAAACTAAGTTGTTTACGGCGCAGAGCAGCATCGTATCTTTGTTGTTCGAGTTCAGTGTCTGGTTTGATCTGAGGAACAGAAACCGGTGATCCACTTTCATTAACCGCTACAAAGGTGTATATGGCTTCGTTTGCTTTCGTTTTATCTCCTGTTTGGCGATCTTCTATCCAAACATCTATTACTACCTCCATAGATGATTTAAACGCACGAGAAACTTTTGCTTCTACGGTTACAACGCTTCCTAAAGGAATGGCTTTGCTAAATGCAACGTGATTTACTGAGGCAGTTACTACAATTCTTCTAGAGTGTCTTCCCGCAGCAATACCAGCAGCTCTGTCCATACGAGCTAACAATTCACCTCCAAAAAGATTATTAAGAGGATTAGTTTCTCCTGGTAAAACAAGATCAGTCAATATAGTTCTAGATTCTGAAGGATATCTGGATTCCATGAATTTTGATAATTTTGGGCAAAGATAATCAGGTAAGATCAACTAAGGACTATACTAGGACAGAAAACTGATATTCAACTGTCTTTGGTCAATCAATAAATATTCAGTGCTTTTGTAAAAAATAAAAATAAATCTACCTAAATATCAAAATTTGATATAGAAAGTATTGCGACCAGACCATTGATATTGAAAATCAACTAAAAACAATTGTTATTATTTTTGAACTAATAACCAAGCACGACGATCTTGTTGTTTTTTGATTTTTTGTAATGCTTTTAGGGCTTCTAATCTATCCTCAAAGGTATTATAGACAACTTGATGCAATCCATATTTGTTAATGCCAATTAAACGTGCATCAAACCCTTTTGATTTTAGTTTTTGTATTTTTTTATGAGCATTTGCTTTTATTCTAAAGGCTCCAGCAATAATATGATATTTTCCAGAAGTATTTATAACTTCAACAGTTGTATTTTCTGAGCGCTCTACAGAAGCCGCATCCGCTTTAATGATGTTAAGATTAATAGCAGGTAATGGACTCGTAATATCAAAAGTAGCCTCTTGGATTCTATTTTGAATTTCTTCTTCGGCTTTTACTAACATACGACCGTTTTCTAAATTGGTCTGAGTATTAACTTGGTATAAGCCTAAAGACCCTATGATAAGCCCAATTGCGGCAACCGCTGCATATTTTAAATAAGGGCGTTCTCTTCTTTTTTCTGGAGTAAATGCAATTGGTGTAATTTCTTCAATTGCTTCGACCTGCTCTTTATAAGTTTCTCTAGTTACCTGAGGCATTACTACTTTCTGAGTAATCTTTTGTTCTTCTCTAAGAATTGAAGGAGAAATAAAAGAGTTTAAGCCGAAAGCTTCAGTTAAATAATTTGTGCTCTGAGAAGGTTCAAATTGTAAAGTATCTTCCACAGAAGTGTAAAAAGAACCAATTCCATTCAATTCAAGTCTTTTACCATTCGCCATCTTATTTCTAAGTGACAAAACATAACGCTGGATTTTTGCAACAGCATCAGTATAGGATATATTTTCTGCAGTTGCTATGTAATTGGCTAATAGACCATCATTGTTTTGTAGTTGGCTATTAAAAGAAATAATTTTTTGAGGAGGAAAAAAAGCATGAGTAGATTCCTGAATCATAGCAGGTTGTCGCTTTGTCAAAAAAGCACCAAATCCTGGTAAGATTACACATTCGTATCTATATAATAATTCACTTATGTATTTTGCTGTATGATTCATCGTCCCCCTATCTTAAAATCTTATTCAATATTTTCAGTTTAAACCATTTTAAAGATTATACGAATCTTGGTTAGCTTAACTTGAAGAATTAGTTGGTTATTTTGGTTAGTCAAAGGTAAAAAAAATAGGGTTTAATACTAAGTAGGTTCATTGATTTTATTAACAGTTTTGTTTTTTTTCGTTACTTGTGCTGACTTATAATAGTTTATGACTAAAGAAAAATTAATTGCCTTACTTACCTTAAAGAAAGTACCCAATCTTGGAGATAGTTCTATTAAGAAACTCATTAGAGAAATAGGCTCTGCAGAAGCCGTTTTGAAAGAAAAACCTGCTAATTTGTTAAAGATCGATGGTATTGGAACTATTAGAATCAAAGAAATACATGGTATAAAGCATCGTAATGCCGCAGAGAATGAGTTGAAGTTTGTGGAGGACAACGATATCAACTATACTGTTTATGACGAAGTTGATTATCCAGAAAAATTGAAATATTGTATAGATGGTCCTGTAGTTTTATTTAGCAAAGGAAATATTGATTTAAAAAATAGAAGGATACTTAGTATTGTTGGCACTAGAAAAGTTACTAATTATGGAGTAAAATTTTGCGAAGAACTAATTGAAACGATTGTTCCTTTAAACCCCACAATAGTCTCGGGTTTTGCTTATGGTGTTGATATCACTGCTCACAAAGCAGCTGTAAAGCATAAATTACAAACGATAGGGTGTCTTGCTCATGGATTAAATCAAATATATCCAAAAGCACATAAAAAATACATGGCACAAATAGAGGAAAATGGTGGGTTCTTTACAGATTTTTGGAGTACGGATACTTTTGATCGAAAGAATTTTTTGGGACGGAATCGTATTATTGCGGGATTAAGTGAAGCTACAATAGTAATTGAAAGTGCAGATAAGGGCGGTTCTTTAGTTACGGCAGAAATTGCAAATTCTTACAACAGAGACGTATTTGCTGTACCAGGAAGAGCTAGTGATTCACTAAGTGCCGGTTGTAATATGCTTATCAAAACACAAAGAGCACATATGTTAACTAGTGCTGCAGATTTGATTTATATCCTTAATTGGGAATTGAAAGAAAAAGAACAACCGATCGTGCAAAAACAACTTTTTGTGGAGTTAGAAGGTGATGAAAAAAGGATTTACGATTTTCTTAGCAAAAATGGAAAAGAGTTACTGGACGTGATTGCGTTACAATGTAAAATTCCAACCTTTAAAGTGGCTTCCGTTTTGCTCAATCTTGAGTTAAAAGGAGTAATACGACCATTACCTGGAAAATTGTTTGAAATTATATGATTATTCAAGTATTTCTTTAACAACAGGCACTATTTTTTCTACCCATAAACTATATTGAAACGGACTTGGATGTAAATCATCTGCAACCAAAGCTCCTTCTGAGTCTCCGAGTTCTCTGGAGATTGGAGTAACATCAATAAACGCAATTTGTTGCTCTATACACTTTTGTTTTATGTAAGCATTATAGTTATCAATTTCTGATGCAATTATTTCACTATTATTAGAACCAAAAGGTGTTACACCATAATCAGGTATAGAAATAACAATTACGTGATCTTTGTCATTATTGGCAAGTGATATTGCTTTACTTAATAGTTCATTAAACTCTAATTCGAAGGTTGTAAAATCTACTCTTTGGAATTGATTATTTACTCCAATCATTAGAGAAACTAAATCACGACTTTGTAAACTACTTTCTTCCATAGCCGCTATAAGATTGGTTGTAGTCCACCCAGTTGTGGCAAAAATTTTCACATTATCAATTTTTTTAGAAGGTGTAGCAAAAGCATCCTTTAGTTGGAACGGCCAAGTCTGATCTTCTGTAACTCCCTCACCAAATGTATAAGAGTCTCCCAATGCTAAAAAAGAGAATGTTTTAACTTCTTCAGTTTGATCTTCTTCTTCAATAATTTCTAAGGAAGAGGTATCATCTGATGAACACCCGAAAAAGAGCATAAAAACTATAAGAAGAATTGAATATACATTTTTATTCATGTAGTATGAATTTTAATCTAATTTAAGCATTTTTAAACTTTATGATTTTGTAAATCATCTATTTAGTTAGAAATACTATAATGAAAGGAATAATGTAGAAAAGTAGATAAGAAAAAAATACAGAAAAAATAGAAGCAACTATTGTTTCGAATCTCTCTCCTTTTTTTTGGAAAATCATAAAACTAAGCAATATGATATATATGAATACAATAGGATCAAAAACTATAGGAAATCTTAAAATAGTATAAGATAGTATGCCAAGTAAAGTTGCATGCCCTACTATAAAGCAGTTAATAGCAAGGTGTTCTAAAAAACTAAATGTTTTGAAAAATAATCTGGAAAATAAACTAAGAAATACAATATTAAGTAACCAAAAGAATTTTATATAAGTCCCAATAAATTTACCTGCTTCATAGCTATTAGAATATAATTCTCCTTCAAAATTTTCAAATTTAGAAGTGTCTACCCAGTGCATTTCAAATAAAGAAATTATAACTAAATTTAGAGAGGTAGCAATCAAGGCATAGCTTACGGGATTAAAAACATTTTTTCGTTTTCCGTAAATGTAATCAAAAACTGTTTTTTTAGGAGATGTAGTTAAATACTGAAGATTGAATAACATTCCCTTATCTATATCCATGAATCTAGATACAAAATCATTAACCAGAAAAGAAAAGGTAATTTTTTCTACGGTACTTTTTTGTCCACATTCTGGGCAAAAGTTTCCTTTATAACTTGTTTCGCAGTTTAAACAGTTGGTCAATTTTATAATATTTAGTTTTTTTAAAGTAATTGCATCTGTTTAAATAACCCCACCACAAACCTTTAAACGAAGTATCTTCTTAACGGATTGAACAACTTGTTTTTTATAAGCAGGGTTTGTTTTCATTTCAGAAAGAATTGCATTTATGGTGGCATTTTCGTTTTGAGGCATTAAAATTAGATCACAACCCGCTTTAGAAGCCAATAAAGGTGCGTTATCAAGAATAGTAACAGCTTTCATAATATTTAAAGCATCAGAAATTATAATTCCCTTAAACCCCATTTCTTCTTTTAGTAATCCTGTAATAATTTTTCTAGAACAGCTAGAAGGCAATCCATCAGTTCCATATTTCTCGTTATTTTGGATGGTTATGTGCGCAATCATAATGGATAATACACCATCTTCAATAATCTTTTTATAATTATCTACTTCCTGTAATGGACCATCAATATAAACACTTTGTTTGTGAGTATCTCCTTTTACCAAACCATGACCAGGAAAATGTTTTGCAGTGGCGATGATTCCACCTGCTTGCGTACATTTTATAAATTGATTGGCCAAAGTAATTACTGCATCCTTATCGCTACCATAACTTCTGGATTTAATCGCTTCATTACTGGCACTTATGTCTAAAACAGGTGCGTAATTATGATGTACTCCAATTTCTCTAAGTTCTGTATTAATTGTATTAACTACTACATCAGATTGTGCCTCGGTTTTTATGTCAATTGTTTTTCCAACGTCTTTTGCTCCTTTAATTCGACTGGCAAATAAACTGGGCTCTGCGTCCATGCTAAAAAGTAGAGGCAGTGTCTTATTTTTAGAAGAAATTGCATTTAAGGTGTTAATACTTTCTGTATGTGTTTTTTTACTTCCTTTAAGAAAGACCACACCTCCGATGGCGTCATTTTCGGTCAATTTTTTCACTGTAGCCATAGGTTTTCCTAACTCTCCAGCTGATGATATGATCATTTGAGCTACTTGTTGTCTTTCTGAAAGTGTATTATAGATAGAGTCTACGGTATACTCCAATTCGGAATTGTAGGTGTAAAAATCCTGTAACCCGAATTTTTTAGATTGTGCATTGCTTTGAATAATAGATAAAACTGAAAGTAGTAATAATGAAAAATATCGCATAGGTAATGATTTGGGTTGTATTAAATAGATTAACAATGGATCGGAGCATCTTTTAATTGTCCCCATTCGCTCCAAGAACCATCATAAATCCACAAGTCAGTATATCCAGCAAGATGAGCTGCTAATAAAATTACACAAGCAGTTATACCTGAACCGCAGCTAAAGATCAATTTTTTATTTCCGATTTCAAAATCATCAAATAGTGTTGTTAGTTCTTTTGTGGGAAGCATCTTTCCATACTGTAATACTTTTGTGTAAGGCAAATTTAATGAATTAGGGATATGTCCTCCTTTTAGATCAGTTCTGGGTTCTGGATCGATGGCTTTAAATCTTCCATATGAACGTGCATCAAGGATTACAGATTTTGTACTGTTCATTTCAAATAAAATATTTTTAGCGTCAACAGTATATTTGGAATGATCGTTTATTTTAAAATCACCTAATAGAAATTTGGTCGTAGTCCCTTTATTTTCAGTAGGTAATTCGTTTTTGATCCATTCGGGTAATCCGCCATCAAGTACTGCTACATTTTTATGACCAAAAGAAGTAAACATCCACCATGCTCTTGGACTTGAGTATATACCTAAAGTATCATACACTATAATTTTTGAGTTAGTGTTGATACCTAATTTTCTACAATTTTTTTCAAAAAAATCAGAAGAAGGAAACATATTTGGTAAGTTCGAATCTTGATCAGAAAAGGATTTTTTGATATCAAAAAATCGAGCTTTTGGAATTTGTAATTCTTGATTAGATGCTAGAGAAGAAGTCACTTTTTTAATACTTGCATCAAGAATAATAAGATCTGGGTGATCTAAATGCTTAAATACCCAATCTACTGAAACTATTGGTGATGGAAATTCTAAAGTATTCATTCTTAGGATGCTTGGAATTTATCAAGTAATTTATTTGTCTGTTGATGTAGTTTTTTCTTAAAAAAACTAGTTCCTCCAAGTAATTTTCCTTTCCAGCCAATTGCCTGCGAAGCCCATTTGTGTAGGTTAAAATGATCAGTATGTTTTATGATTTTACCATCTTTAAATTCGAATTCGGCATCGATACTATTATGAACAGACCTTCCTGTTTGACTAAAACTATACCAAGCCTCCCAGTGTGCAGAACCTTTTTGATCATCTGCTTCTACTTTAGAGAACTCTACTTTAAGATCTTTCCCATTTTTACAAAGCATTTGCCACATTTTTTTGGCTCTTTCACCTTTTAATTTTCCGAAACCAGGATCTTCAAAAACAATATCATCGTGATAACAAGAAATCATTTTCTCTGCATTTCCTTCGCTTAATCCAGTATAAAATTTTTCGATAAGTTCTTTCATATGTATAAAGTTACAAAGAAATATATACTAATAAGTGCATAAGGGTTTCTTATTGATATTTGAGAAATACACGCAAACATTGTGAAACCTTATTTTTGATCTTATTTATTCATACTATCTAATTCTAGATAAAGGCGTTCAACTTTATCTCGTGCCCATTGTGTTTTTCTTAAAAACTTAAGACTAGATTTAATAGATGGGTCATTCTTAAAAGAATTGATAGAAATTTTATTAGACAATCCTTCCCAACCATAATGGTCTACAAGCAATTCTAGTATAGTTAACAACTTCATTCCGTGTAATGGATTATTTGGTTGTTTTTTGATGGTTTTGTTTTGATTGTCCATTAATTAGTTTGTCAATAAAGGCTTTTACTCTTTACCCAATTATTTAAATTTTTTGATAGTATTATCAGTCTAACTTGTCTGTCAGTTTCTTGAATATTTTTTTTGGATTTTTGTTTTCATATAATATATCGTGCACTGCATCAATTATTGGAGTACGAGTACTACTGGTAGCATCCAGTTCATAAGCAGTTTTGGCAGCATAATATCCCTCGGCAACCATATTCATTTCCATTTGAGCACTTTTTACGGTATAGCCTTTACCGATCATATTACCAAACATACGATTACGCGAAAAAATAGAATATCCAGTAACAAGTAGATCTCCTAGGTATGCCGAATCGTTAATATTACGTTTCATTTTATGAATCTTTTTAATAAAACGTTTCATTTCGCGAATAGCATTACTCATTAAAACACTTTGGAAATTATCTCCATATCCTAATCCGTGGGCAATTCCTGCTGCTACAGAGTAAATATTTTTTAATACAGCAGCATACTCCGTACCAATAATATCATCACTTACTTTACATTTGATGTATTCACTACTTAAGTTTTTGGCAACGATTTTTGCCTTGTCTTCATCGTTAGATGCAATTGTTAGGTATGAAAGACGTTCGAGAGCGACTTCCTCTGCATGGCAAGGACCAGTAATTACGCCGATATTATTAAAAGGAATATTATAAATATCATGAAAGTGTTCTCCAACGATCAAACCTGTTTCTGGTACAATTCCTTTAATGGCAGAGAAAATAACTTTGTGTTCTAAAGATGCAGTAAGCTTTTGCAATTCCTTATGTAAAAAAGCAGATGGTATCGCAAAAATTAAATAATCTGCATAAGTAACTGCTTCATTAATATCGTTAGTAAGCTTAAGTTGATCCATCTTAAACTCTACAGAACTTAGATAATTCGGATTGTGCTGTTGTCTCTTTAGATGTTCTAAAGCATATACACTTCGCATATACCAACCTACTTCATTTAGATTTTCAGTAAGCATTTTTACGATAGCTGTAGCCCAACTACCACCGCCAATCACAGCAAATTTTAATTCTTTATCCATGTAAAATGATTGTGAGCTCAAAAATAAGGAAAATACAACTCAAAATAAACACCTGATAATCAATTAAATATATTTTTGGCACACGTTTTGGTTTCAGATATACGAAATTGAAAAACACTTAGCTTATGAAGACTTTAAAATTACTTTCGGCTTTTATTTTAGGTTCAATGTTTCTAACTTCTTGTGTAACAGAAGTAGTAGTAGAAGATGATGTTTTTATTGAAGAACCTGCAATTACATTAAACGAATTATTAAGTACCTACGAAATATGGTATGTAGACATCGAGCGTACACAAGGGAATGGAGAAATTCCTTTTCTTCAGAAAGCGTTTACTGTTTCCTTTAAGAATGGAACTTTTTATGCTAATAATAACTTAGTAGGAATTGGAAGTAATGGAAATGGTTTTGGATTAGATGTTGGGTTTTACAATACGTTTAGAATGGAAGTTGATATTAGCCATGATATTGATGGCACGTATAGCCTTGATGTTACTCAATATGGAAATAATGAAATTAGATTGTATGATGGAGTTACTAATACTAGTTATTATCTAATAGGGTATCAAAGAAATACGTTTGATTATGATAGAGTGTTTTATGATAACATACATTACTTCTTACATGAATATGTTACTTGGGAAAAAGTATATACAAGTGATTTTGGAGCACTAAATGAGTTTGATAACGAAAATTATTTACAATTTTTATATTATGGATCAGGTGATAATTTTAAAAGTTCTGAAGACGTTAATGTGTCTAATATCAATGATATATACTATGATTATAGTGGCTATTATGCAGTAGATGATGTGCCTAATAATTTCTATATGAAAAATTTAACACTTGATTACGATTATTTGGGCAATGAATATTTCGAGTTAACCGTTATAAATGATAGTAAGATAGAATTATTACATCCTGCTTCTGGAACAATTTATGAATTTGTAGGTAGAGGATACCTTCAGTTTAAGAGTTCTAAAGATGGAAAACCATCTCAGAATGACAAAAGAAGATTAAAAAAAGCTGATTTTATGAAGCTTACAAAATAAAACAAGTCGCACTAGACGATATAAATTTTTTTGGTTGGTTATTTAGTTGGAAATCGCTCTACAAGAGAAATCTTGTCTGGGCGATTTCTTTTTAGTAGCAAGATATTTCAATTGATATAAGAACTAAAGAATATTCCCTGGTAACCTTGCGTGCTAAATAAATCATAAACACTTGATAATAAGTGCTTATTTTGATCAAAATGAGGATGTGTTCTGTTTAAAAACTATTGATTTGGTGTATTATTTCCTAACTTTAGTAATTCAACAAATCAAATTAATCATATGCTTAAAAAAATCTTAAACATCGACAACAGCAAAAAATTAAGTAAGACGGAACAACAATCTATTCAAGGAGGAGGCTTTCCTTTTTTTGATGAATGTTGTGCGTGTGTTTTTAGACCAGGAAATAGCCCTTTCCCAATTTTAATTACACAATCTTGTTCTGATCCTTGTCCAATTGATGGGAGTACAGAATATGAAGAAACTGGTTGTTAAACTTTACAAAAGCGAACCTAAGTTCGCTTTTGCTTTTTTAGAGAAGATTACTTTGGTTTTTATAAAGGTTTCAAGTGATTTGCTTAATTTTATGTTTCAAAATAGATATAAATATGGGAATTCGAAAACCTTTTAATCTTGATAAATGGATAAAAGAAAATAGAGACACACTTAAGCCTCCTGTGGGTAATAAAAATTTATACAAAGATGCGGGAGATTACATCATAATGATTGTTGCTGGTCCCAATGCAAGAAAGGATTATCATTATAATGAAACAGAAGAGTTATTTTACCAATTAGAAGGCGAGATAGAAGTTCATATACAAGAGGATGGTAAAAAAGAAACTATGAAATTAGGACCAGGTGATATGTACTTACATCCTGCAAAAGTTCCACATTCTCCAGTACGTCATGAGGGATCTATAGGCTTGGTAATAGAAAGAAAACGTGTTGATTTAGAGGCTGAAGATGGATTATTATGGTTTTGTGATAACTGTAATACTAAATTACACGAGGTTTATTTTAAGCTAAATGATATTGAAAAGGATTTCCTTAAACATTTTAAAGATTTTTATGGTAGTCAATCTTTAAGAACTTGTAATAATTGTGGTGCAGAAATGCCAGTAGATAAGAGGTTTGTTACAGAATCATAAAGAGTCAATTTAGTTTGAAACTTTTAATTTTAATAGAAGATTGATTTTTTTAACTATGGTTTTTTAAAATATTATTCAAAATCATCAATATAACAGGTCAAAATTTAATATATCTTCAAAACACAGTATCTTTACGGTCTCTAAAAATATAATTCAAAAAATATGGCAGCTATAGCAACAGATTTTGGAATAGAAGAAGCATTAAAGCAATTAGGTGTTTCTGATCTTAACAAAGGAACTTCTACGGGTTCTGATTGGTTTTCTAATGGTGATGAAATTTCATCTTTTTCTCCAGTAGATGGTAATTTGATAGGAAAAGTTACTACTACGACGAGTAATGATTATGAGAAGGTTATTGAGAAAGCGCAATCGGCTTTTAAATCTTGGAAGTTAATGCCTGCTCCGCTTAGAGGAGAGATTGTTAGACAGTTTGGAGAAGAATTAAGAGTTTTAAAAGAGCCTCTAGGTAAATTAGTTTCTTATGAGATGGGTAAATCTTATCAAGAAGGACTGGGAGAAGTTCAGGAGATGATTGATATCTGTGATTTTGCTGTTGGTTTATCTAGACAATTACACGGATTAACCATGCATTCAGAGCGACCTGGACATAGAATGTATGAACAGTATCATCCTTTAGGAATAGTAGGTATTATATCTGCTTTTAACTTTCCTGTGGCTGTTTGGGCTTGGAATACAGCTTTAGCTTGGATATGTGGTGATGTTTGTGTTTGGAAACCAAGTGAGAAAACACCACTTTGTGGTATTGCTTGTCAAAATATAATAGCTAAAGTTTTAAAAGATAATGATATTCCAGAAGGCGTTTCTTGTCTTATTAACGGAGATTATAAAGTAGGAGAAATGATGACTACCGATAAACGAATTCCGTTAATTTCTGCGACAGGATCTACCAGAATGGGTAAAATTGTTGGAGCTACGGTTGGAGAACGTTTAGGGAAATCATTATTAGAGCTTGGAGGAAATAATGCGATTATTGTAACTCCGGACGCTGATATTAAAATGACCGTGATTGGTGCTGTTTTTGGTGCTGTTGGAACAGCAGGACAGCGCTGTACTTCTACAAGAAGATTGATTATACATGATTCAATTTATGATAAAGTAAAAAATGCTGTCGTAGACGCTTATAAGCAATTGCGTATTGGAAATCCTTTAGACGAAAATAACCATGTAGGCCCCCTTATTGATAAAGATGCTGTAAGTGGATACCAAAATGCTTTGGAAAAAGTAGTAAAAGAAGGAGGAAACATTGTAGTAGATGGTGGTGTTCTTTCTGGAGAAGGATATGAAAGTGGATGTTATGTAAAACCTGCAATCGCTGAGGCTGATAATTCTTTCGAAATTGTTCAACATGAAACATTTGCTCCAGTTTTATATTTACTAAAATATAGTGGTGATGTAGAAAATGCAATTGAGGTTCAGAATGGTGTTGCTCAGGGATTATCTTCAGCAATAATGACTAATAATTTACGCGAAGCAGAAAGATTCTTGTCTCATGCAGGATCAGATTGTGGAATTGCTAATGTAAACATTGGAACCTCTGGTGCCGAAATTGGAGGTGCTTTTGGAGGAGAGAAAGAAACTGGAGGTGGAAGAGAATCCGGTTCTGATGCTTGGAAAGTATATATGAGAAGACAAACAAATACTATAAATTACACAACAGAATTACCTCTTGCACAAGGTATTAAGTTTGATTTATAATAGTTAAAATTATATTTTTTAATAAGGCGTCTGTTTTTAAAAATAGACGCCTTATTAATTTTTTATTGAGGTTAGAAGTACTTTATTCATCATCTGTGGACTTACTAAAGTGAATAAGAATCAAATAGATTATATATATTCGCGGAAATGAAGACGCAACCAGATGGTTTAAATCGCATCTTCTTAATAAATATGCAAAGGAATATGAAGAAATTAGTACTTATATTATTAGTTATTTGTGCTGGGTGTAACTTAGATGAACAAGACACACTAGATCCGGTATTCTGTACAGATGAGCTTAGAGCAGGCTTAGATATTACAGTAAAAGATGCAACGATAAGTGATTCGTTTTTGATTTCAGGAATTACAGTAATTGCTGTGGATGGTGATTATACTGAAACATTGGTAAATTTTGAAAATACAAATTCGTTTGTTGGTGCTTTTGAGAGAACAGGAACCTATGTAATTACTGTAAGTGGCGATAATTATGAAACCTTTACTTCTACTGTGCCAATTATAGTTGATAAAGATATTTGTCATGTAATTACACAAAGTAGAGAAATCATTCTTCAACCAAATTAACAAGATAGTATTATATTTTGATAATATTTTAACAAATGTTTTAGCTCCAATGAGTTAGTTTTGGTATTCACACAAAATTAACTTAAATATGAATTCAACTCTACAACACCTCAAAAGAGGTTTTTGTGTTTGCGCAATGGCTTTAGCAACCTTCTCTGCAACCTCACAAACACAACAATTAAAGACTACAGCTGATGAAAAACCTAATAAAGGCCATCAATTGTACAAGCAAACAAAAATGTTTGATAGTAAAAAAGGATCTACTGATGCTAAAACTCCTCTAGAAAGACAAGCGGATAATGCAATAGAAAGATCAGAATTTGACTTGATGAGATTAAAAAACCCTGTTACTGGTAAAATACCAGAAGGAATTAGAAAAGCAGAGGTTCAGTTCTCAGAAAAGATCAATTTAAGTGATGAATCACAAAAATCTTTACAAACTGCTGCTAAATCAGGTAGTTTCTCTTTTTGGAAAAATAGAGGACCGTTTAATGTAGGAGGTAGAACTCGTGCGTTAGCAATTGACAGTAGAAACGAAAATGTAATCTTAGCCGGTGGAGTATCTGGAGGATTATGGAGAACTGAGAATGGTGGAGAAACTTGGAGAAAAGTTACAAGATCTTTTCAGAATCCTAGTATTACGGGAATTGTGCAAGATCCAAGACCAAGACATAGTTTTACTTGGTATTACATTTCTGGAGAACGTTATGGAAATTCAGCAAGTGCTGGAGGAGCATTTTATCAAGGTAGTGGAGTATACAAATCCAGAGATGGAGGGCGTACATTCGAACTGTTAACAGCTACAGCAAATCCTGATGTTGGGATATTTAATACAAATGAACCTTTTGATTTAATTAATTCAATTGCTATCGATCCTACCAATGGAGATCTTTATTTAGGTACAATTACTGGTATTCAAAGATCACAAGATGGAGGGAATTCTTTTACAGAAGTATTAACTGGTGGTTTTGATAGTAAAGCAGAAGTAGCAATTTCTTCTACGGGTCAAATATATGCAACAATAGATTCTGATACTGACCCAACAGCTGGATTCTTTACTTCTACAGATGGAGATACTTGGACTAATATTACTCCTGAAGGATTTGTACCTGCTTACGGAAGAACTGTTATGGGTATTGACCCTTCTAACGAGAATACAGTGTATTTTCTTACACAAAATAATTCAGGAGGAATTCCTGCTTTATTAAATCGATATGACCTTGCAGCAGGAACTTGGACGGATTTAAGTGTAAACTTGCCTTTCGGTATTGGTGGAAGTGTAGGAAACTTAAATTTACAAGGTGAGTATAATATGGTAGTAAAAGTACATCCTACAGATAGTGATATGGTATTTGTTGCAGGAACTAATGTGTATAGATCTACAACAGGATTTACTACTCCTGCAGGACAGGAAAGTTGGATAGCTGGATATTCTCCATTGAATAATGTAAGTCTATATACAAATCAACATCCAGATCAACACGCATTATTGTTTTTCCCTTCAAATCCTAATAGAGCATTATCAGGTAATGATGGTGGAGTTTATGTTACTGAAGATATTACAGCAACCAATGATGGAATAGAACCTGTAGCTTGGACATCTTTAAACAATGGTTATATTACTACCCAACCATATCACGTAGCATTTGATCCAGAGCCAAATACAGATGATTTAGTAGCTGGATTCCAAGATAATGGTACTTGGTTTACAAATTCTACGGATTCTGATGCCATTTGGGAATCAGATTTTGGAGGAGATGGAGCTTATAGTGCAATTGCTGATAATGGTAGAACACGTTATGTTTCTTCTCAGAGAGGTAATGTATTTAGATTTAATTTTGACGAAGAAGGAGTATTTGAATCATTTTCTGCTGTAGAACCTGCAGGAGCTTCAGGTTTTGCTTTTGTTAACCCATTTATTCTTGACCCTAATAATGATAACATCATGTACATGCCGGCAGGAAGTTCTATATGGAGAAATAATGATCTTGATGGGTTGCCTTTATTTACAAATACAAATGCAACAGAGAACTGGGTAAATCTTACCAATACATCAACTCCTGATGGATCCACTATAACTTCTTTAGATGTTTCTAAATTTCCAGTAGCTAATAGATTATACTATGGTACAAACTCTGGAGTTGTGTTTAGAATGGATAATGCCAATATAGATGGTCAGCAAGCAATTGATATCTCAACTGGAAAAGGATTGCCTGTAGGTTTTGTTAATGATATTAATATTGATCCGTCTAATGTTGATCGCGTAATTGTTACTTATTCTAATTATGGAATTCCAAGTGTATTTATTACAGAAGATGGTGGAGATACCTGGACTAATATTAGTGGTAACTTAGAAGAAAATGTAGATGGATCAGGTAATGGACCTTCTGTAAGAAGTACGGCTTTTTTAGGTAGTAGTGCAGGTAGATTTGGAGCAAGATTACAAAGAATATTTGCTGCCACAAGTACCGGTTTATATTCTACAAGAGGATTAAACGGACAAAATACAGTTTGGAGAAAAGAGAACTTTGCAATTGGTAACTCCGTAACTGATGAAGTTGTTACAAGAAAAGATGGATTTATTGCTGTAGCTGCTCACGGAAGTGGATTGTTTAGTGCTCGTTTTCCTGTAACTGCTAATCCATTACCAGAATCTAATTTAGTTACTGCCTTTTTATTAGATGATTTTGGTGTTAGTGAAAATAGTGAAGATACAAGTATAGATATAACAGGTTTATTTGTGCAATCTCAAGGATTACCAATTGATATTGAATTAACTAATTCTGACCCAGAATTAGTAACAGCTACATTAACAGGTAATACACTTACCCTATCATATGCGCCAGATAGTATCGGTTCAGCTTCAATAGGTCTAATTGCTACTTCGGGAGAAGAACAAGTTGCTGAAGGTTTTACAGTTACAGTATCTGAACCTTCTATCTATGAACAAACAAATACGCAGGTATCAACAATACCTTCTCAGAACTTCTTAGATTTTAATGGTTTGGCACAGTCAGCTGATGATTTTACAGTTCCAGTGGGTAATATATGGAATATTGATAGAATAGTAGCTTTTGGTGCTGTAAATGGAAGTCCTGCACTTAACAACGTAAGTATTGTTATTTATGAAAATGAAGGAGGAGTTCCTGGTGCAGAAGTTTATAATAGCGGAGAGATTGCTCCTATTTCAGAACCAAATATTTCAAATTTAAATATAGATCTACCAGAAGCGGTTACTTTAGAGAGTGGGGAATATTGGATATCAATTTATACTAATCTTGCATTTAATGGAGGAAACCAATGGTTTTGGGCATCACAGGATAATGTAGTAGGTGAAGTAACTCAGTTTAGAGATCCTGCAAACCTCTTTGGTACAGGAGCTATAGATTGGACAGCTACAACAGTTGCATTAGGAAGAAATCCACTTGATCAAACATTCCAAATTTTTGGAGATATTATAAGTTCTAATGAAGATGTAGTAGAACCTGAATTAGAGGTTACTTTAACTACATTAGACTTAGTAAATGAGATTTCTGTTTATCCTAATCCATCTAATAATACATTCTTCTTTAATTTTGGAGATGCGATTTCCAAATCAAGCAAAAATGTAGATATTAATATATTTAATAGTACTGGTAATTTAGTGCATACAATATCTGATGTTAACTCTAATGCTAACGTAAATTGGGATGCATCGAGATTGGCTTCTGGTTTGTATTATGCGAAAATCTCAGGAACTAGTACAAATACGGTAGTTAAATTACTTAAGAGATAGGGCTACAGGTTTTAATAACAATTAATTAAGAAAAAAGGAGTTGATATAATTAACTCCTTTTTTTATATTAAAGCTATGAATAAACTTATGTACATAGGGTTGATTGCAGTCTTGTTTTCTTGTAAATCCAATAGTATCGCCCAAGAAAATGTAAAAAATACAACGGGAAAGCCAAAAGTAGAGAAGCCAAAGTTTGGAGATACGAACAATGGTGATATGCCTAAACCAAATGTATTTACACAAAATCAGATAGCTCCAAATACAATTCATCTAACAGTTGAGGTTATGGAGCTTTATAGTAATAAACTAATTTGTGATGTTTCTCACGAAGCTGCAGTAAACGTTAAGATTAAAGAAATCAAAGGTTCGGGTTCGGGTTTAGTAAATAGGGTTTCGGTTAATAAAGAAATAACAATTGCTTTAAGAAAAGGAATATCAAAAGATATTACTTATTTAAAGTCAAAACTTAGTAAAGATATTTTCATTATAATTAAGGAAAAACCTTGTATGAATTTTAATCAAACTATGTACGAGATAGTTGGTTATGAGTTCAGACAATAGCTCTTATTGTTGATTTCCATAGGTATCGGCTAACCAAATAATTAATAAAATTAGAGCGATTATAAAAAGTACAAAGAAAAATATTTTCCAAAAGGAATAGGGTCTTTTTCCAGATATTTTTCCAGTTTGACCATTTACAAAAAAATTATATTTCTTTCCATTATATTGGTAGGCGCTAATATAGACTGGAAGTAAAATATGTTTAAATGTTTCTTCTGATAGACTCATATTTACAGAATGTACTCTTTGCGTATCACCTCCAATATCGTGACGCGACCAGGAACGTGCTATTCTTTCTGCTTCTTGGGTAGAAGATAAATGACCATCCTTTAATGGTATAGTGTATTTTTCTGTAACAAAGCCTGCTAAAAAACTAGTATTAAAAGGTTCTAACGCTTTAAGATTCCAATGCGCAATTTTCGAAGGAATTGGGTTTTTCCTTTGATTTGATGCTTTTATCAGTGTATCATCTACAAAACCACTAACACTTCCGCTTGCAGGAGTCCATCTTGTTCTTTGTTCTTGTCTCGTACCTCTAACAGTTTTTCCGTTTACTGTTTTAGTGTAAGGAACGCTAACATAATAATAATCTCCTCGTTGCCCTGTATACGTAGCATATAACTGAGCATCAAATGTCCAATAAGGAAGGTATAGTCCCTTAGTATGCTCAGGATCTAAAGCAGCTTTTTTAAGATTATTTGGAGCAAACCATAATTCTTTTACCCACTTTGTGAAAATTTGATGTGATTTTTTTTGATCAAATTGAAAAGGGAGTACAGCTCCAGGAAGAATCCAATCTTCTTTATATGCATCCTCTATGATTAGAGGCATGGTACAATATACACAGTGTAATGATTTATAATTCTCTTCTATATGTTGATTAGCACCACAGTTTTTACAATGAAGCATTGTAATCTCTTCAGAATGAGAAAGAGATCCCATTTCTTCTAGATAGGGTTTTAATTCAAGTTCTTTAAAACCATCTTCTTGCTGAACAATGGTTTCTTCATGTCCACAATAATCACATTTAATTTCAGAGGTACCTGGTTTATAAGTTAATTCGGCACCACAATTAGCGCAAGATTTCTTTTGCTCAGAAAATATTTTTTTTTCTTCTTCCATTCAGGAATTATGATAGTAGATGTTGTACAAAGTTATCCTTTCTTTCGGGTAAAACGAAAGAAAGGATAAAAAGCATATTTATTTTATTAAGCTCCCGGAAGTGGAGGAGGAGTATTACCTCCTAAAAATGATTTTAACTCTTCTACATCCTTTATAGCGGACCAATTTGCCATTCCTTGTTTCCATACTAGAGAATCTTTATTTACTGTTCTATTAGCAAATAAAGACTTTAATTGGTCAAAAGATACAGGTCCTGCCTGTTGTCCATTTATCGCATAGAAGTATTGCACTTGCACTGGCATTGGTGGTGGAGCAATTGGTGCAGATTGCTGCTGTTGCGCTTGTTGTTGTGTCGCCATTGGATTCATCATTCCACCCATCTGTTGCGCTAGTACAAATCCCATTCCCATTCCCATTCCTGCTCCTGCGGTACCTCCTTCATTTGCAGCGGCAGCTTCTATGGCTTTGGCAGTTTTGAATTTGGTTAATTTATCAAGGTCAATCTTATCAATTCTACTATACTCAAAAATTTCTTTTTTCAGATCTTCCGGCATAGAAACATTCTCTATAAAGAAGCGCTCCAAGGAAATACCAACAGAATTAAATTCTGGTTGCATTACTTCTTGACAGGTTTCTGATAGTTCGGTAGTGTTAGCAGCATATAATTCTATTGGAAAGTTAGCCTCTCCGACAGTATCGGTAAAACGAGTAGAGATTAAACTTTTAAGATGTTCGTTAATTTCAAAACTTGTGAAATTAGCGTCTGTACCTACAATATCTACTATAAATTTACCGGGATCATTGACTTTAAATGCATATGTTCCAAAGGCTCTAATTTCTACCAGACCGAAACGGTCATCATTTAATGTTATTGGATTTTTTGTACCCCATTTTTCATCTGTAAAAAGGCGTGTGTTCACAAAATATATTTCTGCTTTAAACGGGCTGTTAAATCCATATTTCCAACCTTTTAAGGTGGTTAAAATCGGTAAGTTTTGAGTGTTTAAAGTGTAAGTTCCAGGCTCAAATACATCTGCTAATTGACCTTCATTAATGAAAACTGCTGTTTGCCCTTCTCTTACAATTAATTGAGCTCCGTTTTTTATTTCATTTTGGTAGCGTTCGAAACGATGTACAATGGTATCCTGAGTATTATCTAACCATTCTACAATATCTATAAATTCATTACTTAGCTTCTTTTTTATTTCGTCAAAAATTCCCATCGGTGAGTTGATTTATAATTCGTGTTCTAAAACTACAAAATAGGATGCTTGTGTAAAAATTAATTTTAGATTAATTCTAAAAAAGCAAACCTTAATATGCCATGCATATTAAGGTTGTAAAGTACAAATAAAGGGTAGCAAAGGATTATGCTGTCGACTTTATATTTACTAGTCCAGATTATAGAAAGATTGAAGTTCCTCAAAGTTTTCAAAATTGGTACTACTCGTTGCTGTACCTTCTATAATAACATATTTTAGTTTTGTAATTTGTGCGTCTACTGGCCCTGAAGACGATAATGCGTATATAGTTAATGTATCGAGGCTGTAGGTAAATGTTATGACTTCATCTGTACCATCTGAAAAAGGGAAACTATATGTCATAGGAAACCATATGTCATCTCCAAATAATTGAAAATAGACTAGGATTAACGAATTATCCAATATATCTTGATCAATATCAGTATCTGTAATGACAAATTCATTTGCGGCCCTTCCAAGATAAGTTCCGGCTGACCATGTTACATTGTCTACTGCTTTTACAAGTACATTAGCGTTTCCATCTTGTCCT
Source organism: Aquimarina sp. Aq107 (assembly GCF_943733665.1). Lineage (NCBI taxonomy): Bacteria > Pseudomonadati > Bacteroidota > Flavobacteriia > Flavobacteriales > Flavobacteriaceae > Aquimarina > Aquimarina sp. Aq107. The sequence goes on along the minus strand of NZ_OX030782.1, from coordinate 4,696,998 downwards.
GTTGGCCCTATTGCACCATCAAGTCCATTTGCTCCATCTTCTCCATCGCAAGAAGTTAATACTAAGGCAAAGGCCATCATTACATACGTTAAAAATTTCATTGTTGTTTTCATCATTTTAAGTTTTAATGTTTGCTATTAGTGTAGGTTTATATCAAGAGGTAAACATTTAGATTAAAAAAGACCTATTCAATTATTTTTGAATAGGTCTTTGGATGAGAAATATTTTTGGCTGAATATGGATTATAAAGAAATAACTTCTGTATTTTGATTATCTATATAGATGTTCATTGATTTTTCTATAATATTAGATGAACCATCTAACCCTCCGAAATCTTTTACAAGAAAAGAAAATGAGATACTTATTGATTCTCCATTAGTTACTAATTTTCCTGCTAAGATGTTTCCGGTTGTTGGATTAGTAGGATCACCATCCCAATAGATAGAGCTAGAAAGAAATGTAAGTGTAGTGGTTTCCCAAGGTGCAGGTATCTCTTCAGAAAACTCGATGTAATCATGAGGATATTGCCAAGAGATTCTTTCTACGCCACCAGTATCTGCTCCCGAAAAGATAAAATCATAAGTTGTATCTGTGCGCAAATTAAGTTGTATACTAGAAAAATCATCATCTTGAGTAAATGTTCTATTAAAACCATCTCCAGAAATATTAAAGGAAAAAGTAGGAGTAGTTGTATCTGTTTCTGGAATGTCTGTTTCGCAAGAAATAAAGAATAATATTCCTATTGCAAAAACTATTTTTTTAATGTTTTTTATGCTTTTTGTTTTCATCACGTTAAGTTTTGTTATTTAAAACTTAGTATGATTTATAACAAATAAGTAAACATCATCGGTAATTAAAATCCTTAAAATCGGATGGAGTTATACTTATATCAAATACTCTTTGGAATAGCATTGATGAGTTTTTTTGTGTATTCTTTTTTAGGGTTTTCGTAAATAATATCAGCATCACCTTGTTCTTCAATTTTACCTTGGTTCATAACCAATAACTGATCCGACATATATTTTACTACAGCAAGATCATGAGAAATAAATATATAGGTAAATCCAAATTTCTCCTTTAATTCATTTAATAAATTAAGAACTTGTGCCTGAACGGATATATCGAGAGCACTTACGGATTCATCGCAGATGATTAGCTTTGGTTGAAGCGCAATGGTTCTGGCAATACCAATTCTTTGACGCTGCCCACCACTAAATTCGTGAGGATATCTGTTAAAATATGAAGGATCCAGTCCAACTCGTTCTAAAAGATTAATTGTTTCTTTTTTACGCTCAGTATCATCAGCGTATAATTTATGAGCTTTCATGGGTTCCATAATTGCCTTACCAATGGTCATTCGAGGATTTAATGAGGCAAACGGATCTTGAAATATTAATTGGATATCTTTTCTTAAAACTCGTATAGAAGATGGTGAAAGTTCTGTTAGATCTTGACCTTTATATAAGATTTCTCCTTGATCAGCTTTATCTAATTGTAGAATGGTATTTCCTAAAGTAGATTTTCCACATCCAGATTCTCCAACAAGACCAAGCGTTTCGCCTTCGTATAACGAAAAACTAACTCCGTCAACTGCTCTGAACTCCTTTTTGCCAAACCAACCAACTTTAGAGAAAAACGTTTTTTCTACATTTTTTACTTCTAACAATGGTGTGTTGCTATATAATTCTTTATGATGCTCTTCTCTGTCTGTTTTGGTAATTTGTTGTCTTTCTTTTTTTTGATCGTTTAGATAATCTTCTATGGTCGGTAATCTTTTATACCTAATATCTAAAGATGGTCTTGCATAAATTAATGCTTTCGTGTATTCTTTTTGAGGGCTATTAAAGATTTCGGAAGTAGTATTCTGTTCCACCATTTTTCCTTTATAAACTACTAAAACATTGTCAGCAATTTCAGAAACCAATGATAAATCATGAGAAATAAAAAGAATACTCATTTTGTATTCTTTCTGAAGATCTTTGAGTAGACTAATGATTTCTTTCTGTACAGTGACATCTAGTGCAGTAGTAGGTTCGTCGGCAATAAGTAGTTTCGGTTTACACGCAATTGCCATGGCAATCATTATACGTTGTTTTTGACCACCACTTAGTTCATGAGGATAAGAATTATAGGCACGAACTCCATCTGGAAGTTTTACTTTTTCGAACAAAGAAAGTACTTCTTCTTTGGCTTCGGATTTAGTAAACTTAGTATGCTGTAATAAAATTTCTATAACTTGCTTACCACATTTCATTGAAGGATTTAAAGAACTCATAGGTTCTTGAAAAATCATGGCAATTTCGTTACCACGTATAGAACGTAATTTTTTATCGTCAAAATCAAGTAAGTCATTATCACGGTAGAAAATTCTACCAGAAACTTTTGCTGTTTTTTTTGGAAGTAATCCCATAACTGCTAGAGAAGTAACCGATTTTCCACTACCGGATTCCCCAACTACACCGAGTATTTCGTTAGGCTTTATATCAAATGAAATATCATATAGTACCTGTATTTCTTTCTTTTCTGAAGAAAAAGAAACATTTAGGTTTTTGACAGAAAGTAAAGGCTCATTGTCCATAGCATCAAAACTAAGTAAATTTAGTCAATTACCTCCTATAAAACATAAGGTAGCTAGGTTATAATCTAGCGTTGTTTTAAAGTTTTTTTGGTGTGATATTTGTTATATTTACGACTCAAAGAATACTATGAAGCTTACCAAACTCTCTCTTAGAACGAGGATTTTTATTTCTATGACGGTATTAGTTCTGTTGGCTTCTGTATTGGTTGCGGCTATTACTGTATATCAATATAAGGAAGAAGCAGAAGAATATCATCGTGAGCGATTGGAAAGAAAGGAAGAACGGATTAAAATAGCTATAAATAATGCATTAAGTAGTACTACCTATCCTGTTACAGAAGAGAACGTTGCTCTAATTTTTAAAGAGAAGAAGAAAATAAATCAAATCTCTCAAGAGCATACCTTGCCAATTAATATTTATAGTCTATCTGGTAAATTATTGGTTAAATCCGAAGAGACTTTTGTTAATGATACTGTAGACAAACAGCTCAATCTGCATATTATAGACACGTTAGGTAGCGGATACGAAAAAAGATACCTAGGAGTTTCAGAAAAAAATGGAGAACACTTTTTATCCTCTTATACATATATTAAGGATTATAAATCAAAACCCTTAGCGATCCTAAATTTACCATATTTAGAAGATGATAATTTCTTTTCTCGAGAATTATGGGAATCTCTTACAAGATTGGGTCAAGTGTATTTATTGATGCTGTTAATTGCGATAGTTTTAGCTTATTTTTTGTCAAAATACATAACTAGATCTCTTAAAACTATTTCTGATACAATAGATCAGACTCGTTTAGATAAGCGTAACAAGAGAATAAGAATTGGTGATTCTAGTGATGAGATTTATTCACTTGTAAATGCCTATAATAGTATGATTGATGAATTAGAAGAAAGTGCGGCAATGTTAGCTAAAAGTGAGCGAGAAGCTGCTTGGAGAGAAATGGCAAAACAGGTAGCTCATGAAATTAAAAATCCACTTACTCCTATGAGATTGACCGTTCAAAGTTTTGAACGCAAGTTTGATCCTAACGATCCTACAATTGAGAAAAAAGTAAAAGAATATAGTGATACATTAATCCAACAGATTGACACCATGAGTTCAATAGCTTCGGCATTTTCTAATTTTGCTCAAATGCCAGCGCAGAAAAGTGAAACTTTGGATGTTGTAAAAATTGTTGGATTAGCTTTGGATATTTTTAATGAACATTACATTGTTTTTCCATCAGAAAAAGAAGAAATTATTGCCAAATTTGATAGAACCCAGTTGATACGTGTGGTAACAAATTTGGTTAAAAATGCGATACAAGCAATCTCAGAAGATCATACTCCGAAAATTATGGTAAATGTATTTACAGAAAAAGATAATGTTGTTATTACGGTTGCTGATAACGGAGTGGGGATCACTGAAGAAAATAAAAAGAAAATATTCGAGCCCAAGTTTACAACCAAAAGCAGTGGTATGGGGTTGGGACTGGGTATGGTTAAAAATATTGTGGAAACATATGGCGGAAGTATTACCTTTACATCTCAAGAAGGAAAGGGAACTGTTTTTAAAGTGAAATTCCCAAAATTGTAATTCGAACATATTAACGAAAAAATCATGAAAGAGTATAAATTAGAATCGTTGATTTACTATTCAAAACTTACCTTGGATAAAGAACATATCTTAAAATCTTCTTCTAAAGATATTCAGGAAAAATTGGATCTTTATGCTAAAGATGGATGGAGATTAGTGTCTACTGATGTAGAAGATTTTGGATTGGGCATGTATTTCTATTTGTACTTCGAAAGAGATTTAAAATAATAAACAAACAATACAAACAATACAAACAATACAAACAATATAAATAATGTATAATAATATTCTCACAACTCACAATAGCGGTATAACAACTATTACAATTAATCGTCCATCAAAATTAAATGCATTAAATAAAGAAACAATTCAGGAATTACACGATGCGTTTGATGAGGCAAATAAAGATGTTAAAACGAAAGTAATTATTATAACTGGAAGTGGAGAAAAGGCTTTTGTAGCTGGTGCTGATATTAGCGAATTTGCTAATTTTTCTGTTGATCAAGGAGGTCAATTGGCGGCTAAAGGACAAGAATTACTTTTTGATTTTGTCGCGAGTTTATCAACACCAGTAATTGCAGCTGTAAATGGTTTTGCACTTGGTGGCGGATTGGAGTTAGCTATGTCCGCACATTTTAGAATTGCAAGCGATAATGCTAAAATGGGATTGCCAGAGGTATCCTTAGGGGTAATACCAGGATATGGAGGAACACAGCGTTTACCTCAATTGGTTGGTAAAGGAAGGGCTATGGAAATGATTATGACAGCAGGAATGATCGATGCTAATCAGGCTTTAAATTATGGATTAGTAAATCACGTTGTTTTACAGGAAGAGTTGTTACCACTTGCAGAAAAGTTGGCAAGTAAAATTATGAGAAATTCATCTGTAGCGATAGGTGCTGCAATTAATTCGGTGAATGCAGCTTATGAGGATGGTGTGAATGGTTTTAAAACAGAAATAAAAGAATTTGGTAATTGTTTTGGAACAGAAGATTTTAGAGAAGGAACTACAGCATTTTTAGAAAAAAGAAAAGCTGATTTTCCTGGAAAATAAGTTGCTATGGAAAGAAAAGGTTTCTTCCTAGTTGTAATTGCTTTATTTTGTATTTCATTTATTTCTGGTCAAGATAAATCCAGAGTAAATTCAACATCAAATGATACCATAATAGATATTGAGTATAGGACAAATCCGTATTCCACAACTTATAAACGATTTTCTGGACGAGTTGGTGCGGGTATTCAGAATTCTTTTTATTCAGAAATCGGATTATCAGGACATACCTGCACTTATAGTGATGTAGGTTTTTTTTCTAATGATTATTACATTGCCATAGAATGGAATCCTGTTAGTGAAAAGGATGTTTATGGAGTAAAAATGGGATATGAAATGAATATGATTCCTTTATTAAATGTTGGTATAGAGGGAAAATACCAAACTAATTTTGATACTAATGATTTTGTAATTACCCCTAAGATTGGTCTAGGTATTTTTGGTGATGTAAATATATTTTATGGTTACAATATATCAACTAATGGAAATCCATTTCCTGATATAGGAAAACACCAATTCTCTATAGTTCTTAATTTACACAAGAATTTTTTAGGTTATCTGTAGAAATTCATTTCATCAATATATTCCCACACTTCTTTTGATAATAGTGGTTTGATGTTTTTGTCTTCAGAAATGGCTTTTCGTATAAAGGTTGAAGAAATTTCCATGATAGGAGCATTGACTTTCTGAATCTTAGTATGATTCTTGAATTGATGATCTGTTATGCCTTCAGAAATTCGAGGATACACATAGACATTGTGGTTTTCTAAAATAACCTCGTAGTTTTTCCATTTATGGAAACTTTTTAGGTTATCCTCTCCCATAATCAAATTGAATTGATGATTATCATACTTTTCTTGTAGATGAGCTAATGTATGAACTGTATAATTGGGCTGAGGTAACTTAAATTCAATATCACTTGGTTTTAGTTTAGGATAGGATTCGGTAGCTCTATAGACCATTTCTAATCTATGGTTATTATCTAATAGCGAGCTCTTCTTTTTAAAAGGGTTATGAGGCGTTACAATCATCCATATTTCATCAAGATCAGAATATTCGGCCATATGGTTCGCAATAGCTAAGTGACCTACATGAATAGGGTTAAATGTTCCGAAGTATAAACCTATTTTTTTCATTAGAAATCTCTATTTATCCTAGAATAAATTTTTTGACTAGTTGTAATACTTCTGCTTTTGCTTTTTCTAAATCATCATTGGTAACGATAGCATCAAATTGTGGAGCAGTAGCTAATTCGGTAGATGCTTTAGCAACTCGCATATTGATCTTATCTTCAGACTCAGTTTTGCGTTTCTTTAATCGAATTTTTAATTCTTCGATACTAGGTGGTTTTACAAAAATAGCTAATGTACGATCAGGATAGATTCTTTTAATATCCAATCCTCCAACTACATCAATATCAAAAATTACATGTTTTCCTTTATTCCAGATACGTTGTACTTCGGTTTTCAGCGTTCCATAAAAATTATCCCGATACACTTCTTCCCATTCTAAAAACTCATCAGCTTTGATTTTGTCTTTAAACTCTCTTAAAGAAAGAAAATAATAATCTTTTCCATGTACTTCTCCACCTCGTGGTTCTCTAGAAGCAGCAGAAATAGAAAAATCTAGATTTAATTCTTCTTTATGTAGTAAATATTTAACTAAAGTAGTTTTTCCACTGCCTGATGGTGCAGACAATACTATAAGTTTTCCTTGTTTCATCTATATAAATTTTACCAGAAGGGTAAAGGATTATGTAAATCCACTTTTTTATAAAATATCGTCCTAAATCGTTATAAAATATTTAGCAACTGTTCTTTGATTTTTTCTAATTCATCTTTCATCTGAACTACCAGTTGTTGCATTGGAGCATAATTAGATTTACTTCCAATGGTATTAATCTCTCGACCAATTTCTTGTGTAATGAATCCTAATTTTTTACCGTTAGAATCTTTAGTATTTATAGTGGTAGTAAAATATTCTAAATGGTTAGCAAGTCGTACTTTTTCTTCTGTTATATCAAATTTTTCTAAATAATATACCAATTCTTGTTCAAAACGATTTTCATCAACTTGTTCCTTTAATTCAGAGACAGCTTTGTGTAAACGCTCTCTAACCACTTCGATACGCTCTGGATCAATTGCAATTACTTTTTCAAGTAAATCCCCAATGTTTTTAACGCGAGTAATAAAATCCTTTTCTAAAGCTTTTCCTTCGTCAAGCCTATAGTTTTCTATAGCTTTAAGAGCATCAGACAAACCTCCTTTTATAGCTTCAAATTCTTTTTTATCAACTTCTGCACGTTCTGTTTTTAAAGCATCTGGCATTCGAACTGCCATTTTTATTAATTCTAATTCTTCTTGCTTTGCATAAAGAGAGATAGAACCTAGTTGTTTCATGTAATCTTTTACAATAGATTCATTAATTTTAGTTGAGTTTTCTTCTCCGGTGACTTCTACATACAGACTAAAATCTACTTTACCTCTTTCTAGCGTTTTAGCAATGGTTTTACGCATTTCCAGCTCTTTTTCGCGATATTGAGAAGGTATTCTAGCGTTTAGGTCTAAGTTTTTGCTGTTTAAAGATTTTACCTCAATAGTAATTTTCTTTGTAGGAAGTTGAAGGATAGACTTCCCAAAACCTGTCATTGATTTGATCATATGCTTATATCAGTACTGGATTAAAAAATTACACGAAGATACATAAAAGTAGTGAGGTGCAGCTCTTGAGAATGATTTTAGGCGTGATCTAGATGTTTTTTAGCGGCTATACCTCTCTAGACATAATAATTTTATCAATATATGCATCGTTTTCTAAAAAGAAATTGGGAATAATACCCGATTTTGTAAAGCCAGTTTTCTTATATAAAACAATTCCAGATTGATTACTTTCATATACTTCTAACCAAATTACTTTTAATATTTCGTTTTGTTGCGCCCAATCTATTGTGTTTTGAAGCAATAATGTTCCAATGCCTTGATTTTGCCACTGCGTATGAATTCCCATTCCGATCATTCCAGTATGTTCCATTTTTTTTCGCCAACTTCCTGTGAGATCTATATTTCCGATCATTACATCATCACATAAGGCTACCAAAATAATACTGTTTTTCTCTGACTGAAACCTTTCTATAAAATCTCTCTCTTGATCAATGTCATTTGGATATTCGTTTTCAAATAAAGGGAGCGTCTCAGTATTTTTTAGATATTGAAGTTTTAGTTTTAATAAATTCGATGCATCATCGGATACTGCTTGTCTTATCGTGACAGTACGATTATTTTTTGCTGAATATGTTTTTGGGAAAAAACTCAATTGTAACGGGAAACTATATTTTTAAGCATTAGGATTTTTATCTCTTATTCTTTTGTAAAACTTTATTCCAAGCATTAATAAAATAGCAAGTAATAGAATACCAACAACTCCATAAATCCAATTAACCGCATCTCTAACAATTACTAAAAATATAACGGCAAAGAGTATAATGGTAGCTCCTTCGTTCCATAGTCTCATTTGATTAGAGGTCCATGTAACAACACCAATTTGTAGTTGTTTGAATATCTGATGACTTTTAAGATGATATATAATTAGTAAAACGACAAACCCTAGCTTTACGTGCATCCAAGGAAGATCTAAAAGCATTGGTCTTAAAATCAAAAGACAAATGGCAAAAGTTGTTGCTAATATCGCTGATGGCCAAGTGATAATATACCAAAGACGTTTGGCCATTAACTTTAGTTGATTACCTAAAATCTCTTTATCAGGAGAAGGTTTTTGAGAGGCTTCGATTTGATAAATAAACAATCTAGGAATATAGAAAAGCCCTGCAAACCATGTAATAACAAAGATCAGGTGCAGGGCTTTTATATAGTTATAGTATTCTTGCATGTATTACTCTACAAAAAGATAATTAAGCTGCAAGGTATTGAATTCTGAGTTAAAGCTTTTTATTTCTTCCGAAATTAATTTATCAAAAGAGTTTAGTTGCTCGTTAATCTGTTTTGTAAGTTCATTTTTTACAGCTATATCTTGTGCTGTTGGTCCAAAATCTCCCATTCCTACTAATGAGTTTAAATGCCCTAGTTTATTGGTCAATTTTATAGGGAAGTTTAAAGGGTCCTGACCACTTCGGTTTTTAGTTTGATATAGTGCTTTCTCAATTTCTCCAAACTGCTTTTGTAAATCTTTAGCTTTAGCAACTAAATCTTTTGTCTTATCATTCTCTTTATATTGTTTCGAGAAAGATTTTAATTGATTGTTGATCTTCCTTATTTTTTTGATAGATTGATGTGCTTTGTCTACCATTTCATTTACACTAGTAATAAAATCAAATTGTTGTTGCATTTGTTGCGCTGTAGCTTCTGCTCTTGGATCTGCTAAAATGGTGAACGGTTGCGAAACCTCTTTTCCATTTACATTTAAGCTTACCTTATAATTTCCAGGAACAGCTTTAGGACCATCAAGATTTGCCCACCATAAAATCATTCCTTTTAATTTTTCTGCACCATCACCCCGCATATTCCAGTTAAATTGATTGGATCCTTTTTTTAGATCACTTAATTTATCTTTTTTCTCTTTTGCTTTAGTACTAAAAGATTTGATAGTATCGCCCTTAGTATTAAAATATGTTAATGAAACGGTATCTTTTTCTTTATCAAAGTTTTTAAGGTTAAAATAAGTAATTACACCGCTAGGATGATTGGTTCCTTCGGTTTTAGAACCTTTTCTTCCACCACCACGCATTCTATATGTGTTTTTAGGTTTGAATAGGATGTTTTCTTGAGTTTTTAAACTATTACTAAGTTGATGTAATACGGTAAGATCATCGATGATCCAAAGACTTCGACCTTGCGTTGCCACTATCAAATTATTGTCTTTAATGACAAGGTCTGTTATTGGTACAATAGGAAGGTTTAATTGAAATGGTTTCCAGCTTATACCGTCGTTGAAAGAAATGTACATTCCTGTTTCTGTACCGGCGTATAACAATCCTTTTCGTTTTGGATCTGCACGAAGTACACGTGTAAAATGTTCGCCAGCTATTCCGCTGGTAATTTTAGTCCAAGATTGTCCATAATTTGTAGTTTTATAAAGGTATGGGGCAAAATCTCCAGATTTATAACGAGTACCTGCGATATAACAAGTTCCTTCATCAAAACTACTAGGTTCTATGCTGTTAATCATCATCCATTCTGGCATCCCTTTAGGAGTCACATTACTCCAGTTTTTTCCACCATCTTTACTTACATGAATCAATCCATCATCACTTCCAGTCCATAATAATCCTTCTTTTTTAGGGCTTTCGGCAGCAGCAAAAATAGTACAGTAATATTCAACCGATGTATTATCTTGAGTAATTGGACCTCCTGAAGATTTAAGTTTGCTTGGATCATTTCTAGTAAGATCAGGGCTAATCACTTCCCAGTTTTGACCTTCATTTTCGGTTACGTGAACCTGATTTGAAAAAGTATATAATCTATTTGGATTGTGTTTTGAAAACATAATCGGAAAATTCCATTGAAAGCGATATTTCATATCTTCTGCTCCATGCCCCATTGGGTTATCTGGCCAAACGCTAATAGATCTTACCGTTTCGGTTTTATGATTTACTCTAGTTAAGAACCCGTCATAACTACCTCCATAAACGATGTCATTATCTTTAGGGTCTATAGCAATATGTGCAGATTCTCCTCCTGCTGTAGATTCCCAATCATCTTCGGAAATAGACCAACCTGTGCTTCTATGATTAATTCTAATGGTAGAATTATCTTGTTGTGCCGCATAAATTCTATAAGGAAAACTATTATCGGTGGTAACTCTGTAAAATTGAGAAGTTGGTTGATTATGGTATGTACTCCAAGTTTCTCCACCGTCATAAGTAATCTGCGCACCACCATCATCACCAATAACCATTCGTTTTGGATTTTCTGGAGCAATCCATAAATCGTGATGATCTCCATGAGGTGCTCTGAAACTACTAAAGTTTTTTCCACCGTCCTTACTTTTATGGTAAGATACATTAACTACATATACGACATCTTTGTCTTTTGGATCAGCATAAATACGAGAGTAATACCAAGCACGTTGACGAAGACTTCGATCACTGTTAAGTTGGTTCCAAGTTTCGCCACCATCATCACTTCTGTAAACACCACCTTTCTCCTTATTCTCTACAATAGCCCAAACTCTTTCACTATTAACAGGAGAAACGGTAACTCCCATAATCCCTAAGGTGTCTTTTGCAAAACCTTTGTTTTTAGATATTTCTTTCCAATTTTTTCCACTATCTGTACTTTTCCATAGTGCAGAACCATTACCTCCAGAGCTTAAGCTGTAAGGTGTTCTTCTTGCATTCCAAGTCGATGCATACAGAATTCTAGGATTATTAGGATCTAATGTTAGATCCACTGCACCAGCATTTTGATTAGCAAATAATACTTTATTCCAAGTCTTTCCACCATCAATACTTTTATAAACACCGCGATCTTGAGTAGGTTTATAAATATTTCCTAGAACACCGGCATATACAATATCTGGATTGGTTGGGTGTATCGCTATTCTTGGAATATGCCTACTTTTGGGAAGACCAGATTGGTTCCAAGTTTTTCCAGCGTCTACGCTTTTCCATACTCCATAACCAGAAGATACATTTCCGCGAAGTGTTTTTTCACCACCACCAACATAAATAACATTAGGATCACTTTTAGAAACAGAAATAGAACCAATCGATCCTCCGAAAAAACCATCAGATATATTTTCCCAGGTACGTCCACCGTCGGTTGTCTTCCATACACCACCACCAGTGGCTCCAAAATAAAAAAGATTTGGTTTTCCAGGAACACCTGTTACAGCGGCACTTCGACCTCCTCTAAAAGGGCCAACTAATCGATATTCTAATGCATCGTATAGTTCCTCGTTAAATGTTTGCGCGTTTAATGATGAAAAATTGCCAATCATAAGAATAGCAATCAGAGTAAGTTTAAAAATTCTTGAGTACATTTAGTTGAGTTTAGAGATTATGCCTTAGTACATAAAAATTCATAATTAGTAGATTTGATGGTCTACTAAAATCTGGAATAAATGGCTATTGAGAAAGATTTTCACGTAATTTTAACCTTAGTTGATTCAATTGGTATTTTTGATAGTATGATTTCAAATCGATTTATACTAATGTTAATCTGTTTTAGAAGAATTTCCTAGATTACTTTTTACTATTTATAGGGATCTTTATGTAACTGGGGTTTTCTGGAGAATGATAAATTGTGATTTCTGCTTTTTTAGCATCTTCTTTTGTTTCCAGCGAAACGTCTTTGCCAGAGTTATAATTTTTTTGTAGATACTTAGAGTTTATAGAATTGATAGAAAAAATAAATCTACTTCCTTTTTTTAATTCAAGAGCTGTGATAAACGGTGTATCAAATTTACAGAAGAAGACTTCATCAGGCACTGCTAATTTTGGTTGATTCAATCCCTCGCGATATCTTAACCGAAGCATATCAGATCCTATATATTTAACTTGGCCAGCTTCATTAACTACGTTTAGTGAAACTTGTAGATCTGTATCAGGAACATCTAAAGATATATATAGCCCTACTTCGAATCTTCCGATTATTGTGGTGGTGTTATCTAGTTTATTAGAGACATATAGTATTCTTCCTTTTTCTTCTATTGGTATCGGTGCTGTATAGTAATCCGATCCCGAATAACTTGCTGTATTTTCCGTATCCAAAGGATCATATGCAATAATATCAGTGTCAGGCACTGAGGATATTTGGGGTGAAAGATGTCCCGGATCAATTAATAATTTTGCATTAGAATTTGGACTAGATAAGTAGTAAGTGATCGTGTCATTTGAAATAGCATCCATTTGATTGGCGTACATCCACTTGTTTTGGCCCATTATATAATAGTTTACCCGATCTTTTAAGAACCTTGGTTTTTTCTCATTTTTGAGTGTCCAATTAAACCATTCCAAATGGAGTTTTTTCATATCAAGTTTAGAATCACTTCCGAAGGTAAGACCTCCCAATTCCGTTTCTGGTTTACGTGTGCCGGCATGAGACCAAGGTCCAAAAATTAAATAATGATTGGTTTTACCCGCTGGATTTCCGTATTTCATATGATCTTCATAATAGGTCATTGCACCTGGTTGGTCAGCATCAAAAGCTCCTGTTATGGTAAGAATAGGTAGATCAAATGATTCATATTCTTTTGGAGTAGGATAAAAATTTTGCCAGTATTCATCAAAATCTGGATGAGAAATCCAGGTTTGAAAAACGGGATTACGTTTGTTTAGTGCTAGGAGATCCCAATCTTTATATGGAATAAACTCTTTATATTTTTTAGTCGCTTTATTACTCCAAAAAGTTCCATTATTAAACAAATTGTTATTTCTACTTTTACCACCTGTAAAATTTAACCATTGTAGAGCATAGTTACTAAATATTCCATCATATTTTGGAAAGTCAATACCTGGTCCAACTGCTGCAGTTGGGACAATGGTTTTAAGTGCTGTTGGTTTATTCTTTAAGGTCATCCATTGGACCATACCTCGATACGACCCTCCCATCATACCAATGTTTCCATTACACCAATCCTGTTGACTTATCCATTGGACGGCATCATAACCGTCCATCCCATCTTTTTCAAATGGTCTGTATTCTCCTTCAGAATTTCCTCTACCTCTAAGATCGAGTGTAATAAAGACATAACCCTCCTTGGCAAAGTACATTCCTCTTTCAACTGCCTCATCATTAACATATGGTGTATATATAAGTATTACCGGATACGATTTTTTAGTAGTGTTAGGAAAATAGATGTTTGCAGATAGTTTGATACCATCCCTCATCGGAATATTTTGATAGAGTTTTATGTCTATATCCTGCGTGTAAACTGACGTCCAATTAATAAATACCAGAATAATAATGACGAAGGTTTGTTTCATTCAATACATTTTTTATTATTGATAACAATGTTGTAAAGGATATTTCAAAACTAAAATCTAAATATAGAAAATAAAATATTTGATTTATCTAGTGCTTATATTAATTAAACATTTTTTGGAAGCACCAAAGTTTTTCTAACCTCTCTATTTAAGTAATATCCCGTAAGAATTGTAGAGACTACATCGGCTATAGGGAACGCAATCCAAACTCCAAAAACTCCAAAAAATGTAGGTAATAATAGGATAAGTGGAATTAAAAAGAAGCCTTGTTTTGTCAAGCTTAGCAATAGTGCAGGGATTACTTTTCCTATAGACTGAAAATATGCTGATCCTATAAGTTGTACAATGATTACAGGAGTTGCAAGAAAAACAATTCGTAATGCTGAAGGAGTCCTATTTAGGATCTCTTTGTTATTTGCAAGTGTTTCAGGATCTAATGATTCTTTAGTGCTCACAAAAATAGAGATAAACTGTTGCGGGAAAACCATGATAATGGTAAATATTAAAATAGCTAGTATTCCTCCATAAGTGATAGACGTATTAATAGATTCTCGGACACGTTGAAATTTCTCTGCTCCATAATTATATCCGGCAATTGGCATAAATCCTTGATTAACACCAATTACAGGGAATAAAGCAAACATCAGTACTGTTCTGATAATTCCGTAAGATGCGATATCTAATTCATCACCATAATTACCAAGTACATTATTTAATAGAATTCCCAAAACAGCAATGGTGCCCTGTCTGGCTAAGGTTACAAAGCTTAAACCACTTATTTCATTTACAATTTTCTTTTTTAGTTTTATGCATTCTAGATTTAATCTTAGTTCGCTTTTAGCAACAAAAAACCATAGTATAAATCCAAAGCAAATAGCATAGCTAATAAAAGTGGCCCAGGCTGCTCCTTCCATTCCATATCCCAAAACATTAATTAAAATATAATCTAGAAAAATATTACCTATAGCTGGTAATATCATAGCGACCATCGCAAATTTTGGTTTGCCTTCTGCGCGAATTACATTATTACCCATCATAGACATGGATAACATCACAATACCATACAGAACAATTTTATAGTATACAAGAGCGTATTCTTTAAAAGATTCTTCGGCCCCCAGAAAACCAATAAAAAAATCTTGAAATAATAATCCAATTAATGCTAATGAACCAGAAATTAAAAAAGTAAGTGTCGTCTGATTTCCAAAAACCCTTAATGCTTTATCTTGATCTCCAGATCCTAATGCCCTTGATAAAACGGAACTGCCTCCAATACCTATTGCTAAACCAATAGCTCCTATAAAAAAAGTAAAAGGAAGAACTACTTGTACTGCCGAAATTGCTAACCCGCCTATCCAGTTTCCTAAAAAAGCAGTATCAACGATCATGTTTAGTGACATGACTAATATTCCTATGGATGCAGGAACAGCTTGCTGTATTAAGAGTTTCCCAATGGGTTGTGTTCCTAAAGCTTCAGAGCTTGTTTTTGTCATTTTAGAACTGGGGTTTTAGCTTCAGCCCACTCATTAACCCAATTCCCCAAAACATCAGACCAATCATCACGATCATTAAGACAAGGGATTGTAGTGAATTCTTTACCACCAACTTCGTGAAAAATTTCTTCGCCTTCCATGGCTATTTCTTCAAGTGTTTCTAAACAATCAGAAACGAATGCCGGAGTAACAATTGCCATTTTTTTAATTCCTTCTTTTCCCATTCTTTCGATAGTTCTATCTGTATAAGGTTGTAACCAAGGATCGAAACCTAATCTAGATTGAAATGATGTAGAATATGTGCCATTCTTTAGTCCTAATTTTTTAGCTACTTGTACAGTTGTCATTTCACATTGGTGACGATAACAAAATTCGTGTTGTACGGATCCTTTTTTAAAACAACATTTCCCATCCATTTTACAGTTTCCGTTACTAACATCGCTTTTTCTTATATGTCTTTCTGGAACTCCATGATAGCTAAATAGAAGATGTTCATAGTCTAAATCTTTAATTTTTTCAGCAATACTATTAGACAATACTTCAATATATTCCTTCTTATCATAAAATGCAGGAATATCCGTAAATTTCATTTGCGGAAAATGCTCCTTTCGTAATTCTTCGGCAAGTACTAAAATAGTTTCGGTGGTTGCCATTGCGAATTGGGGATACAAAGGAATTATTAGAACTTCGTCCACTCCTTTGTCATGTAATTCTTGTAATCCTTTTTTGATGTTTAGAGATCCATATCTCATTGCTAACCCAACAGGAATTGAAGTTCGCTCAGCTACTTTTTTCTGTAGTCTTTCAGAAAGAACAATAAGCGGAGAACCTTCATCCCACCATATTTTTTTATAAGCTGCTGCGGATTTTTTTGGACGTGTATTAAGGATTATACCTTTAACCAATAAAGTTCTTGCCCATAATGGTACATCTATAACACGGGGATCCATTAAAAATTCGCCAAGATATTTCTTTACATCTTTTGGATCCGTACTATCAGGGGATCCTAAATTGACAAGAAGTACTCCTTTACTCATAATTTTTCTTTTTCGAAAGGTAAAAATACAAACTATTCTATGGATAGATCATAAAATTATAATAAGACTTATTGATAGCATGATTGTTGATAATATGCTGAAATAAATGTATAAGACGCTCGTGTTTTTTGTTGTTTGTAAATTTTATGGGCAAGTTAAATTATTATAAACAAGGAACTCTCAGATAATATTTTCTTATTTTTATAATATCAAAAAAGCATTGAGATGAAACGTATTATTGTAGACGTAGAAAAGGATAAATTACCCTTTATCCTAGAATTATTGGAGCATTTCGAGTTTGTATCCGTATTAGGAGGTGCGGATGAGGATGATAAGGGAATGTATGATTCTATAGTTTCTTTACAAAAAGGAGAAGGAATTCCTGTTAAGGAACCATTAGACCAATAAGTTAACTAAGATTCATGACATATTTTTTTGGGGTAGTCCCAAATTTCTTTTTAAATGCAGCTATAAAGTGGCTTGCTGTGCTATATCCTACTTTTAATCCTACTTCATTAACATTATGACTTCCCGAAGCTAATAATTGACGAGCTACTTCCATCTTGTAATCAAATAAAAAAGCATATACTGGTTCTCCATAAATTTGTTTAAAACCATCTTTGAGCTTGCTAAGGGGTAATCCAATTTCTTTAGACAACTCTTGAAGTGTTGGAGGTTCTGCCATTTTCGAAATAATAATTTCCTTTGCTTGTTTGATTTTAAGAACATTTTCTTCGTCAACAAGAAAAGGACATTGATCAATATCCGCATCTTCTGGTTTATTAAAATATAAACTTAATAATTCATAAGATTTGCCTTTAAAATACAATAGCTTGATAGAATTATGTAAATTATAATTTAAAATTTGGTTTAGAACTACGACCATAGAAGGAGAAACATCTGTATCGGTATAATATTTTTTATCTCTATTTCCCTCTCCCAAAAATGGAATATAGTCTGCTTCTTTTGAAAATAAAGAATGAAATTTTTTAATGGAAATTAGAAGAGATATCAAACAAGAATCTTTTTCCATCTCTAGGTTCATTGGTAAATCACGTTGTGGATTGTAAAGAAGAAGAGATTTTTTTTCTGGTAGCGGTATTGCATAGCTTCCATTATTAAAATTAAATTTCATGCTACCTTTAATACAGAAATGAAATTGAATATAACTACTATCAATATCTCTTATAATACGTTGACTATCATTAGTTTCATTTTGAAACTTGAGAATATAAAAACCATCCTCTATAATGGTTTCTTCAAGAATTCCTGGAGCGTTATTTTTTAATTGTATTTCCATATTTACAATAATATTTATTTAGAACAAATCTAAACAATTGAATTAACAACCTTTGGTACTTATACAAAAATAGGTGTTTTTACGTGATTTTGTGTTTTTGAAGCCATAAAGAACGTATTTCGATACTTAAAAAACTTCTAGCGTTATTTTTTAGAGTGGATCTGGGATATTTTTGCTACGGAAAAAATTGAGACAACCCAATGGAACTTCACCTACGTACTAAAGGAGCTAATTTTTATACAATTGGTCTCAGCTATAAAAAAGCTGATGCTGA
Organism: Aquimarina sp. Aq107; assembly: GCF_943733665.1. Taxonomy (NCBI): domain Bacteria; kingdom Pseudomonadati; phylum Bacteroidota; class Flavobacteriia; order Flavobacteriales; family Flavobacteriaceae; genus Aquimarina; species Aquimarina sp. Aq107. The sequence continues at coordinate 4,678,739 of NZ_OX030782.1, read as the reverse complement.
GATACGTGGTCATTTTAGTATAAATGAAGAAGCAAAGACATTAATTCTTAAGCAGGCAAAGGAAGAAGGAGTAGAAGGACTTTTAGTAATGTCTACGTGTAACCGTACTGAACTGTATGGTTTTGCACAACATCCGTTTCAATTGATTAAACTTTTATGTGAACATACACATGGAACTGTTGAGGAGTTTGAGAAAGTTGCATATGTTCATAAAAACAGCAAGGCAGTTTCGCATTTATTTAGAGTAGGAACTGGATTGGATAGTCAGATTTTGGGTGATTTCGAAATTATAGGACAAATAAAAGCAGGTTTTCGAGCTTCTAAGAAAATCCAAATGATCAATCCGTTTTTAGAACGATTGACAAATGCGGTTATCCAAGCTAGTAAACGTATCAAAAATGAAACTGAGATTTCTAGCGGTGCAACATCGGTTAGTTTTGCTGCGGTTCAATACATTTTGGCACGTGTTCCTTATGTATCTGATAAAAATATATTGTTATTTGGTACTGGAAAAATAGGAAGGAATACTTGCGAAAATCTAGTAAAGCATACTAAAAATGATCATATTGTTTTAATTAATCGTACTCGAGATAAGGCTGAAAAAGTAGCAGGAAAATTTAACCTGATAGTTAAAGATTATGATAATCTTAAACAAGAAGTTGATCATTCTGATGTATTAATTGTGGCTACTGGCGCTCAAAAACCTACAATTACTAAAGATAGTATTAGTACGGATAAGCCATTACTTATTTTGGATTTGTCTGTTCCAAAAAATGTGGATATCAATGTCACAGAATTACCAAATGTTACTTTAGTACATATGGACCATTTGTCTAAAATTACAGATGATACATTGCAACGAAGAAGAGTCCATATCCCTAAAGCAGAAGGTATTATTGATGAAGTTAAGTCGGAATTTGATAGTTGGTTAGAGACTAGAAAATTCGCACCAACAATAAAGGCATTAAAAAATAAATTGGCTTCTTTTAAGGATGCGGAAATCAATTTACAACGCAAAAAGTTTTTGGATTTTAACGAAGAACAGGCGACAATAATTAGTGATCGTATTATCCAAAAAATTACAAATCACTTTGCAAGTCATCTTAAAGATGAAAACACTTCTTCTGATGAAAGTATAGAATTGATTCAGAAAGTATTCCAAATACACAATAAGTAGTGCAAAATAGAACAATTCGAATTGGTACGAGAGATAGTGAGTTAGCGCTTTGGCAAGCTCATACGGTACAAGATAAGTTAAAAAACCTTGGATATACTACAACATTAGTACCTGTAAAGTCTACAGGAGATATTGTTTTAGATAAACCATTGTATGAATTAGGAATCACCGGAATTTTTACCAAAACCTTGGATATCGCGATGATTAATAATGATATTGATATTGCTGTTCATTCTATGAAAGATGTTCCTACAGCTTTACCAAAAGGAATTGTAGAAGGAGCGGTTTTAGAAAGGGCTAATGTACAGGATATTCTATTACACAAAGGACTTGACTTTTTACAATCGAAAGGAACAATTGCCACTGGAAGCCTAAGAAGACAAGCGCAGTGGTTGCATAAATATCCAGATCATTCTGTTGTAGATCTAAGGGGAAATGTAAATACCCGAATGAAAAAGTTAGAAAATAATGATTGGAATGGAGCTATTTTTGCGGCTGCTGGATTAGAACGAATTAACTTAAAACCAAAGAATTATTTAGACCTAGATTGGATGATTCCAGCTCCTGCTCAAGGAGCTATGTTAGTGGTAGCCAAAGAGGAAGATTTATATTGTTTAGAGGCACTTTCTCATCTTGACCACGAAGAATCTAAAGTATGTGTGCATATAGAAAGAGAATTTCTACGAAAACTAGAAGGAGGTTGTACCGCGCCAATTGGAGCTTTGGCGACTATTAAAGATGATCAAATCAATTTCACAGGAGTTTTAATGAGTTTAGACGGAAAAGAAAAAATTGATATTGCTAAATCGATTAACCTTACCGAAAGAGATGGGTTTGGAATACAATGTGCTCAGGAAGTTCTAAACAAAGGTGGTAAAGAATTAATGAAGAAAATTAAAGCAGACTTACAATAATTGAATGCTAATGCTACCATATTATCCACAAGAAAACTCTCCTCTTCTCAAAAAGAATTGTTGTTAAATTCTGGAATTGGATTTGTTGAGTATAACGCAATCGAAATTGAGTTATTGGAGCTTAAATTTAATCGAGATATAAAGAATGCCATTTTTACCAGTAAGAATGCAGTAAAGGCTATTCAAAACTCTGAATTTACTATAGAAAATTGTTTCTGTGTTGGAGAGAATACTAAAAAACTATTGGAAGAAAATGGACAAAAAGTTGTAGAAATAGCTCAGAATGCTTCAAATTTGGCCAAAATTATAGTAAAAAGCTATAAAAAGGAGCAGTTTTACTTTTTTTGCGGAAATATGAGAAGAGCGGAATTACCTTTAACTCTAAAAGAAAATACCATTCAATTAGAACAAATTGTAGTGTATAAAACGCATATGAAATCTAAGAAGTTCGACCGTACATTCGAAGGAATATTGTTTTTTAGTCCATCAGGAGTACAAAGCTATACTATGACTAACACATTAGATGAAAGCATGGCTTTTTGTATAGGAAATACAACAGCTTCTGAAGCTAAAAAACATACTAAGAATTGCATTGTTGCTAACAAACCAACCGTTGAGAATGTTCTTGTTCAAACGGTAAAATACTTTTATAAACGGATATGATAAAAAACGATTTATTTCTTAAAGCTTTAAAAGGAGAAACTGTAGATCGACCTCCAGTTTGGATGATGCGTCAGGCAGGAAGATATTTACCAGAGTTCATGGTGTTAAAGAAGAAGTACGATTTCTTTACAAGATGTAGAACACCAGAGTTAGCATCAGAAATAACAGTGCAACCTATCGATATCATAGGTCCAGATGCAGCAATCCTATTTAGTGATATTTTGGTAATTCCACAGGCTATGAATATCGAAGTAGAGATGAAAGATGGTATTGGTCCTTGGTTGCCAAACCCAATTCGATCTCAGGCTGATGTGGATCAAGTTATTGTTCCGGATATTGATGAAGAGTTAGGGTATGTTATGGATGCTATTTCTTTGACAAAGGAAAAGTTAGATAACAGAGTTCCACTTATTGGCTTTGCGGGGTCACCTTGGACAATATTGTGCTATGCTGTGCAAGGACAAGGTTCTAAGAATTTTGATAAAGCAAAAGGTTTTTGTTTTACACAACCACAAGCCGCGCATCAGTTGTTACAAAAGATTACAGACACTACCATAGCCTACTTAAAGAAAAAAGTAGCTACTGGAGTGAATGCTGTTCAAGTGTTTGATAGTTGGGGAGGAATGCTTTCTCCTGTGGATTATCAGGAATTTTCTTGGAAATATATTCAACAGATTGTGGATGCTCTAAAGGATGAAACAGAAGTTATTGTTTTTGGTAAGGGCTGTTGGTTTGCATTAAATGAGATGGCTAATTCAGGAGTAGCTGCTCTTGGCGTTGATTGGACTTGCTCGGCACGAAATGCGAGATACCTTACCGGTGGAAATATTACATTACAAGGAAATTTTGATCCGTCTCGATTATTATCTCCTCCATCAGATATTAAAAAGATGGTTAAGCAGATGATAGACGAATTTGGTAAAGATCGATATATAGCAAATTTAGGGCATGGGATTTTACCTAATATTCCTGTAGAAAATGCTAAGGCTTTTGTAGACGCTGTAAAAGAGTATCAGGTGTAGAATGAAAATTTGGAACTTGATTAAGAAGTTTAATTTCTGGCAATTATTTAAGGTTGCTGGCTTAGTATTAAAAAAACCACAATACATATTTCCAACATTAAGAGCTACTAAAAAAACACTGGTTATCTGCGATTCGTTATATGGACAAAATCATCATAAGAATGGAAAAGCAAATGCCTTTAGACACGCGATATGGAATGTATTAATCTGTCAGAACGTGTTTAAGATTTCTAAAGATGAAATTAAAGCCATTACTTGGTCAGATAAGGTAACCACATTGCACGAGAAATTAGCACCTAATGGAGATGTTCCAAAAGCAATGGATTTACATAACAATCAATTGGGGAGAAGATATTTTAAAACACTTAAAATTGCTACGGAATGTGAGGTAATTGCCTTTATAGAAGAAAAACTACAACAAGCGAAACTAGTTATAGGAATTGAAGATATAACAAGTTTTTCTGAAGATTTAGTATATCTTTCAGAGTAAACCCATTAGAATATCTATAAAATTTTGAAACAAAACTATTAAAAGTACTACTTATAAGGAGTTAACCAAATTTTCTGATTATGATAAAAAATATAATTAATGGTATCAAAGCATATTTTGGAGGTTTTGCATTAATATCAAAATTGGGTCTATGGAAATACTTCGGTATCCCTATTCTTATTAGTTTTTTAACAGGAATCCTATTTGTTACGTTAGCTTGGTTTTTATCTGATCCTTTGGGTAGTGTGATAGCTAAAGCTTGGGTATGGGATTGGGGTTCTGAGACATTTACGGTGATCAGTAAATATTTTAGTATTCTATTGATATTGGCTTTGGGATTGGTGCTATATAAACATATTGTAATGGCATTATCCGCTCCTTTTATGAGTCCAGTTTCAGAAAAGGTAGAGGCACATCTTTTAGGGGATAAACACGCTAATCATGAACATAGAAATACTTCGTTTAGACAGCAATTGATGAGAGGTATTCGTATCAATGTTAGAAACTTATTTAGAGAATTACTTTTTATTATTCCATTACTTATCCTAAGTATTATTCCTGTAATAGGAATATTAGCTACTATATTAATCTTTGCAGTACAGGCTTATTATGTTGGTTTTGGTAATATAGATTATACAATGGAACGCCATTTTAAATACAAGGATAGTATTGAATTTGTTAGAAAAAATAGAGGAACAGCTATTGGCAATGGTATTGTATTTATGCTAATGTTATTTATTCCTATAATCGGATTTATAATAACGTTACCAATTTCTGTAGTCGCTGCATCTTCAGAAACAGTCAAAATATTGGATAGAGAAGGTCTTATTAAAGTAGATACTCAACAAAAAGTTTCTAAAATTGAAGCATAATAGAGATGAAAGAAAAATTTTATCAGTACATACAAGATTTACAAGATACTATTACAGCTGGTATAGAGAGCTTGGATGGTGCCGCCAAGTTTAAAGAAGATATTTGGAAACGACCGGAAGGAGGCGGAGGTAGAACGCGTGTAATAGAAAATGGTAGAGTTTTCGAAAAAGGAGGAGTGAATATTTCTGGAGTTCACGGCAAGTTGCCTAAAGCCATGCAAAGTTATTTTAAGGTAGGCGATGTAGATTTTTTTGCGTGTGGATTATCTTTAGTTCTGCACCCTAAAAGTCCTATGATACCAACGGTACATGCTAATTGGCGATATTTCGAAATGTATGATGCCGATGATATTATTGTAGATAGTTGGTTTGGAGGTGGACAGGATCTTACACCGTACTATTTATTTGATGAAGATGCCAAACATTTTCATACGGTGTCTAAAATGGCTTGTGATAAACATGATTCAGAGTTTTATCCTTTGTATAAGAAAAAATGCGATGAATATTTCTATAATGCCCATCGAAATGAGGGACGTGGAGTGGGAGGTTTGTTTTTTGATTATTGTAAGAAAACTGAAAAAATGAGTATGCAAGATTGGTATGATTTTGTAACCGAAGTTGGCAATAGTTTTTTAGAAGCGTATGTACCTATTGTAGAAAAAAGAAAAGAAATAACCTATTCGGATGCACAAAAGGATTGGCAGGAGATAAGACGTGGTAGATATGTAGAATTTAATCTTGTGCACGACAAAGGAACACTTTTTGGACTAAAAACAAATGGTAGAATTGAAAGTATTTTGATGAGTTTACCACCGCAAGTACAGTGGAGGTACGATTTTCATCCAGAAGCAGGTACAGAAGAAGCACGATTATTAGAAGTATTAAAGAATCCAATTGAGTGGGTGTAATCCTACGAAAAACAATTAAAAAACCGGTAATAGTTAAATATTAATTCGTTAAAATGCATAAAAATTAGGATAAAGTGTTGATAATAAGGTTTTTTTTATTATATTGCACGCACTTATGGGGCTTAGTAATAAATTTTTAACCAATTAACACCCAGAACCCTATGAAAAAAATTCTACTATTATTAACTGTGATCCTTCTGACCGGATGTCAATATTTCGAGGGAGGTAAGCAGAAAACCAAATTTTCAAATTTCTCAAAAAACACAATCGAATTTCGTAAGAATACAATAATGCTTACGAAGGGGTACGAAAAAACAAGTCCAGATCAATTTAAAGTTAGATTAGATTCTCTTACGGATAGCCCTAAATTTAAAAAGATTGCCTTAGAGGAATTGAAAAAAATTGAAGACAAAAATGTTGACTTTCAACTTTTTGTTGATGAGAAAAATGTGGAAAATTATGTGTTTATTTATGCTTGTGATTATTTTCAATTAGATGAGCATAGAGCTGCTACAGTGGTAGAAGCCTTAAGTAGACAATTAAAAGACGAAGCACTTAGCCAAGAAGTTCGTTACAAAAGAATCCACGGAAGATTTTTCTTTACTCCAACATCAAAGATTGTAAAGTTAAAATATCTGAAAGGATATAAATTAGAAAAGAAATATCAAGCTGAGTATATTGTAGCGTCTAGATCCGGTGGTATTGGGCTGCTAATAAGTAATCTTGAGAACGTAGATTTCGAAAATTCTATTAAAAGATTAGCTTCGAAATAACGCAATAATTCCAATAATGTTAATTGGTTTTATTTAAAAACTATAAAGGTATTGATGTTCTGATCAATACCTTTTTTTTTGTCTTAACCGCAAAGTCTTTTGTATTTTAGAAATCAATATGAATTTATGAGAAAAGTTTTACTGATAACAATTTGTTTGGTTAGTGCTAGCTGCGCTCGAAAAGTGGAGCCTACTGTGGAGAATATTAATAAGATATTTGCTTCTCAGGATTTTACTTTCGAGTTTCATAAATTAGGAGAGACAAAGAAATCAATTAGTTTTAGAGATGATTATTTAGTATATAAAAGTGATCAACCAACATTGAGACGAGAGATTACGTATGATGAGGTATTGTTAATCAATGATTTTATTCAAAACATAGTAAACTCACATCAAAATGATTTAGATATAGAATCTTCATCGCATTATGTTCTTAAGAATACTGCTTATAAGACTACCATAATTTCAGAACAAGAAGATTTTTATTTTGAAGCACTGTTAAAGACATTGAAATTAATAGAGTAATATTTTACTCATCTTCTATTGCTTCTTCTATGGCCTTAAATTGCTTGATTGCAGTATTAGGTTCTATGATGTTATATCCTTTCCAGAAATTTGGATCGTATTGAGATAAATAAGTGGACTGTACATTTTTATTTTCCTTACTGGTATTATATTCAGATTCAGAAATACTTTTAGCATCAAACACAATTATCTCATATTTATTTTTGGCATAACTAATTACATCAAGATTAAGAGATAACTGATTTTGCTTATTCCTTCCTTTTACATATTTGTTTTTTTCTATGATACTTAATGGCCTATCTACCCCGAATTTATTTTCAGTAATTTTTTCGATAAACTTTACACCATATTTACCATCAAAACCTTTCTCAAAAATCGTGGTACCACTATAACCATTTTCTTCAAAACTTACACCTAATAAGTTAAAGCTCCGTAAGCGTTTTACATTTTTGTAATCAATTCTTATAACTGCGAAATCTTCTGTATTGACATATAAAGTTCCTTTAAAATCTCCTCTTCTTTTAGGTGTAAATTTGATTACGTAAACTCCAATATCACCTAAAATAGTATAATCTACACGTTCAAAAATATATCTGCCAGAATTTTTAATTACATTTAATTTGGTGTTTGATTGATAAAATGTTTCGTTAAAAAGATTCTTAAGATTCATTTTTCTGGATTTGAAGAAGAAATTCTCTTTGGGGTTTTCAATTCCATCTGCTATATCTTTAGCATCCTGATTAGCTTTTAGAATAGAATCTACCTGTACTTTTTGGCTAAAGAGTCCTGATCTTATCTTTATGTAAGAATTAGGCTTTACATTATCTTTAAAGATCTTCTCCATTTTCTTAAAGACTCCTTCTATGGAACCGTTATTGTTTTTGTCATATAGCCGAGCTCCTTTAATGACATTAAGCTTTTGCTTATCCGTATTTCCATAAAAGTCACATAATGCTTCTGCGTAAAAAACAGAATTTTTAGGGATTACTTTAGATATACTATCCACAAGCTTTTCATCGATCTCTTCTATGGTAGATTTTTTAAACTCAATATCCATTTTTTTAATATAGTTGGTATTGGTTTCTCTAAAAAATAATCTGTTTTTGGAAAGATCTGATCTATAATTATCTTCCATATTATCATCCACATTATCTATGATATCATCAATATCTAGATCTTTATTGGATATAAATACACTTTTTAATTCTATTGCTTTTGGTTCTATGTAGATAATACTATCCGTAATATTTTGTACTGCAACTCCCACTGTAGAATACCCCATTGAAGATATGTAGATAGAGTCAATTTTAGATTGAATATCGTCTAAAGTAATATTAAAGCTTCCTTCTTCATTTGTAACTACGCCTTGATTTTCTCCAATCTGGATAGTAGCATAGGGAATAGGTTGATTGGTTTTTTTATCAAATACTTTAGAACTTATGGTTTGGGCTTTCATTGAGATAGCGATCATCCATATCCCAATGGTTAATAATACAATCTTATTCATTTTCATAGGATCAGTGGATTGGTAAAATTATACTATAAAAGTATAGTTTTCGTCGTATGTATTACATAGTTACGACGAAAAACTATACCATTATGGTAATATATTCTTAAAATAAGACGAGATACTTACTGATTTATAACAACAAATGAGATGAATTATTTAGAAACACTAATACTAGTATTGTTTATGATAGTTCTTTAGATAAACCTGGTAAAACAATATGATCTAATATTTTATGATTCTCCTTCTATCGCTGTAAATTGTTTAATAGCAGTATTTGGTTCTATAATGTTATACCCTTTCCAAAATTCTGGATCGTATTTAGATAAGTATTGTGGCTTGATACTTTTATTTTCTTTACTACTCTCATATTCGCTTTCTGTAATAGGTTGAGAGTCGAAAACTACTACTTCGTATTTACTAATTTCGCCAGCACCGATATCTAGTCCTAGAGATAGTTCATTTTGTTTACGTTTACCTTTTACGAATTTATTTTTTTCGATGATTTTAAGTGGTCTGTCGATACCAAAAACATTTCCTCTTGTTTTTTCTATATATCGAACACTATATTTTCCATCTGCACCTTTAGTAAAAATCGTTTTACCTTTATACATCGTATCATGAAAACTAATACCAAGTAATCCAAAATTCTTTAGATTCTTTACGTTTTCATAGTCAACTCTCATTACTGCAAAATCTTGAGTGTTCACGTAGATGGTTCCTTTAAAATCCGCACCTCTTTTAGGTTCAAAATTAATAATGTATACGCTACTATCATCGATGGTGGTGTAATCTATTAATTCAAATTTATAACGTCCAGATTTATCGATAAAGTTTAATTTAGAGTCTTCTTGGAAGAACATGCTTGATAAAAGGTTCTTTAAAGATGATTTTCTATAGTTTAGAAAATAATTTTCTTGATTCTTATTAGGTTTTTCTACTTCATTTTTTACTTCGGCAGCTTCTTCATTAGCATCAAAGATAGAATCCATTTGTACTTTAGTACCTAATATCCAGCCTGATTTGATTTTTAGGTAAGAGTTAGGTTTCACATTCTTTTTTAGAATATCTTCTAACTTTTCGGATAAGGCTTCCATAGATCCATCATTACTTTTATCATACAGTTCTGCGCCTTTTATTATGTTAAGCTTTTGCTTATCAAAATTACCATAGAGATCACATAATGCTTCTGTGTAATAAGCCGATTTTCTAGGAATTATGGAAATCACACTATCTATAAACTTCTTGTTGAATTCTTTTATAGTTGATTTCTTGAATTTAATATTCATCTTATTAAGATCACTAAAATCAGATTGTCGGTAAAAAAGCTTTTTGTGAGATAAATCCTTGCTGTAGTTTTGACCTACATTTTCTTTTATATTGTCTATAATCTCATCAATACTTAGATTCTTATTAGAAATAAAAACACCACTTAATTCTATCGCTTTGGGTTCAATATAGATGATGCTATCCGTAATAGTATTTAATGCGATACCTACTTTTTGATATCCCATAGAAGAAATATAAATAGAATCTATTTTTTTTAGTTGCTCGTCTAGAGTTATACTAAATTTTCCTTCTTCATTAGTAATGATTCCTTTATGTTCTGATAGTTGTATCGTAGCATAAGGAATTGGTTCGTTTGTTTTTTTATCAATTATAGTCGAGCTGATAGTTTGTGCTGATAAAGCCAAACTTGATAAAAGAGTTATTGATACTACTGTAAGTTTTTTGATATTCATGATTTGATGATTTCGTTTTTTGATGTACGTATTTATATAGACGCAAATAAATTTATAATGGTTGCTTGATCAATAAATATACCAAGAAGACGGATGGTAAAATAAATTGTTACAAATTATTAAAAAAAGAAAATCACGATCGAAACTATTGTTTCATATCGTGATTTTCGGCATTTAACTAACTAAATTCTTACAAGAGATGTCTTATTATTTTGATTTTTAGATATTAGAATCTTTTATTCTTCTATTCCTCCTAAGTTGTCATTAGAATTTCTGTCTATTAATTTGTTGTAAGGGTCAATTCCTGCTTTTTCAGGTTTTTTATCCGTTATAATGGTGAACGTATTTTCTCCTGGTTGTAACCATTTTCGCTCTAGATAATATGGGTTTTTAAGAGGTACTTCTTGGTCGTCTACAATGTCTTTACCGAATAATCCAATTTCTATATAATTTGTTTTATCGTCGGTGCGTTCTTCTTTTCCTTCATCATCATAATAGATTTTTTTAGAATCTACAGTAAACGTAGTTTCGTATGTTCCGTTATCTAGTTTCTTAGTTTTGGCTTTTCGGATTCTGTTTTCATATAAAACAATCTCCTTAAAACCATCTTCTACAGCATACTTAAGGGAGTCCGGAGTTACACGATAAATTGCATCATATAAATTTTCTGAAGTAGGGTAGACTCCCTTTTCGAAATTTTTATACTCATCTAAGAATTCCTTTAATGCTTTGTTAATTTTTTCTTCGCCAATAATATCTTGTAATTCATACATAATCATAGACCCTTTTCGATACCATATGTGTTGCGCCGTTTCTACATTTATCAAAGAACGTTCCGGTTTAAAACTAAAAGCTCTATTACTTAAATAATTATCTAGAGAATATTTTAGAAAGTTTTTGATGCCATTTTCTCCATATTGCTTTTTCATAGTCATTAATGAAGAGTATTCGGCTAGAGTTTCAGAAATAATATTAGCTCCAGAAGTTTTGCTTGGTGTTACAATATGTCCCCACCACTGATGTGCTACTTCATGTGTTGTTACACGAAAAGCATAGTTAAAATCTTCTGCCTTGTCAAAATCGGCAGAAAATCCAAAATTTTCGGAATATGGAATTGTAGTTGCAAATGATTGTGCAAAAGTTGCATGCGCGGGAAACTCTACAATTCTCAGAACTGAATTGGGGTATTCATGAAAATTCTGAGAAAAATATTCTAAGCCAGCTTTCGCTCCATCAATAAAGTATTTAAGGTTTCTTTTATGTTTGGGAGAATGATAGATTTCTATATCCACTTTTTTCCCACTTGGAGCGATCCAACTGGATCGCTCTAAATCATATCTAGCAGAAACAACGTTAAAGAATAAATCAGTCTGAGACTCTAAGTCATAATGAAAATATGATCTATCATTTTCCTTCCATTCTTTTACTAATTTACCAGGTGCAATAGCAATCTGATCAGATGAGGTACTTACAATAGCTTCAAAATTTATATAGTTTGCATCTTCATTGAATAAATTTTTCTTTAATGCGGTAGAATCTGTTCTTGGAGGAAACAAATAATCTAATTTTTTTAATCCGTATTTTTTTCGGATTCCGTTATCACTTAGACTTATATCATAATGAAAACTAGGAAAAATAGAACTGTTTAAAAATGTACCATTGTTTAATACCTGAGTTTCCATTCTATTGGAAAAACCTTTAGTTTTTGCAGACATAGAAATTGATAATTCTGCGGTGCCCTTAGGTTGCAGTGTATTTGGTAATTTATAAAAATACATTCTATTTACAGTATCAGAAATTATAGGATTGATAGGATTTCCATTATATAAGATTTCTTCTAGTTGGGTGTGTTCTGCAGGATATTGAACATTTAATAATAATGTGTCAATTGGAGTATTGTAATTATTAACTAATGTAAACTCTCCTTTGGCTTTTAATCCTCTTGTTTCTGGAAATACATCAATATAAGCTTTGAGATCAGTTACCTGTGGATGTGCTTGATTGATCAATCTAATGTATTTCTTTTCGGCATTTGCTGCTATTTCATTAAAGAAATCACCATCCTCTATAGTATTCAAAATTTTTAAGTTGTAATAACTATATCCCGCTACAGATATGAATAATATAAAAGTGACAGACACAACAACAATTGTTTTTCCCGTAAACCTTCTTTTTGCAAATGTTAATCTTTCTTTACTAGTAGAAAAGAATCCTCGTGTCCAAAACAACATTCCGATTAATAAAAGAATGGCGGTTAGTAAAATCCAATATAATTTTAACCAAAAAATACCTTTAAGATAGTGACCAAATTCGTTGAGATCACTTATAAAAAAAGGTGTAGTTCCTCTGAAACGAATCAATGGGTTGTCGCTTTTAAAGGCTAAAGTTATTAATAGAGGGGATCCAATATAAATCAATATAACGATAAAATATCCTAGAAACTTATTATTGACCAATACATGGATAAAAAACGCTAGTAGGGTAGTCATTAAAAAATTGGTAAAAGTGATCATGAAGTTATAGGTAATATATGTGCCTAGATCATAATTAAAATAACCATTAAATGTCTGATATAAAATACCAATCAAAATATGGATTAATGTCAATACTAATGAGATTCCTATTAGTGATAATACTTTAGAAAAGTATAAACTTTGGTTGCTTATTGGTAAAGCATCATAAAAAACAAAAGTTTTATTTTTACGCGTTCTATGAACAGCTTCTCCTGCATAAATAATTAAAATTACTATGGATAGTAATGTGATTCCAACGGTAATATTATCAATTATATATCTAGTAATTGGAAGATTAGGGGTTCCATAGGTTTCATTATTAAAGTAGATAAGAATGATAGATGTTACTACTCCGATTATAACCAAAACTAAAAAAACAGGGTCTTTAATTATCGATAAGAACTCAATTTTACTTAAAGACCACAAATTCTTTCTAGCTGTTTTTTTGTTAAATACCTGATTAATTGAACTAATCATAGATGGAACGTATTCATCAGTATTTACTTTTTTAGATTTACTGCTAGAAACAAGAAATTTTTTATAATCGAATCTAAAAAATGCAATCAGAAAAAATGCAATACCAATTCCTAGCCAAATCATTCGATTTAATAAAAACTTACCATAAATTGGCAATTGATTGGTATTTAGTTCATTTATTGACCAATATTTTTTCACATAGCTCCATGCCTCTCCTCCAAAGGGATCTAAATACACACTTAACCATTCATTATCAATATCACCTAAAAAATTACCAGCTAATGTATACAATAGCAAAAGGCATATCCCTCCTAAATATATAATTGACATTTTTCTAAAAAAAGCCATAAGAGAAAAGAATAATGCACCAATTAAAAATGCATTAACTTGTAATAAAAATATAAAAGGCAGTAGGTAGGATGATATATTAAAAACATCATAATCTCCATAATCTGGTCTTTCGGCTAACATACCCATTGTAAATCCAATAATCGCTCCAAGGACAATAAAGATATTTAGTAACGAAACAATAGTAAAACTTCCAAAGAATCTGCCTAATACATAGGACTTTTGTGTAATTGGAAAGGTAAAATAGGTTTGTGCTGTTTTATGATCTTGATCTCTAAATATGGGAACACCCATTATAGCTGCATAAAAGAAAATAGAAATAACAGAAATAGGACCAATAATCTCAGCAATATTATTGGGACTGTTTACAAACTGAGCAGTAGATGATTGCATTAAATATGCTAATAAACCCGCCATTAACATACCTAATCCAGCATAAATCCAGGTAGCAGGCCTACGGAACCGATACTGTAATTCGAATAAGAATATTTCTTTCATAATTATGCCTCCTGTTCTTGATTTTGGTTGATACTATAGAAATAGAATTCTTCTAAACCATTATTCATTTTTTCGAAACCTTCTTCAGGAGTATTTTCGCTGTATATATTGACAAAAAACTGACCTCCTCTAAGATAATTAGAGAGTACAGTGTATTTATTTTGATATTGTTGTAATTGTGATTTTTCTATTTGCTTTTTAAATATTTTCCCATCCAAAGTAGCAGAAAGTTCTTGCGGATTTCCTTGTGCTAGTATAGTTCCTTCATTAAATACCGCCATATGTTCACATAGATTTGTTACATCATCAACGATATGTGTAGAAAGTATAACCACAGCATTTTCCCCTAATTCACTTAGTAGATTGTGGAAACGATTACGTTCTAATGGATCTAACCCAGCAGTAGGTTCATCAACAATGATTAATTTTGGATTTCCTAATAAAGCTTGAGCGATTCCAAAACGTTGTCGCATTCCTCCCGAATAGTCGCCAAGATTACGATCTCTAAATTTATATAAGTTTACCTTGTTTAGTAAATCTGCAACGTACCCTTTTCGTTCTGCGCTATTGGTAATTCCTTTTACCTTAGCAATATGATTAAGCATCATTTCTGCAGAAACCTTAGGATAAACACCAAAGTCTTGCGGTAAATATCCTAATACTTTTCGTAATTCCTCTGGTTGTTTAAAAACGTCAATACCATCAAAATCAATAGATCCAGTATCAGCTAACTGAAGTGTGGCAATGGTTCTCATTAATGTAGATTTCCCTGCACCATTAGGGCCAAGTAAACCAAACATTCCTTTTTCTAATGTAAGATTAACATTATTTAAAGCTTTGGTTCCATTGGGATAGGTTTTATTTAAGTTTTTTATTGTGAGCATAGGAAATACGTTTTAGCAATTTTATCTATTGAATAGTTAGTAGGTGTTGTTAAGAGTTTGTTACATAATTGGTTTAATTTTGTGAAAATGATCACCTAGAAATTACGTTATAAGTTGGTATATTTACAATTCTTACAAATTACTAGCAAAATTAATGTATCAATTACGTAGAAATAGAAGATTACGAACCACAGAATCGATTAGATCTTTGGTTAGAGAACATATAATAACCCCTAATGATTTTTTAGTCCCGCTTTTTGTAGTAGAAGGCACTAGTGTAAAGCAAGAAATAGCTTCTATGCCAGGATATTATAGATATAGTCTTGATTTATTAAAAGACGAAGTCAAAGAATTGTGGGATATGGGATTGAAAGCGGTATTACTTTTTGTTAAAGTTCCTGATAATCTGAAAGATAATAAAGGTACCGAAGCGTTGAATCCTGATGGATTAATGCAACGTGCAATTAAAAAAGTAAAGGATGTGGCTCCTGATATGCTAGTAATGACCGATGTGGCACTTGATCCATATTCTTCGTACGGACATGATGGTATTGTAGAAGAAGGATACGTAGTAAATGACCCAACCTGCGAAGTGTTAGCGAAAATGTCTTTGTCCCATGCCCAAGCAGGAGCAGATTTTGTGGCACCAAGTGATATGATGGATGGTAGGATTTTGGCAATAAGAGAGTTGCTAGAAACTGAAAGTTATAAGAACACTGGTATTATGAGCTATAGTGCAAAATATGCATCGGCGTTTTATGGTCCTTTTAGAGATGCATTAGATTCTGCGCCAGGTTTTGGAGATAAAAAAACATATCAAATGGATTTCTCTAATAGAGATGAAGCTATTAAAGAGACCCTAGCGGATATTGATGAAGGTGCTGATATTGTGATGGTAAAACCTGGATTGGCGTATTTGGATATTTTAAGAGATGTTAGTGATGCTGTAGACGTTCCAGTTGCGGTATATCAGGTAAGTGGAGAATACGCTATGTTAAAAGCGGCAGCAGAAAAGGGTTGGCTAGATCACAATGCAATTATGATGGAACAATTAATTGCTTTTAAAAGAGCAGGAGCAAATATCATTGCAAGTTATTTTGCAAAAGATGTAGTTAAACTTTTGGGTTAAATTTAAATAGAAAATAGCTATGGTAAGTAGGGATCGATTGTATCAGACATTTGGAGAATTATTGTATGTAATTGCAATGAGTGATGGTGTGATTGAAAAAGAAGAAGTACATACGCTAGAAGAAATATTAAAAGCACATCCAAAAGGACAAGAAATTAAATGGTCTTTTGATTATGAAAATGCAAATGATAGTGATATCGAAACACTTTATAAAAGAGTAATTGAGGTGTTTTCGGATAACGGTCCGGATGAAGAATACGATTTTATGATATATGCGTTGACCAAAATAGCAGAAGCAAAGGATGGCATTGGTTCTAAAGAAGAAAAGGTAATTAATAGTTTTTCTAAAGATTTATTAGAAAGATTTAAGAAGGATATTGATAATTTATTTAATTCATAAGATCACACAAATGAAGAACATTTTTATTGCGCTCTTAAGCATTGCATTTATAGCAACTAGCTGTCAATCAGAAAAAAAGCCTGAAAAAGAAAAAATAGTAATTGGAGGAAAGAAAAAGGAAAAATCTCCAGAGTTTGCATTGGGCGAAAAGCTATTTAAAGGAAAAGGTAATTGTTATTCTTGTCATAGATTGGATAAAAAATCTGTTGGTCCGAGTGTTAACGATATCATGAAAATATACAAAGAACAGAATGGTGATATTATAGGTTTTCTTAGACAGAAAAAAGATCCAATTGTAGATCCAGATAACTATGCAGTTATGAAAACAAACTTTGTGCGTTTAGAAAAATTCAGTGACGATGAGTTAAAGGCGATAGAGTTGTATATGAACGAAGTAACCAAGTAATGAAAAAGATATATTTACTTCTTTTTCTCACATCATATACCGCAATGTCTCAGCAAATAACACCGAAATCCGCATTTTTAGAAAAATGGAATAATTCTAAAACATATTTATTAGAGATGGCTGATGCAATGCCAGAAGAAAAATATGCATTTGCGCCGACAGAAAGAGAAATGGATTTTAAAAATCAATTGTTACATATTTGTGGTAATATGTTATGGTTAAGTACTACATACTTCTCGGAAGAAGATTTTGACAGGAAGAAACTTGCAGATAATGCTCCAAATACTAAAAATGAAATCATTGAGTTTCTAAAAAATTCATTTGATGAAGTATCTAAAAGAGTAACAGAGGTATCAGAAGAATCATTAACTGCTAAAGTCGATTTTTTTGCAGGACCAAAGTCTAAACTTCAGATTTTAAATCTACTCCAAGATCATGTAACACATCATAGAGGTCAATTAATTGTATATCTAAATCTCAATGAGATAAAACCGCCAAAGTATGTGGGCTGGTAATAAGTAATTTCTATGAAATCAGTTTTTACCATATTATACGATACTAAAAACACATTGGATTTTTTGGATGATCAAGATGAAATAGAGCTTAATATTAAAAGTATGTTTCTTTTTATCTTTTACGGACAGATAGTTTATTTTAAAAACATCAATATAGATGGTGAAACAATTCACCCAGTTATAGATATGTTATTTACGATAGCGTTTATTCTTTTTCTAGGTACTTTGTTTAGTCTAGTTTTACATAAAATTAATAGTTGGCTAGGAGGAACTGCTAGTTATTCTGACGTATTTAGTATTATTTCACATGCTACTATTCCAATTACGATAAGCCTTATTATAATTTTCTTTTTTAAATTTTTACTATTTTCTGAAGTATATTTCAATTGGAAGATTATCTTTTACATAGGCGTAGTCGTAGGTTTTAAGATTTTAATTCAAGGTTTTTTGAGATATAATAGCTCGAAGTACCTTAAAATGTTGTTGAATATAAGTCCAATTGTATTATTTTATGTTTTAATTTTGATGAGCTCTTTTTATACTTATATTACCTACTATTAATATATAGAAGTAATTTATTAAATAGTAAATGAATTACTTAATTTAGCAAAACCAACTAATTATAATTATGGCATTATTACTTGTATACGGAGTCGTATCTATTTTCTTTTCCTTTTTATGTTCAATACTAGAAGCGGTATTACTAAGTATCACTCCTACCTTTATTAATGTTAAGAAAAAAGAAGGAAAAGCATACGCAACAGCATTAGAAAAACTAAAGAAAGATGTTGATCGACCGCTAATTGCTATTTTAACACTTAATACAATTGCTCATACAGTAGGAGCTATTTTAGTAGGTGTGCAAGCAAAAGTCGCATATGCAGAAATGTATGGAACCGAAACTCGTAAGATTTTTGGAATAGAAATGACAGAAGATCTAATGGTAGGAGTAGTTTCTTCTATAATGACCATATTGATATTAGTTGCTTCAGAGATTATACCAAAAACTATTGGTGCCACATATTGGAAACAACTCTCTAATTTTACTTCTAAAGCATTAAACGTATTGATCTGGCCACTTAAATGGACAGGGATTTTATGGCTATTACAGTTAACAACAAAACTGATAGGGGGAAAAGGACATCATGGATCGGTATTGAGCAGAGAAGATTTTACAGCCATGGCTGATATAGCTGAAGAAGAAGGTGTTTTCGAAGAATCTGAGTCTAAGGTGATTAAAAACCTTTTAAATTTTAAAACGATTTTTACTAAAGATGTGATGACACCTAGAACAGTTATTAAAACTGCCTCAGAAGATACAACAGTAGAAGAGTTTTTTAATGAAAATCAAAACCTTCGCTTTTCTAGAATACCCGTTTATAAAGATAAAGCAGATAACATAACCGGACAGGTATTAAAAGATGAAATTTTTAAAGAAATGGCCAATCAGAACGGTCATAAACTTCTTGGAGAAATAAAAAGACCAATCATATTTACTAATAGAAACTTACCTATTCCAGACTTATTTAATGATTTAATTCAGACCAAAAATCACATAGCATTGGTTGTGGACGAATATGGTTCTGTTAGTGGATTAGTAACCATGGAAGATGTAATAGAAACATTACTAGGCTTAGAGATTGTTGACGAAAGTGATACAGAAACAGATATGCAAATCCTTGCCCGAAAAAATTGGGAAACAAGAGCAAGACGTTTAGGTATTCTGAATGATAAAAAAGAAGAGTGATTTCTACCGTTTTCATAGAAACTCCTTTAGGTATTGCTTCTATTACAGGTGATGAAAACGGTGTTTCTAAGATTTCTATAACAGCAGATAAAGAACAAGTACCTTCCGATAAAATTCCAGACGAACTTAAAGATGTAGTTACTCAACTACAAGATTATTTCGAAGGGAATCGAACCGATTTCAATATTGATTTAAATCCAACAGGGACAGATTTTCAGAAAAGAGTTTGGAGAGAGCTTTCTAATATTCCTTTTGGAAAAACAGTAAGTTATTTAGATATAGCTAAACGACTTGGCGATCCAAAATGTATAAGAGCAGCCGCCACTGCGAATGGAAAAAACCCGCTTTGGGTGGTTGTTCCATGTCATCGTGTTATTGGTAGTGATGGTTCTCTTACCGGATATGCTGGAGGATTGTGGCGCAAAAAATGGTTATTAGATCATGAAAACCCTGTAAAGCAACAATCCCTTTTTTAATGACTTTTTTTAGAACCTTTTTCATTTCGATTAGTATACTTTTTTTTGGGTGTTTTAATGTTGTATCTCAAGAAGCCCTAGATAAAGAGTTAAATCAACCTATAAAGTTGCAAAAAGAGTCTCTTCAGAAAATACTAAAAACAGGAGATAGCTTATTTAAAGCAAATGACATTGTAAATGCTAAAAAAGAGTACGATAATGCTTTTGAACTAATTCAGAATAGTTCGGATATTGATAGTGTAAAAAGGATGGTTTATAAAATTGAACGCTTTTTTACGGATAGTACTAGAGAATACCTGAGAGCCATGAATGTACTTAATTTTTTAAGTGAGTATTGTGCGAATCAGAATGATAAAAAATGCTTGATGTATGTAAAAAATAGATTAGGTTTATTACATAATAGAATAGGAGAATATATAAAAGCCTTAGAGTATTATGGAGATGCATTAGCCTTGGCTTCTTCAGATGACAATTCGGATTATCAGTGGGATATTTTATTAAATAGAGGTGTACTATTCTTAGATATTGGTGATCAAGATCAAGCTAAAATTGATTTCAAAAGAGCCTTAACACACATTGATCCAGAGGATACTAAAAAACGGAAAGGAGCTACGTACTTAAATTTATCGGCGTCTTTTAATGATAAAGAAGCTGATTCTATATTATACTATTCTAGATTAGCTGCTGTAGGTTGTGAGAAAAATTCATTGTCGACCAGACATTGCATTATGGTATATAATAATATTGCTTGGTCGTATTATTTGAAAAAAATGCCCAAAGAAGCACTAGAGGTAATACGAACTAATATAGAGTGGGATAATGATAATTTGACGTATAAGGATGGAGATGATTTATATCCAGGATTAATGCACACCATGGGTGCAATACAATATGATTTAGGAAATTATGATAAAGCACTTGAGTACTTTTTAATTTCTAAAAATAATTTCGAAAAGAAAAACGATATTTCTGATTTAATTACGGTAAAAGAAGATTTATCAAGGCTATATGAAACAACAGGAAATTTAAAAGCAAGTGTTCAGTGTTTACGAGATATAAGATTGCTGGAATCTAGGCAATTAAAGGTTAAGGTAAGTAAAGAGTTAGCGAAAAGCGAAAGTAAGAATTTATTATTAGCTAAAGAAGAAGTCATTTCTGGACTAGAAGAGAAAAATCTAAAAATAGAAAAAGAAGTTAGTAAGACGAAATGGCAAAGTTATTTCCTTGGACTATTATTAGTAGTTACTGTGCTGGTATTAGTATATAGAGGGTATATTAATCGTATTAAATATTATAAAATAAATGAAAAATTAACGCATACACGATTAACTTCGTTGAGATCTTCAATGAACCCACATTTTTTGTTTAACAGCTTTAATACCTTACAGAATTATATTTTAAAAAATGATAATATCAGAGCAAACGAATATATGACGGAACTTTCGGGATTAATAAGAAATGTTTTAAATAGTTCGGATAGTGTATATATTAACTTTAAAAAAGAGCTAGAGATTATTCGATCCTATGTAAATCTGCAAAGAGGAAGGTTTCAGGAAGAATTTGAAGCGAGTTTCGATGTGGATCCAGTCCTTTTAGAAAGTAACCCAAGAATACCTTCTATGATTTTACAACCGTTTATTGAGAATGCGATAATTCATGGTTTTTCTCATTCTTCCGTTGCAGGACAACTAAATATAACATTGCAAAAAGAACAGGATATGGTCGTTTGTAAAGTTGTAGATAATGGAATCGGTAGAGAAGCATCAGAACAGCTAAAGAAAAAAGGAACTGATGTATCTCATTTGTCAATCGCTACAGAAAACACAAATGAAAGATTAGATATTTTAAATACAACAGTAAAAGGGCAGTCCAATATTGTTATAAACGATTTGTATGATAATACGGGTAAATCATTAGGAACAGAAGTAATTATTACATTGCCTATAGTTAAAGAGATTAAGAAATAATGGATCAAATGTTAAAATGTTTTATCATTGATGATGAAAAAAAGGCTAGAGAAAACATTAGTCTTTTATTGAGTACATATTGCCCTCAGGTAGAAATCATAGGAGAAGCTGGTGATAAGAAATCTATACTAGAAGGTCTGTCTAATCTTAACCCAGATGTGGTTTTTCTGGATGTACAATTAGGATCCATTACAATTTTTGATATTCTTGATGAGCTCGAAGAAATTAATTTTAAAATCATCTTTGTTTCAGCCTTTAATCAATATGCCGTAGATGGATATAAATATAATGCGCTAGGGTATTTACTAAAACCTATTGACCCTAAGTTATTAGTAGAAGTTATAGATAAGGCAATTCCGATAAAAGAAAAGAGTGAAGACAAAGAAGACCCAATAGCTAGCTTTAATCAACTTTATGCTAAAATTCACGAAGTTCCTAAAATCTCTATAACAGATTCTAAGGGCACGCATGTTATAAAAATTCCTAGTGTTCTTTATTGTATTAGTAATGGTAATTACACTACGTTTATTAGAAAAAATGAGAAAGAAATAGTAATATCAAAGAATCTGAAATATATAGAATCCAAATTACAACCTTTTGGTTTTTTTAGAATTCATAGATCCTATTTAATTAATTTAGATCACGTTAATACCTTGGTGAAAGAGCAAGGAGGATACGTTGTTATGTCTAATGAGAAATCATTACCAATAGCAAGAGATTCTAAGAAAGAATTATATCAGAAATTGAATGTAATTTAATTTTATTAGAATATTATTTTTCGAACATGATTTTAAAATTGTCTGCTCATACATTAAAATCTGCATTTTATACATTCAATCATACCAAAAAAATATTCCTCAAAAGGATTGAAACAAATAACTCCTAAATTTGAAATAGCGATTAATAGTCTTTAGTTTACTTGGATTAGCTTTTAGTGAGACTTTATTTTGTAATACATATGCCCTAATTATAGATTTCTGTTTTTAGATGTAGCTTATAAATAAAAGATGTGGAATATTAAACTGATATTTCAAAAAAATAACACAAACTCAACAAGCATTCTTATAAGTTATATATCTACACTATTATAACCTAATCGAATTAAATTATCGTCATAATAATTGTTTATCTTTAATTAAAATGCCCGTTTCATCGGGCATTTTTTTTGTTCTAAACAGAGATTTTATTTTTCATACCTTAGAGGATTAAAATTTCTAATTCAGATGAGAATTATCAAAAAACTTTTTAAAGGTCTTCTCGCAATTATACTACTTTGTGTGATTTTGCTATATATTTTTGATTATGATTATATTCTAAAAGGAGTTCGAGTAGTATATATGACAGGACATACCACTGCTTATATAGATGATTATACCTATTTTGATAATCACACAATAGAAAAAGGAGATAAACCAATTCCATGGGAATTGCATGCCAATTATAATAAAGTAACTCCTACTGAAAGATTAAATACTACCAATGATGGAATGGGAACAGTTGCTTTTATGATTATTAAAAATGATAAGATTTGGTATGAAAATTATGCAGAAGGTTATGGTGTAGAGTCTAAGACGAATTCTTTTTCTATGGCAAAAAGTATTACAACGGCCTTGTTAGGAAAAGCAATTATGGATGGTTATATCAAAAATTTGGATCAACCAATTGGAGATTTTTTACCAAAATTCTCCGAAGGACTAGCTGCTAAAACAACTGTAGGAGATCTTTCATCTATGTCATCTGGGTTGAATTGGACAGAGCATTATACCAGTCCTTTTTCTATAACCGCAAGAGCATATTACGACCCGGAATTAAGAGATGTAATGAATGGATTAGAAGTAGTGAACGAGCCTGGTAAAGAGTTCGAATATTTAAGCGGGAGTACACAACTATTAGGAATGGTGATAGAAAAGGCTACAGGCAAGACTTTGTCACAGTATTTAAGCGAAAGTTTTTGGAAACCTATGGGCATGGAACAAGATGCTTTATGGCAGGTTGATAGTGAGGATAGTGGTATGGAGAAAACTTATTGTTGTATTGCTAGTAATGCCCGGGATTTTGCTCGTTTTGGAGTGCTATTTAAAAATGATGGAAAGTTTGATGGAAAGCAAATACTACCAAAGGAATTTACAAAAATAGCAACTCAAAAACGTTTTGAAAATGATGATATGTACGGATATGGTTTTTGGTTATCTGATCATTTGAACAAAGATATTTTTGTAATGAGAGGGATTTTGGGACAGTATGTAATAACTATTCCAGAAGATAATGTAATTATTGTACGTTTAGGACATCATAGAGGAGGGCCGCAAGGATCTTTTAGTGAGGATTTTTTCATTTATATAGAAGAGGCTTATAAAATGTTAGAGAATGCTTCATAAAATTAATTTAGAACACGTTTTGTTTTTGGATATAGAAACAGTTCCTGAACAAGAGAATTTTGATAAGCTAACGGATGAGAAAAAATATCTATGGGCTGATAAAACCAAATATCAACGTAAAGAAGAATTCTCTCCAGAAGAATTTTATGATCGAGCAGGAATTTGGGCAGAGTTCGGAAAAATTGTATGTATTTCTGTTGGGTATTTTACTTTTAAAGGAGAAACAAGATCTTTTAGAACAACCTCCTTTTACGGAGAAGAGAAACAACTGTTGGTAGATTTCAAAAATTTATTAGAAACACATTTTAATCATCCACATCATTTACTTTGTGCACATAATGGTAAAGAATTAACCAAAGACATTTTGTATATTGCATAAAAAAGTTTGATTAATAGCTTATTATGTCAAAAATAAAAGCAGTAGCATACGTAAGGGTGTCAACTAAAGAACAAAGCTTAGATAGACAAAAAGAGGAAATTCAAAAATACGCTAACGAGAATGACTATATCATTGAAAAGTATTTTGAAGATAAAGTTTCATCTATGAAGGTAAGTATAGACAAGCGTACTGGATTCAATAGGCTAAAAAAATATTTATTCGACGATAATATCAAGGCAAAAACATTGTTGGTACACGAAGTTTCAAGACTGGGAAGAAAAAATTTTGAAGTTCAAAATGTAATAGAAGAATTTTCGCAAAAGAGAGTGAATATTCACATAATGGATATGAAACAATCAACACTTAATGAAAATGGTATTAAAAGCCCTGAATCAAATATTATTATCTCTATTCTTGCAAGTATGGCAGAAAATGAGAATAGGGTATTGTCGGATAGAATTAAAGGAGGACTCCTTTCAAGTGCAAAAAAAGGATTTGCTTTTAGTAGTAAAATAACGGGTTATAAAAAGGGAGAGGATAAAAAACCTCAAGTAGACGAAAAAGAAGCTTCCATAGTCAGGAGAATATACGAATTAGCAGAAAGCGATACTACTTTGTACTTTATTTCAAAAGCTATTCAAGAAGAATTTGGTAAAGAAATTAATTCAAAAACTATAAGCGGTATAGTTAAAAATCCATTTTATAAAGGAGATAGAAAATACTTAGAAGAAACAATACCAGTACCCCCCTTAGTAACTAAAGAGACATGGAATAAAGCTAATGAATTTCTAAACAAAAGAAAGGTTTTTACAAAAAGGTATCAGGTAAACGTAAATGTTGTAGAAGGTAAAATTGAATGTTACAATTGCGGTAATCCAATGTATCAAGTTGTTATAAAAAAGGGACGAAGCAATATGTTCAAATGCAGTAAAAAGTGTTCAAAGGTTACTGTAAACCGTCCTTGGCTTTATGAAATGATAAGGTATGTCGTAGAAAAACATACTAAAAAAGTAAATGACGAAAAATTTAAAAATGACCTTAGCAAACAAATTAAAGAGAATGAACAACTAGAAGCTGATCTAAGAAAAGAAAAGGATAAAGCTGAATCAGCACAGTTACGAAATTATGATATGTTCTTGAAAGAGAAAGTTAGTGGAGCTATTTATGAAAAAATGGACAAAATACACGTTGATGAAATAAATAATATTTCATTACAATTTAATGAGTGTTTAAAAAAAAATCGAATCATATAAAAAAGCTCTCAAAACTAAACCAAAACATTTTAGTAATGACTTAAAAACTTTTAAAGTACAAATTCAAGACCTTTTGAATAATGTTGAGGTTGGTGAGGACTTTGTAGTTATAAATATTGAGAACTTAGTTAATTACAAAATTTTTCAGCTATCAGGAACAGAAATAGGTTGGGTGAAAAGAAAACACCAAGGAGAAGGAATGATGTTTGAAAGCCCATTTGTTTCCGGAATTTCGATTAAAAATGTTTTTGGTGACGAGGATTTAGAAGCTATTGCGAATGAATGGCAGAATTCGCTGGATAGCTCAGAGGTTGAAGGATATTTGAAACTAAAAAAAAATAAAAAAGCCTCTAGTCTTGGCGGTAAAAAATCAGAAAATTAACCTAATAGTTCGTCAAAACTAACATCAAAAACCTTTTTAAATTTAATAATTGTAGTTAACCTTGGTTCTTGAATTCCCTTTTCATACTTCCGTATATTTTCGCGATCTATTCCTACCTCAGCCCCTAAATCCATCTGCGACATATTATGTTTACTCCTAAGTTTAAAAATTTTTTCTCCGAATTTTAACACCTCAGGGTGTGGTTCTTTTCTCTTTTTAGCCATAATCAATGATTTAGGCTCCAATTTGATTAGAATTGCGAGAGAATAAGGGATTGTTTTCTCGGCAAAATATTATATTAGCTGTATAACTTATAAATATTTATATCTATGAAAAATACAGTTACTTTATCTTTAATATTTTTATTATTTGGAATTCAACTTTATTCTCAAACAGCTCCAACAACAGGAAAACAGACACTTTTGGTAAAGGAAAGCCATATGGGTGAATATCTTCAAACAATCAGTCAAGAAGGATTCTCAGACGTAGTAATTAAAGCAATGAAAAAAAGAATTCCTAAAAAGCTTGAAAAATATGGTTTTGTAGATGTTGAAATTTTAGATGTCGGTAAAGTACCCGTACCAGAAGGTTGGGCTACTAAATTAGGAAAGCTTACTTCAAATAAATCAGTAGGACAAGGAATGTTACAAACAGCAAAAACATATTCAGAAATAACGGCTGCTGTTGATAAAATGTATGAGCCAGAGGATACAGATGGGGTAGACTGGAAATTTCAAGTGAATATATTTGACAATATATCTAAAAGGAAATTTAAAATTAGAATTTCAATGATGAGTTATAATCCAAAATATATCATTAAAGAAAGTGATTTAGTGAAAAATTTAAGTAGTAATAATTAAGAGTATACCCTAAATATTAATAATTATTTTTTTATTTAGGGTGTTTTTTTTCTTGTAATTACAGGCTTTCAAATTCTAAACATTATAGTACCCTAAAGTTTTATAAAAAATCAGAACTTATTGGTTTAAAACAATTTTAGAACAAAATTTCCCTATTTTTGATTAATCTGACAAATTAACTAAAAACTTAAGCTAATTAATGACTAACACTGATCTAGAAGAAGTGGAAGCACCAAAATCTTTTGGAACGCTTACTAATAGTGAAATGTTGACAGGTATTCCTATCCCTCCTATTGATAGACTAAAAATAATATCTAGTGAGGAATTTGAAGATTTAATACGAGAATGGATAGCAGGATATTGTAAAAAAAAGTATAAGAGTGTACTTAAAACAGGTGGAGCAAATGATAAAGGAAGAGACGTTGTAGGCTTTATCAACGAAGAAAAAACCGTGTATGATAATTTTCAATGTAAACATTATGACCACCCTCTAATGCCAAGTGATATATGGAGTGAATTAATTAAACTGTGTTGTTACTCAAAAAATGGAGATTATTCACTGCCTAGAAAATACTACTTCGTAGCCCCACAGGGTGTCGGAGGAACTTTAGCAGGTTATTTAGGTTCTCCAACAATGTTTAAGACCAAACTTTACGAAAATTGGGATTCTCATAAAAATATAGGTGTAATTAATTCTGAATTAACTGAAGAATTAAAAGCTTACATAGAAACAATTAATTTCGATATTTTTACTTTTCTTGACCCTCAAGAACTTATTGAACAGCATAAAACAACAAATTATTATACAGCGAGGTTTGGTGGAGGTTTATTGAACCGAAGAAATGAACCCGATTTTTCAACATACACTGATTCCGAATATTCTTTAAGATTTATAGAGCAGCTTTTTTTAGCTTATTCTGATTGTTTAAAAAAAGAAATAAAGAGTATAGAGGAGTTAAAAAATTCTAGTACCCATTTTCAGCATTTTGGAAGACAAAGAAGTTCTTTTTATTGGGCAGAATCACTTAATCAATTTAGTAGAGATAGCCTTCCTGAGGGAGATAGAAGTTTTGAAGATTTAAAAGAAGAAATTTTTCAAGGTGTTGTAGATATCTGCTTATCGGATTACGATGATGCCTATAAAAGGATTGTAAAAACTACACTTGAAGCAAGTAAAATGACGATACACAGTAATGCTTTGGTTAGTGTTACTAGAGTGATGGATAAGATTGGTTTATGTCACCATCTAATAAATGAAGAAAAATTAAGTTGGGTTTAAAATGGAATCGTTCAAAAATAGAAATACTAAGGTGTTCAATTCACCATTAGAAATGGGATTAAGAACTTTGTTTGTTCTAATGGCTTCCAATAAACCGTGTGATTTACAAAGATTGGTTTATTACGATTACATGCTAGTTCATTCGGGAGATATCTCAAATGGACCAAAGAGTATCCATCCTAATATTCCTTTTAGGGCTTCTGAAATTTTAGTAAAAAGAGAGCTAATAAAGAAAGGCTTGAATTTGATGATAAGTAGAGACTTAATTACATTGAATTTTTCTGATAATGGTTTTACATACCAATCGAATGAACTTACGGCTGCTTTTGTTAAGTATTTAGACACATCATATGCGAAAGATTTGTTGAGAACCTCATCTTGGATTGTAAATTATTTTGACGATTTAACAGACAGGGAATTAGAATTATATTTTAAAGACAAATTAGATGTTTGGGGAGGCGAATTTACCAGAGAGTCTTTATTAAGAGGCAATATTGAAATATGAGTAATAAAGGTTTTTATATTAGTAAATTACATGTTACGGGGAACAATGTTCAAACAGCAAAAATAAAGTTTGAATCAGGTTTTAATGTAGTATCAGGATTATCAGACACAGGGAAATCTTATATCTTTTCTTGCATCAATTTTGCATTAGGTTCGGGTAAATATCCTAAAACAACTATACCTGAATCAAAAGGTTATGACACAGTTTATTTGGAAATAAAAACCTATAAAGGAGAAACCTTTACGATACAACGAAATATTTTTAATGGTAAAATTAAAGTCAAAGAGGTTGAAATAAATTATTTTTTAACTAGAGGTGAAGCTCAATCATTATTACAGCAGCATTCTAAGATTAATGATAAAAATATATCTACATTTTTGCTTGATCTTTGTGGTTTGAGTAAATCCTTGCTAAGGATAAACAAACAAAATTTAACAAGGGAACTTAGTTATCGAGATTTAGCAAATTTATCTTTAATTGATGAGGAGAGAATAATTACAGAAGATTCTCCCGTATATAATGGTCAATATACCAACAGAACAGTAGAGCAAGCAATTTTTAAACTTTTGCTAACAGGGAAAGATGATTCAGGTTTAGAAGAAATTGAAGAAACTAAGGTCTATAAAAGTAGAATTAAAGGTAAACTTGAATTAATAGAAAATTATATAGATCAATCACTTATCAAACTTGATGCTTATGAAAATGAAGCCGATAAAGGTAATAAAAGTGATATTGAATCCCGTCTAGAAGAGCTAAATATTTTACTTACAGATTCATCAAAGCAAATTGCAAAACTTACTAATCATAAAGCTACCCTTTTCAATAAAGTTACTGAACTCAAATCTAACCTTATTTTGAAAAATGAGTTATTGGCTAGGTTTGTCTTGCTTTTAGAACATTATGATAGTGATATCAATAGATTGAATTTTATTACGCAAGGTGACAACTATTTTAGTCAACTGAAAGCATCTAATTGTCCGATTTGTGATGGAGATTTGGATCAGGATCATTACGATTGTTTAAACGAAGAGTCTGAGCAATCATCAAGTATTATGCAATCAATAAATATGGAATTGCAAAAAATAATTAAAAAGAAAGGTGAACTGATTAAAACTATTGATAAAGAGAGAGTGGATACTCAAGCACTAGAGGATAGTATAAACAAATTGAATATAGAATTACAAAATGTTCAAGAGGATATTCAAAGTAAACTAAAACCTATTCAGGAATCTAGTGCTAAGAAGGTAGAGTCTTTAATGGCAAAACTTTCTAACATACAAGAGATTAAAACTCTTAATTCTCAATTAACGAACTATTATTCTGAAAGAAGTAGGTTAATTGATTTGCAAGAAAATAAACCAACAATAGCAGAATACGAAGGAAAAGTATCATATTCAGTTTTAAAGGCTTTTTGTGATTCTATCAAGAGCATTTTAGAAGTATGGGAATTTGGACAAATTTTAGCTTTAAATTTTGATACCAATTACGCCAATTATGATATAGTTATTGATAGAAAAAACAGAAATGCATTTGGTAAAGGTTACAGGTCAATCTTATATAGCGCATTTGTTTTGTCGTTATTAAAATATACAGTTGATAGAGATTTACCAACTACAGGGCATTTAGTAATAGATTCACCTTTAACTACTTTTCAAGGCAAAGAATCTAAACTAGAAGCAGTAGATGAGGATAAAATACCACAAGATATTGAAAAGTCATTTTTTAAGGATCTAGCTGAATTAAATAACGAATTACAAGTAATTATTCTTGACAATAAGGACCCAGACTATGAAATTATAGAAAAAATTAATTATGTGCATTTTACAAAAGGAAAGTCGGAAGGAAGATATGGCTTTTTCCCAGTTTAGGATACAGTACTGTATGAAATTTTTGCAATTAATTCATTATATAATTCTTGTTTACAAAAAAACAGTATTGGACAATTTCCTGACCCGTCCCGAAGTTACGATTCTAAGGTGATTTTCACGATTATTTTTTTCTTTCAATTTTTAGCGAAAATAGAAAATAAGATTTTATGAGCATTTAGTGACTAGTTTAGAGAATTAAAGTTTATTAGATATAACATGCAATTAGTTTTTTTATAACTAGATTAAATAAGACGATTTAAAGAATTGATGTCTTACAAAAGATACAAACTCATTAGTTAAATAAAAAGTTCTCTTAAATCCCGAGTAAAAAGAATTTTAGGGTCATTTAATGATCTAATAAACTATTCTGAATTAAATAAACGAAGTAACTTTTACTACAAAAAGGATCTTAACTTTATGAGAGATATAGGCTTATTTTTGATGTTTTTATATTTATATACGTAGTATATAAAATATATAAAACATTTTTTAAAATAGTAATTAAAAGCTATATATAAATATTATTTATTAAAATATATTAATATAATAGAAAATTTGGATTATGAAAGATTTTTTCAGGAATAGTTGAAAATTATGATTTAAATAGCTAATATTAAGAATGGGGATTTGTTACGAAAAAAACCGAGTGATCTCTTTAAAATTTCAAAAATTCTTTTTACTCGGGGTTTAAGAAATTCATTTTTGATTTTAATGGTATTGGTGAGGAAGGTAATTGTAAAAGAATTAGAGTATCTAAAAACGGACTTAATCGCCCGATTGTAATTGATCTTATGATCAGGGGATAATATTATGAAGCTAATTCCATTCTTTCCTTAACGGATTTTACTGTAACAAAGGCTTTACCTGTAAGACGAGAAATTTTGTTAATGGAAAGACCATCTTTTAATAAACTTACAATATCTTTGTGTCTTTTGATGTAGTTCTCATTTGTCATCACGGCTCCTAACTTTCTGCCTTTGTAGATGCCTTTAGCTTTAGCAATTTGTATTCCTTGTTTTTGCCTTTCTTTTATGGAATCAACTTCTAAGCCTGAAATAGAAGCTAGTAGATCAATAATCATTTTAGAGATTAAATTAATATTTCCATCTTTGGTTAAAAGTTCCATTTGTATATTTTCGCAAAAAATTTGAATGCCATTTTCAATAAACCAATTTAGTTGCTTTTGAATATCTGTCACGTTACGACCTAATCTGTCAATTGAATGTATTACAACATAGTCAATTTTTTTATCCATAATATCCTTAATTAACCTTTTTCCAGCAGGTCTTTCTCTAAAAGGAATTAAACCTGAAACCTCATCGGTGTATAACTCGTAATTTTTATTAACTTGCCTATTAATATTTTGTTCAACTGTGCTAACTCGAATATATTTTGCTTTTAACATATTTTAAATCAAATATTTATGTGCAATATACAAATAAACAAACTTTTTGATTTTCCATATATAGCTAGAAGAATGATTATTCATAATATCAGCTTACCATTTAAGCTAAATCTGTTTGGTAAAAAACCTTGGGAAGTTCCACATCTGGACACCTTGGATCTATGGAAATTTGGGGATTATAAACATTATACTTCATTAAAGTTATTGACCAACATTTTAGGGATTCCTTCTCCTAAGGATGATATTGATGGTAGTCAGGTAAGACAAGTTTATTATGAAGAAAACGATATAGACAGAATTGTAATTTATTGTGAAAAGGATACAGTAGCAGTAGCACAGATTCTGTTACGTCTAAGACAGGAAGAATTATTAGATGATGATGAGGTTGTATCTGTATAATGTATCTTATTTTTTATTTACATTAAAGAGAACCTAATAAAAGGTTCTCTTATATAAAGTGTTTAAGATGTGTCTATTGTAATCTAGCTAGAACGGATTTATTGAGTAATTTTCCATTAGATTTAGTAGTTTCTTGTTGTACTAAACCAACACCCTTAGAAATCCATTGTTTTACATAAAATGTCTGTTTCATACCCATACTCATATTTGTTTCATTGATATAGGTGATTACATAACAATCAAACGATCCTGCAGATGTTTTGATAGTCTCTTTTGATGCTACTTTACGTTTTTTAAGATCTACTGTCATATCAATGCTCATTACACCAGCATCTACTGACATAGTTACGTGACCATCGGGTAATTCTTGTCCAATACTGATGGAATTAGGAATATCAATTCCAGTTCCTTTAATATTGTATTCCATATCCTTGTATTGTTTAAATAATCCTGGAGAAATTATAGATTCAGGATCTAATCTTGTAGTTCCTCCATCACAGATTGCAATAAATTGTGTTTCTGTAATAATTTTTTGTTTTTTAGAATCGTTCATAGACATATTCATTTTAATTTTAGAACCTGACCCTGAAGAGTTCACCTCCAAAACCTCATAGTTTGTTTCAGAAGTTAATTTGTTTTTTTTATTAAAATGATGCATTGTGATCTTAGTCCCTACTTTAGAAGGATAAAATTGACTACAATCATTTTGAGAGATACTATTAGTTGTGATAAGTATTGCGAAAATTAATAAGAGCGTTTTCATAATTATAAAAGGATTTATTTGATTTTAATCTTCGTCAATTGTCCAGATTTCTCCGGATGTTCTAGATGTTATATAACCTCCAAACAACCATAGTTCTTCTCCATAAGCTAAGCACGTATGAGAATGCGAGCTTTCAAAAGGAATAATTTCATCATACCTTGTCCAATTACGCATATCAGAAGAATACCAAATATCTTTTACAACTCTTGATGTATCTGATTTTCCATTAAGAACCCATACTTTGTTGTTATAAACGGTTGCTGTATGTAAATCTCTAGCGCTAAAAATTGAAGATGAAATAGACACTAAAGACCAGTTTATTCCGTCGTTACTGAACCAGATTTCATTAAATCTATCGGTTTCATTTCTACCTCCAATAACGTATAGGGTATTATTAAAGGCTACTGTTTGGTGATTACCTCTAACAGGAAAAGCATTTGCATTTTCTTCTGTCCAATTAATACCATCTGTAGTGGACCACACAATCATATTGGTTCGATCAGATGAAGGACCAATTACGTACATTTTGTTGTTTAATACTGTAGTAGTGTGGGCAGACATATTACCAAAGGGGGCGGTCATTGTTACATTAGACCAAGTAATGCCATCATCAGAGTTCCATATATCAGATAAAAATTCTTCAGAGTTATTTTTTCCACCAATTAACCACATTTGGTCATTGAAAACAGTAAGTGTATGACGATACCTTGCTTCGAAAATATTGCTAGTAACAGATATCCAATTAATACCATTATCGCTAGACCAAACATCACTTGAGTATGTGTCTTCTGCTGTATAAGCGTTGTCACCACCTACAGACCATACTTTTCCTTCAAATACTACCATGGAGTTTTCGGCAAACCCACCCATTTGATCTTCTTGAGTTTTTAAATCAAAAGCCAAAGAAGTATCTGATAAATCATTTGTGATTATGTTGTCGTCTGTATTACATGCTATACTAATAACATATAGAAATACTAATAAAATTTTTGAGGTTTTCATTGCGTTACGTTTTTAAGTTTCCTATTAGTGTAGCGTTATAGGATCAGGTAAACATAATGCATAAAAAAATCGCTCTAATGAGCGATTTAAACTTGATTTTATTTGTGTAAAAGGTTTTAATTTCTTCCGCTTTCGTCTGGGTATAACGTATATACCGGATTACTTTGCCAAAATTCTTTAGTGTCTATGTCCATTATGGTAAGTGGGCCTTTAAAAGCAGCTCCAGTATCCATATTCCAAATACAAGTTGCGTTTACAGGAGTTGTTTTGTTTATTCTGGTCACTGGAGTATGACCAATATAAATTTCATCGAAAAGTAAAAGTCTTTTCGGATATGCGAGATCTGTTTTCTTTAATTTAGGATCGATAGAAAGAGCAGTTTCCCATAAAGTTCGATCCCAATAGAACAATTTGCTAAAATATTCTCGATGTGGTCCATGGATATTCGTGAAACCTGCATGCAGGTATAGTCTATTATGATCATCAATATAATAATTGAGAAGATTTTCATAAAAATAAAGATGAGTGTCAATTTCTTCTTTTGATAAGGATTGATAGGAGTCAATCGTGGCTTGACCTCCGTGTTTTATCCATTCTGGATTATATTTTTTTTCCTTTAACCAAGTATAACAGAGTTCATCGTGATTACCTCTTATGAATACACAATTATGTGTTTTTTGCAAGTCAATAAGAAATGAAACTAGAGGAGCGCTATCTGTCCACCCATCAACATAATCACCAAGAAAGATTAAGGTATCATCAGTTGTTACACTTGCTTTTTTAATTAATTGTTTAAGAGCTTTTAGTGCTCCGTGTATATCTCCAATAACAAGATTTCTACTCATTTTACACTTCTGATTTTAAGAGGACTTGAAGATACTGTTTTACAATATTTTTAAAGGTATTACACAGCGGTTAAATGTTATTTTTTTTGAATATTGTCTAAAAGGTTTTAGATATAGATGATGTTAGATTAGGAAAGAATAAAATATTAGAAAGTTTTATTAGGGTATTTTAGGAGTTATGTGTTTTGGGAATAAAATATAAATAAAGAAAGTCGAAGTGACTTTTGTAAAAACTACCTTATACATGAAAAATAAATTTTTAATTCAATTAACGGTTATTTTATTTCTCGTATTTGCATGCAGCAAAGACGACGATGCAAATTCTGGTATTGAAGAAGAGAACGTTGATATTGATACAATATCTAATATTGATACCAAACTATTGAGCCAAATTAAAAGTGCAGGTGATTTATTTACTGCCACTCAAGTTTGGGATGGGTATAATTTAAAAGAATATCCATTGTATTTAATTCACAAGAATAAAGAAGGAAATATAGATAGAGGAATTCTTATAAATCCACAGTCTATTGTAGAAGATGCTATTTTGTTAGATGAAGAAGTAAACTCAGGATTAGAGGCGTATCGTTATGATAAGGATTTAGAACGAGCTTGGCAACTTATTACAGATCCTGATCAGGGAAATGGTTTGTATGATTTTGATTTTGAAATTGACGGAAAAGGTTATTATATACAGGTATATAATGATGACGATGTGATAGCTGGAGAAAATTTAGCTACATATCCGGGTGGTTTTTTTGACCCATCGACGGTTACAATTGGTGCAATTGATTTTATAATTCATGAGAATTTCCATACGCATCAAGATAATTGGCTATCTAATCGAAATGAATCTGGTACAAGAGTGAATAGTAGAAGAAGTACCATACAATCAGAAATATTAGAGTTAAAAATGTTACTACATCAAATTTTTAAAGGCTTTCCTAATAATGATTTAAATCAAGAAGAGTTAACTCAAAAATTAAAGCAATACGTAGCAATCCAATCGTCATTAGGTGTTGCAAAATTTGAACCTTTAACGGAAACAGGTGAAGGTAGTGCAAGGTACATTGAAAGAATGGCTATACGTGATATTTTTCCTAATCGGGCTAATGAACCTTTTATTAGAGGAACAGTATTAGAAGATGATTATGGAATTACCAATCAAGAAACCATAAGTTTAGTTTTTGATTTTGCTTTAACTTATGAAATAGGTGCTTCAGTGTGTTTTTTACTAAACAAACTGGATAATGAAGCATTAAAAGATGTTGAAAATGGAAAAACTTTGTATGAAATTGCCGTAAACGAGGTTGATTTAAGTCCCCAAGAATTAGAGCAGAGTCTACAAGATGCTAAGAATTCTGTAGATTGGAACGCGATACAAGCGAAAGTACAGCAATTACAATCTTTATAGGATGATCATATAAATCCAATTATTTTAAAAAAAGAAAGATTGTATTGTGATAAAAAAATCCTGATACAATCTTTTAATTAGCTATATCGGATTTTTCTTAATATGCGAATACTTTCTTTATATAAGGAGTATACCTTTTCATCTGCATAACCTTTTAGGTAAGGTTTTGCTTCTTCTAATCTATCTTTTGCTTCATTAAAATCATTAAAATAACATAAAAGATAGGTGACAGGTAGATTAAGAATGTCTTTTTGCTCATTTCTAGTTAATGGCATTTTCTTTTTTAGTTTTTCGATTAAAGCATTGTTACTATTGTATAGATGATACAATGTTTTTCTATCAAATTGTGGAGGTTCAAATAAAATCTTACTTTCTATATCATAACTAACATTGTTCTTAAACTTAATAGTTACTTCTTCTAGAGGGTAGTAATTATATGTTTCTTGCAAACCAAGTTGAACATATTCTATTATTTTAAATTCATCTTCAGTAATAGAGATGCTTATTTCGTCAAACTGGGAATAAAATAATTTTACTTGCTCGTTAATTAGAGCAATATCTACTCTAGAATAGTATATCTCTTCGTTTACATGTTTTTCCTTGGCGGACCAGCATACTACGAAGTATTCTTTAAATACTTTATAAGTAGGATTGTAATCTTTTCTGGAGCTCATAAAATCAAATACTCCATCTAATGTTAATTCAATATTGTTTTGAGCATGACTTTCTATGGACTCAACAATGTCAGAATTAACATCTTTGATTTCTATGTCAAATACTTTAGGCATACTTATACTTCCATCCCTAAAAAAGACACTACCACCATAATATTTCCAGATATTTTTACGCAGAGAACATAGCTTGCCTTCTTGAGAACGAATCGATACTAGTCCAACCACTTTATCACTAGGTAGGTGAGGGAATGGAATGTTTTCATAAGCTACAATAGGAGGGTTCGATAGGTAAGCATTTACGAGATTTTGAATCTTACTGTCATCAAAAAAATCTACTCCTATGATTTGGTTATCTTCATCTTCAACTCCAATGACAATATATGAGTTGTTTTTGGGATTGGAGTTAGAAAGAGCGCATATATGTTTTAGGAATTTAGCCTTACCTTCTTTTTCGCCAATATTAAGTTTGCGTTTTTTGTCATAAAAACTGTTCTCATCATTATGCGCTAAAAGATTTTTTATTAAAAGACGTTTGTTAATCATTCCTCGTACATATTGCAATATTCTTTTTCCCTACATAAACTTAGGTATTTTTATCGAACAGACAATACTCTGAAGATAAAGAAATTATAAACCTTTATTTACAATTGTACTGTTAGCTTGAGCTGTTGGTAAAACTACAAGATCAGAAATGTTTACGTGGTAAGGTCTTGTAACTACAAAACTAATGATGTCAGCAATGTCTTCAGGTCTCAAAGGGTCGAAACCATTATAAACGGTATCAGCTTTTTTGTCATCTCCTTTAAATCTAACATTACTGAATTCAGTTTCTACTAATCCTGGGTGTATAGCTCCAACTCTTATACCATGTTTATTTAGATCTATCAGCATTCCCTTATTAATAGCATCAACGGCATGTTTACTAGCACAATAGACATTTCCATTAGGATAAACTTCTTTACCTGCTATAGAACCAATATTGATAATATGTCCGGATTTTTGCGAAATCATTTTAGGAATAATTGCTTTGGATACATAAAGTAGTCCCTTTACATTTATATCTAACATAGCGTCCCAGTCATCGATCTCTCCAGTCTGTATAGGATCTAATCCATGTGCATTTCCTGCATTGTTAATTAATATATCTATGGTATCGAATTCTCCAGGCAAGTTTTCTATACTTTTAAAAACACTTTCTTTATCTCTAACATCAAAGCAGAGCGTATGGACTTTTACCGTTTTACTTAATTCGGATTTCATTTGATCCAACCGTTCTTGTCTTCTTCCGCAAAGTATTAGATTTATATTGTTTTTGGCAAACTCATAAGCTGTTGATTTTCCTATGCCACTTGTAGCTCCAGTTATCAATGCTGTTTTCATAAAATAGGTAATTTTCATTTAGATTCTTGCAACATTATTTAAAGACTTTCGTCTTTAAGAAACATCATCGCGAAAGGCGATGAAAATTGTTACGTCCGTTTTTTCAGTAAAAAGATCTAAATATACTGTAAAATTTGGGCGTAAGCGTATTTTAAGACAACACATTTAACCTATAATTAACAAGAAGAAGAAAAA
Source organism: Aquimarina sp. Aq107 (assembly GCF_943733665.1). Taxonomy (NCBI): domain Bacteria; kingdom Pseudomonadati; phylum Bacteroidota; class Flavobacteriia; order Flavobacteriales; family Flavobacteriaceae; genus Aquimarina; species Aquimarina sp. Aq107. The sequence continues at coordinate 4,639,808 of NZ_OX030782.1, read as the reverse complement.
TAATTTAACAATTTGCAATGCTGAAACATGAATGTTAAATTCACGCTTTTAAAAAAAAGAATAGATGGAAGAAAATAGTTCTATTGATATTGCTTCAATCAATGAAAAAATACAGAAAGAATCTGCATTTGTAGATTTACTTGCTTTAGAAATTAATAAAGTAATCGTAGGCCAGAAGCACATGGTCGAGCGATTACTAATAGGATTATTAGGACAAGGACATATTTTGTTAGAAGGTGTTCCTGGTTTAGCAAAAACCTTAGCTATAAATACCCTTTCAAAAGCCGTACACGGAAGTTTTAGTCGTATCCAGTTTACACCAGATTTATTACCTGCAGATGTAACAGGTACACTAATTTTTAATATGAAAGAAAATGACTTTTCGATCAAGAAAGGGCCTATTTTTGCAAATTTTGTGTTAGCGGATGAGATTAACCGTGCTCCTGCCAAGGTGCAGAGTGCCTTGTTAGAAGCAATGCAGGAGAAACAAGTTACAATTGGTGATGAGACCTTCGGGTTAGATAAACCTTTCTTGGTAATGGCAACTATGAATCCAGTTGAGCAAGAAGGAACGTATCCACTGCCAGAAGCACAGGTTGACCGTTTTATGCTAAAGACGGTGATTGATTACCCTAAATTAGAGGATGAACAATTGATCGTTCGTGCAAATCTTAAAGGTTCTTTTGAAAAAGTAAATCCTGTAGTTTCTGTAGAGCAAATTATTAGAGCTCAGGAAGCAGTAAGAGAAGTATATATGGACGAAAAGATTGAAAAATATATTTTGGATATCATTTTTGCCACTCGTTTCCCTGAGAAATATGGCCTGGAAGAGTTAAAACCTCTTATCAGTTTTGGAGCCTCACCAAGGGGAAGTATTAATATGGCTACTGCTGCTAAATGTTTTGCTTTTATAAAAAGAAGAGGATATGTTATTCCAGAAGATGTTCGTGCTGTAGTGCACGATGTATTGCGTCATCGTATTGGAATTACTTATGAAGCTGAAGCAGAAAATGTTACTTCAGTAGATATTATCAATAAGATTGTAAACGAGATTGAAGTTCCATAGTATTGTCATTCCTGCGAAGGCAGGAATCTCATTATTATTTGTTAAAAAGTATGATTTGATAGATTCCGCATCAAGTGCGAAATGACAAAACAAAAAATGGATACCAAAGAGTTACTAAAAAAAGTTCGAAAAATTGAGATCAAGACTAGGCGCTTGAGTGACCATATATTTGGAGGAGAATATCATTCTACCTTCAAAGGACGTGGTATGACCTTTAGTGAGGTACGTCAATATCAGTTTGGAGATGATGTTCGTAATATAGATTGGAATGTAACTGCGCGTTATAACGAGCCTTATATTAAAGTTTTCGAAGAGGAACGTGAATTGACAATGATGTTGATGGTAGACGTTTCTGGATCACAATTATTCGGAACTAAACAACAATTCAAAAAAGAAATTATAACAGAGATCGCCGCGACTTTAGCATTTTCTGCTACCCAGAATAATGATAAAATTGGATTGATTTTGTTTACTGATGAAATTGAGCTTTTTATTCCACCAAAAAAAGGGCGATCACATGTACTAAGAATTATTAGAGAATTGTTAGAATATGAACCTAAGAGCAAACAAACTAATATTACAGAAGCATTAAAATTCCTATCAAACGTAATGAAAAAGAAAGCAATTGTATTTATGCTTTCTGATTTTATTGCAGATGATTATCAGCAAACGTTAAAAATTGTTGGAGGGAAACACGATGTTACGGGCATTCGAGTATATGATCAGCGCGAAGAGGGTATTCCTAATTTAGGAATGGTTCAGATGGAAGATGAAGAAACAGGAGAGTTACTTTTGGTAAATACTAACTCTAAAAAAATAAGAACCAATTATAGTAAGTATTATCAAGATCGAGTAGATTATTTTAAAGATAGTTTTACTAGAAGCGGTGCAGGTTCGATAAGTAGTAGAGTGGATGAGAGTTACGTAAAGAAATTATTAGGATATTTTAAAAGGAGAGGATAGGCTACAAGTAAGAATGAGTAATTATAAAGTACTAATTAGTAATAAAACATATGATATTCAGCTTTTGAAAAAAGTTAGAAAGATATTATTTATGATCCTCTTTCTTGTTTTTTCTGGATTTCATTGTATTGCACAAGTTGCAACTAGTATTGATTCTACATCAATAAAAATTGGTGAAGAAATTAGATACAAAATGCAGGTTGAAGTAGATTCTACCGAAATTGTAATTTTTCCAGAAGGGCAAACATTTTCGCCACTCGAAGTTATAGAATCCTATAAAACAGATACTATAAAAAATGGAAATAGATTTAATCTAATCAAAGAATATGCGTTAACACAATTTGATTCTGGACATTATACAATTCCTAGGCAAAAAGTGATGATTGGAGATCGATCTTTCTTTACAGATTCATTAAAAGTAGAAGTCCGAGACGTAGTTGTAGACACTACGAAACAGAAGATGTTTGAGATCAAACCCATAATTGATGTGGATGCCTCTTTTTTCAATTGGAAAAAATATTTGTGGTGGATTCTAATACCACTAGCATTGATAGGGTTGATTGTATTTCTTGTTTTAAGAAGAAAAAGGCGAAAAGAGGCAAAGGAAGATGAACTTCCTCCTTACGAAAGAGCAATTTTAGCATTACAAAGAATTGATGAATCACAATTGTTAGAGCAGGATTCTCATAAAGAATATTATTCTCAATTGAGTGATACAGCACGTAAGTATATTGACGAAGAAGTATATGATCATGCGATGGAAAGTACTACGGATGAATTAATAGCTCGACTTGATGAAGAAATTAAAACAGGTTCATTAAATCTAGATAAACATACAATCGAAGAACTTAAGTCAGTTCTAAAAACGGCTGATATGGCAAAGTTTGCTAAATCCAAACCTGATATTGGTACTGCTAAAGCCGACAGGAACGTCATCGAAAAAGTAATTAATGAGACAAAGAATGCAATTCCTGAACCAACTGAGGAAGAATTGCTAGCGGATGAAGAATATCGAAAAACTGTCGCAGAAAAAAAACTAAGAAGAAAAATTATTTTCGGAAGTATAGCTGGGGTTGGAGTAATTGCAATTACATTAATGATATTTATTATTGTAAAAGGGTATGATGTTGTGAAAGATTCAATCTTAGGACATCCAACAAAAGAGTTAGCAGAAACAGAATGGATTAGTAGTGCATATGGAGCGCCGCCAGTTACAATATCTACTCCAAAAGTGTTAATTAGAAATAATTTTCAATTAACCGAAGAACAAAAACAAATTCTAAAAGGAAACGAAACCTTCATATACGGAAGTTTGGTAGGAAACTTTTTTATCTCTGTTTCGACGGTGCAATACAACCAGGAAACAGAAGTGGATTTAAATAAAGTTGTAGAAGGGGTTGTTGGTAATTTCGAATCACAAGGAGCTAAAAATATTACCGTAAAAGATGAAGAGTACGAAACATTGGCTGGTGCAAAAGGTATAAAGGTCTTTGGGAATTTAGAGGTTGTAAATACAGTAACGAAGAAAGAACAAAAAAGCGATTATTTGATGCTTAATTTTGCCGAGAATGGTGGCTTCCAACAGATAATGGTAGTTTATGATAAAGAAGATCGTTATGCTAAAGAAGTTGCCCAACGTATTATAAACTCTGTAGAACTTAGAAACGCCAAATAACTATGTTTGAAAATTTTACATTTGAAAATCCACAGTTCTTTTGGTTGTTTTTAACACTACCTTTAGCAATTGCTTGGTATATATGGAAACGAAATAAACAACAAGCTGAGCTTAAAATCTCCAGTATTAAAGGATTTAAAGTATCAGGGAGTTGGTTGGCTAAGGTTAAGCCATTATTGTTGTTGTTGAGATTAATTGCTTTAGCATTAATCATTACGGCGATGGCAAGACCAAGAACTGTCGATGTATCAACTAAAACGAAAACAACTCGAGGGATTGATATAGTAATGGCGATTGACGTTTCTGCAAGTATGCTTGCAAGAGATTTAAGACCTAATCGTTTAGAAGCTTTAAAGGATGTTGCGGCAGAGTTTATCCAAGGCAGACCAAATGATAGAATTGGATTGGTTATGTATGCAGCAGAAAGCTTTACTAAAACACCAATTACTAGTGATAAGGCGATTGTGCTTAGCGCAATGAAAGAAATAGAATATAATAATCTTTTAGAAAATGGTACGGCAATTGGTATGGGATTGGCTACTTCTGTAAATAGACTAAAAGACAGCAAGGCAAAAAGCAAAGTAATTATATTACTTACTGATGGTTCTAATAATGCTGGTTTTATTGATCCTAAAATAGCCTCAGAATTGGCAGTTGAGTATGGCATTAAAACCTATACGATTGGTATTGGAACCAATGGAATGGCTTTAGCACCAGTTGCTATTAGACCAAATGGATCATTTCAATATGGAAATGTAAAGGTGGAAATTGATGAAGAACTTCTGAAGGAAATTGCAAAAGTGACCAAAGGAAAATATTTTAGAGCAACCAATAATAAGAAACTAGAACAGATATATGAGGAGATTGATAAGCTAGAAAAAACCGATGTAGAGGAGTTTAAGTTTTATAACTATGAAGAAAAATTTAGACCATTAGTGTTATTAGCTGGATTGTTATTGTTGGTTGAGTTTCTGTTGAGATTTACCGTGTTTAGAAGTTTTATTTAAGTAAAAATATAGTAGTTGAAAAAAGGAATCATAATTCAAGGAAGCTCGAGAAGTGATGGTGATACCGGTATAGTAGTTTCTTATTTAAAAGAAATGACAGGTTTTGAAATGGTTGATCTAAATCAAAGAGAAATAAATTACTTTGATTACGATTTTAAAAACAACGATGATTTTGAAATAATTTTTAAAAATATGGTACGGAATTATCAGACGATAGTTTTAGCCACGCCAGTGTATTGGTATACAATGAGCGGAATTATGAAAGTGTTTTTAGACAGAATTTCTGATTATTTATATAAAGAAAAAGATTTCGGAAGAATGCTAAGAGGAAAAGAGTTGGCAATGATTAGTTGCAGCAATGATGATGATAGAGTAAAAGAATTTCCTCTTCCTTTTTCTCGAAGTGCTGAATACTTGGGGATGCAGTATTTAGGAGATATACATACTTGGGTTCAGGATAAAGAACTTTCTGTAGAAATAAAAGAAAAAATAAATGCTTTTGCTTTAAAAATAAAAAATTAAATATACAGCATACTAAACTTTTTTAAGTGTAGTTGGTTGGTATATAAATTACAGTGTTTGCTGTAACTAAGAATAATAAAATGTATCTATTAGAAGAAAAAATATATTTCTGGTTATTATTGGTAATACCAATGGTAATTGTGTTGTTTCTTGGTGTTTTAATTTGGAAGAAAACGGCTCAGAAAAAGTTTGCAGACAAAGAATTATTAAAAAGATTAAGCCCTAATCAATCAATTTTTAAATCAATACTAAAAATTGTGGTTATTAGTTTAGCTTTTGCTTGTTTTATTATTGCTTTGGTCAATCCCAAAGTAGGAACTAAATTAGAAACAGTAAAACGAGAAGGTGTTGATGTCGTATTTGCAATAGATGTTTCTAAAAGTATGCTCGCAGAGGATATTGCGCCAAATCGAATAGAGAAAACAAAGCAATTAGTAACTCAGATTATTAATAATTTAGCAAGTGATCGTGTAGGTATTATTGCATATGCAGCTAGTGCATTTCCGCAATTACCAATAACCACAGATTATGGATCTGCGAAGATGTTTCTACAATCAATGAATACGGATATGCTTTCTTCTCAGGGAACTGCTATTAATGAAGCTATCGAACTAGCAAAAACCTATTATGATGATGAGGAACAGACGAATAGAGTATTATTCATTATAAGCGATGGAGAAGATCATGAAGGAAATGTAGCATCTATAGCAGAAGAAGCAGCTAAAGAAGGCATTAAGATATTTACAATAGGTGTTGGAACAACCAAAGGAGGCCCAATTCCGATAAAACGTAACGGAATAGTCCAATCGTATAAGAAAAATAGTCAGGGAGAAACTGTTATTACAAAATTAAATACGACAATTTTACAGGAAATTGCTAATGAAGCAAATGGCACATACATTGATGGTTCTAGTACAAATGCAGTGGTAGAAAATGTGACAGAATTATTACAAGGCATGGATAAGAAAGAGTTTGAAGCCAAACAATTTGCAGATTTTAAAGATCAGTTCCAATGGTTTCTAGGAGCAGGTTTACTATTGCTATTTTTAGATATTTTCTTATTAGAAAGAAAAACTTCTTGGGTTAAAAGGCTAAACTTGTTTAATGAAGAATAAGTTATGAGCAATAAAATGTTGAAGGAATAAGCTTGTTAAAGCGTGATACAGAATAAAATAAAAACGTTATGAAAAATTTACTGATTATAGTACTATGTTTTCAATTCGGGATTACTTTTTCGCAAGAAGAAGATCGAATAGAAGCTATAGCAGAGGCAGATCGATTTGTAGCGACTGGAAATGAAGTGTTGGTTAAAGATGGTAATTTTCCAAAAGCAGAAGGAGAATATCGTAAAGCAATATCCAAAAATCCGGTAGATCCAACAGCTAAGTATAATTTAGCAAATGCATATTACAACACGGAAAAATATGATGAAGCACACCAACGATATACCGAAGCTGTAAAAACAGCAACTTCAAAAGTAGAAAAACATAAGGCATTCCATAACCAAGGGAATACCTATATGGAACAGAAAAAATATAAAGAAGCAGTAGCGGCGTATAAGAATGCTTTACGTAATAATCCTAAAGATGATGAGACACGATATAATTTAGCACTAGCAAAACAATTATTAGAAAAACAACAAAACGAAGATAAAGGAGGAGGGGACAAGGATAATAAAGATCAGAATAAAGACGACAAAAAAGATAAAGAGGACAAGGATAAGAAAGAGGGCGAAAATAAAGAAGATAAGAAAGAAGATAAGAAAGAAGGAGGAGACGATAAGGATAAAAAAGGAGATAAAGGAGACGATAAAGAGGATCAAAAAGGAGAAGATAAAAAAGATGAAAAAGGTGATCCTAAAGATGATGGTAAAGACAAAAAGGAAGATAAGAAAGAAGGAGATGGAAAGCCTGAAGAACAAAATAAGCAGCCACAACAGGCACAAGGTCAATTGTCTCCTCAGCAAGTAAAAAGTCTTTTAGAAGCAATGAATAATGAAGAAAGAAAAGTACAGGATAAAATAAATGCTAAAAAAGCGAAAGGAACAAAAACAAAAACTGAAAAAGATTGGTAAGCGAATGAAATCTATGCGACTAAAAGTATTACATTTTGATAATGATTATTTTAGTCGCATAGATATCATTTGTTCCTAAAAAGTATATAAAACTGATGAATATAAAATTAATTTTTCTAACACTATTTTTAGCAGTTACCCAACTTGGGTTCGCTCAAGTAAAGTTTGAGGCTAAATTGAGTAAGAAAAAACTGGGCATCAACGAAAGATTACGCGTCGATTTTGAAATGAATAAAGACGGTGATAATTTTACACAACCTAGTTTTAAAGGATTTACTGTTGTTGGAGGACCTAATCAATCCATTAGTAATTCTTGGATCAATGGTAAAAGATCATATGCCAAGACATTTAGTTATTTCCTCTCTCCTACAAAAAGAGGGAATTTTACAATTGGTCAAGCGACTATAGAAATTGATGGACAAACCTATAAAACATTACCAGTAAAAGTACAAGTAACCGCTGCAGTGCAAAAACCAAAAGATGGAAATAATGCAGATTATGTTGCTAGCGAAAATTTACATTTGGTTGCAGAAGTTTCTAAATCCAATCCTTATCTAAATGAGGCCATTACGGTAGTGTATAAATTGTATGTAAGCCCAAGAATACAAATTAGTAATTTAAGAGAAATAGATAACCCAAAATATAGTGATTTTTGGAGTCAGGCGATTAAGATTGGTCAGTTAAAAGTAGAAAGAGGTGAGTATAAAGGAGAACCATATAATTTTGTTGTATGTGGTAAAACCGTGTTATATCCCCAAAAAACAGGAAAGTTAGAGATAGAACCATTAACCTTATCAATAGCAGTTGATGTTCCGACCAATCGTCGAGATATTTTTGGAGGAAAATTGTATTCCACAGTAAATAAAACGGTTGCTGCTGGTACCAGAACAATTAATGTAAAACCACTTCCTATAGAAGGAAAACCAGATGATTTTTCTGGTGCGGTTGGATCTTTTGATTTCAAAATTACTCCCAATAGAACTGAATTGGATGCTACGGAATCGCTAGAAGCTAAGATTTTGGTTTCTGGTAATGGAAATCTTAAACTATTTGATCTACCTAAGTTAAGTGTTCCAAACGGTTTAGAACAATATGAACCAGAACATAATGAAAGAGTAAGAACAAATATGACAGGAATGTCTGGAAATATTTCAGATTCCTATACATTGGTTCCTCAGTTTAAAGGAACCTATCCAATTCCTCCTGTTTCTTTTTCGTACTTCGATTTAAAAACTGAAACCTATAAAAGAATAACATCTCCCGAAATAGTAATTAATGTAAAGAATGGCCCTGATAGTGGAAGTATTGTTACAAATTCAGAAACTACAGGAACCAATAAAAAATTAGTTACTCAAACGGGAAGTCAGTTTAGGTTTTTAAAATTGAATGCTAATCTAGAACCAATTGAGAAAAAACATTTTTTTAAATCAACAGGATACTGGATAGCTCTTACAGCTCCGCTTTTAGCGATTCCATTATTTTTGTTTTTTGGAAAAAAGAGAGAAGAAAGACTAAGTGACGTTAGTGGTAATAGAGTACGTAAGGCAGATAAACTTGCAAGAAAATATCTTTCTGAGGCTAAAAAGAACCTAGGAAATCAGAAAGAGTTTTACATTGCGATGGAACGAGCATTGCATAACTATTTAAAAGCAAAATTACATATCCAAACTAGTGATATGAGTAAAGATCGAATTAAACGGTTATTAAAAGAAAAAGAAGTAGATGATACTACATCTATAGAGTTTATAGCATTATTAGAAAGCTGTGAATTTGCTAGATATACTCCTTCATCTACTACAGCTATGCAGCAGGATTATGATAAGGCGTCTAGAGTGATCTCGGCAATCGATAAACAATTATAAAATATTGAAAGTAGTGAAGAATTTAGTAGTAGTAGTTGTTTTCTTAATGAATATGATTGGCTTTGCCCAGAATGATAAATTATTCGAAAAGGCCAATGCGTTTTACAATCAAGAAGAGTATCAGCAAGCTATTGATGCATATACAACTATAATAAATAGTGGTAATGAGTCTGCAGCATTGTATTATAATTTAGCGAATGCTAACTATAAATTAAGTAATATAGGTCCAAGTATATATTTCTACGAAAAAGCGTTAGAACTGGCACCTAATGATGAAGATATTAAAAACAATCTTGCTTTTGCCAATAATGCTACTATAGATGCAATAGATGTTATACCACAAGGAGTGATTTCTAGAACTATTAATGGTTTTACAAATATGTTTGGTTTTGATATGTGGGCTTGGATTTCGATATTAAGTATCGTTATTTTCGTTGCATTATTTATATTGTACTATGTGACACGTATTTCTTCGAAGAAGAGATTATTTTTTATTGGTTCTTGGACATCTCTAGTCGTTGGTTTATTTGCTATCTTCTTTGCTTTTAAACAATATAGTTTTATTGAAAATAATCAGTACGCTATAGTGTTTGCCCAGGAAACTACTATAAAAAGCGAACCTAATCTTCGGAGCGAAGAAGTATTCGAGCTTCATGAAGGAACAAAGGTTAAAGTGACCGAAACGGTAAACGATTGGAAAAAAATAAAACTTGCTGACGGGAAAATTGGATGGATCCCGGCTACTGATTTAAAAGAGTTATAGCGTTTTTTTTCTAAAAGACTGAATCTTACCTTTTGTTGCGCTGCGCCATAACCATTCTAATGGACCATATTTAAATTTTTGTAACCATACTTTGCTTATCATAGCTTGGAGTATAATTAGTGCTAAAGCAAAAATGACAAGATATATAGTTTGTAATTTTCCAATAAGGCCTACTCCCCATCCAAAGAGCAGGAATGTACCAATAATCGACTGCAGAACATAATTAGTTAATGCCATCCTACCATACGATTCAAAGAAAGTAAAGAATCGGTATCCTCTTTTTTTGTGATATAAAAGAATAAAACTACATAGTATAATCGCAGTCAGAGCAATATTAGACCAATCATAAACATTGATTCCTAATACGTGTAACCAACTATTAAAATCAACAGGTTGTGGAGAAATAGCAAATATTCCTGCTGCTATAGCCATAGCAATTAAAAAAAATATTGAACTTCTTTTAATCCATTTTTTAATTAAGGGGATTTTTTCCTTTGAATGATGGAATAACCCAATTTTTCCGAGCCATAAACCAATTAAGAAATAACCAAAGGTTAGGTAAAATCTTGCAAATAAACCTATCTGAAAATCTATTTTTTGCAACATTCCTTGTTTCCCATTGGTAGCAAATACTTCTGTAATGGTACCTTCTTTTAAAATATTTATATATGCCGTGTTCATTTCACTATTACCATCCATTATTGATGGAAATCCAAAAAGACTCTCATTTCCTAAAATGTAAAATGAAATGAACCGCGGAATACTAACTAAAAATAGCCCAGAAACTAAAAGAATCCATTTATTTCGAATACGATAAAAAGGTATTAGAAAAGGAGTAAGCATAGCATATATAGTTAAGATATCTCCTTTGTAAAACAATTGATGAATATATCCAATAATAAAAAGTAAAAAAGCTCTCCAGAGAAATCGTAACCCAAAATTTTCATTTCTTTTACTAGCTCCATCCATTTGGATGAAAAAACTAAGACCGAAAAGGATAGAAAATAAAGCAAAGAATTTACCAATAATAAAGAATCCAATAATTCCTCCTAAAATTTGATCAAAAACAGTATTAGTTACTTCCATAAGACTTTCTGATGGAGGAGATGCTATATATTGTTCATTCATATGAACTAAGCATACGCCGGCTAATGCAAAACCTCGCAAAGCATCAATAATTATAATTCTATTAGAAGTTTTATTTATCAAAGTGAACTAAAATTACTTCATTATTGTTGTTTAAGCAATATTTAGAAAGTTAAATTGTATTAATTATGCTATAACAATTAAAAGAGAAGGTGATAAAGGATAAATTGTTAAATAATTTTACAATTGATTTAACAGATTTTGAAAGTAATACTTTTATTTTTACAACCCATAAAAATTATTTATGCCATCTATAAAAATAAAAATTGCTAGATTTTTGATTATTTCCGGTTTTCTTATGAATATTGGAAATTACTCATTGGGCTTGCTAGATTTTTATAGAGGAAATATTACTTCTATTAGTTATGCTATAGATGATTCAGAGGAGAAATCTGAATCTAATGAGAAAGACAGTTCAGAAAAAGAAGACTTAAAAGAAAAGGATAAGATTTCTCAATATTTTGATGAGAAACAAACTAAGATATCTGATAATATCATTTTAGATTACCCTGATTTAAGTTACGGAAACTCTTCTGTATATCTAGAGTACATTACACCACCTCCGGAAAACTCGTAAAATCTACATAAAATATATTAACTCTCTTTTTCTTATTGGTAAGAAGAGAATATACGTTTTGATTTGTTTAAATCAATTTCAATTTCAATCACCTGTTTACAGGTAATAACTTAATTATTAAATCATGAGTGTTTTTAAAAATATAAAAAGCGATATACCAGCAAGTATTGTTGTGTTCTTTGTGGCATTACCATTATGTCTTGGAATTGCTTTAGCAAGTGGAGCTCCACTTTTCGCCGGCTTGATTGCGGGAATTGTCGGAGGAATTATGGTAGGAGCACTGAGTGGTTCTCAAATTGGAGTAAGTGGTCCTGCAGCTGGATTAGCAGCAATTGTTCTTGCTGCCATCTCATCTTTAGGAAGCTATGAGAATTTCTTAGTGGCTGTTGTTCTAGGTGGATTAATTCAATTGGTCTTTGGAGTTTTAAGACTTGGGATTATCGGGTATTATTTTCCTTCTTCCGTGATTAAGGGCATGCTTACAGGGATAGGGATCATTATTATTCTAAAGCAAATACCATATTTCTTTGGTATTGATGAAAATCCAGAAGGCGACTTTGCTTTTCTTCAAATTGATGGAGAAAACACATTTACCGAATTATTAAAAACCCTTAACGCATTATTGAGCGGAAGTTTTAATGTTGGAGCTGCAATAGTAGCACTTTTAGGTTTAGGAATTTTAATTCTATGGAGCAACGTATTATCTAAAAAAGGGAAGTTTTTTCAATTAGTTCAAGGTCCATTAGTAGCCGTAGTTATAGGAATACTTTTTTATGTATTTACAAAAGATTCTTCTATAGGGATCACTACTGAGCATTTAGTTTCGGTACCTGTACCGGATAACTTTGATAGTTTTTTGGGACAGTTTGCTTTTCCAAATTTTGGAGTTATAACTAGAGGAGATGTATGGGTTACTGGTTTTACTATTGCTTTGGTAGCGAGTTTAGAAACGCTATTATGTGTTGAAGCTACCGATAAGTTAGATCCTGAAAAACGAGTAACACCTACTAATCGTGAATTATTAGCTCAAGGAGCGGGTAATGTGGTTTCTGGTTTAATTGGAGGATTGCCAATAACACAGGTTATCGTTCGTAGTTCTGCTAATATCCAATCTGGTGGTAAAAGTAAAATGTCGGCAATAATTCATGGATTTTTTCTGTTAACTTCTGTAATTTTAATTCCGACGTTGCTAAATATGATTCCTCTTTCTGTGCTGGCGGCAGTTCTTTTTATTGTAGGATATAAATTAGCAAAACCTTCAACTTTTAAGGCAATGTGGGCAGCAGGATGGAAGCAATTTGTTCCTTTTATAGTAACAATTTTAGGTATTGTACTTACAGACTTATTGGTTGGAATAGGATTAGGACTAGCAGTAGGTATTGTTATTATATTATTTAAAAGTTATCAGAACTCTCATTTCTTACATATCGAAGATAAGAGTAATGGAAAGCATAGGATTAAAATGACATTGGCAGAAGAGGTTACTTTTTTTAATAAGGGAGCTATTTTGAAAGAATTGGATCAATTACCAGAAGATACATATCTTACTTTAGATGTTAGAAAAACTAGGTACTTGGATAATGATATTATAGAGATTTTGGAAGATTTTGCTTATAAAGCCAAAGAAAGAAATATTGATATTCAATTAATATCAGAACGTGGAATTGCGGAAAACCCTGAGAGTTACATTAAATTTTTTAAATTAAGACCAAAAACTACGTAAATTAAAGAAAACATATTATGAAAGCACATACAAAAGAAACACAAGCGGCAATAACACCACAAACCGCACTACAATTATTAAAAGAAGGAAATCAAAGGTTTCAACAAAAGCATATGGCAGATAGAGATCTATTGGATCAGGTTAATGACACCAAGTCGGGTCAATTTCCATTTGCAACAATTCTTAGTTGTATAGATTCTAGAGTTTCTTCAGAGTTAATTTTTGACCAAGGAATAGGAGATATTTTTAGTGCAAGAGTAGCAGGTAATTTTGTGAATGAGGATATTTTAGGAAGTATGGAATTTGCTTGTAAACTTGCAGGAACTAAATTAGTACTGGTTTTAGGACATACAGCTTGTGGAGCGGTAAAAGGAGCTTGTGATGATGCTAAGTTAGGAAACCTTACAGCTTTATTAAGTAAAATAAAGCCTGCGGTAGCTGCTGTTACAGAACCATCTGATCCAGCGAAAAGAAATTCAAAAAATATAGATTTTGTAAATGAAGTTGCTGAACAAAATGTTAATATGACAATTCAAAATATTAAGGATCAGAGTGAAGTTCTTAAGGAAATGGAAGCTAATGGCGAGATTATGATTATAGGAGGGATGTATGACATCAACGATGGAAGTGTAACTTTTTATGAGAATTAGGATACGCTAATAATTTATATATAAAGCCGACATCATTAAGTGTCGGCTTTTTTGTTTTATTTTTAATAGTTTTACATCAGTATTGAGTAAAAAGATATATTTTATTTAACCATATTACAAAGAAGAGCAAGCCAAAGTTATTTTTTAATACCTTATAGGTTTATTTGGTGAGTTCCTTGTACAACTAAACACAATATAAAAACGCATGAAAGGATTTTTTAGCAATTTTAAAGGTGATGCTTTTGGTGGATTAACTTCTGGTATCGTAGCGTTACCATTGGCTTTGGCTTTTGGAGTATCTTCTGGATTAGGGCCAACTGCAGGATTATATGGTGCTATTTTTATAAGTTTTTTTGCAGCTTTATTCGGAGGGACTAGTACCCAGATTTCTGGGCCTACTGCTCCAATGACAGCTGTAAGTATGGTTGTAATTGCTGGAATTATTGCCGCCAATGATGGGAGTGTAGAAAAAGCACTACCTGCTATTCTAACGATCTTTTTATTATGTGGACTGATACAAATTTTATTAGGAGCTATAGGAGTTGGAAAGTATATCAAATATATTCCTTATCCCGTTGTTTCTGGTTTTATGACTGCTATTGGTGTTATCATATTACTTACTCAGATATTACCATCCGTAGGATATTATCCTAAAGAAGACGATGCATTTGTTTCTAAATTTAAGCCAGAAGCACAAGAAGTAATTCTAAAAAATATTCTTAAAGAAGAGGCGGGCAAAGGTGTTTTGGTGTTAGAGGATTTTAAACAAACAATTACTAAGGCAGAAACAATTTCTGAAGCAGATATTTTAAAAGAATCCCAAACACTCGCAGGAAAAGAAGCATCTGGAGCTTATGGAGCAATTAAAGTGCTTCCTCGAGCTTTAAAGCATATCAATTGGCTAGAATTGTTACTTGCACTAGGGACTATTATTATAATTTATGGTTTTAAACGGATTACTAAAGCTGTTCCAAGTACATTGGTCGCATTGGTTGTAATGTCTGGGATTGCCTACGGATTTGGGCTGGATTATCGCCCTATAAAAGAAATCCCAAGTGGTTTACCCATACCAAGATGGGAGATATTTACTGGATTTAGTTTAAGCAGTATAACTCCCTATTTATTTACAGCGTTTACACTTGCCCTTTTGGGTGCTATTGATTCTTTGTTGACTAGTGTTATTGCGGATAATATGACTAAAACGAGGCACAAGCCAAACAAAGAATTAGTTGGTCAAGGAATTGGTAATAGTATAGCGGCTTTATTTGGAGGTATACCAGGAGCTGGAGCGACTATTAGAACCGTTGTTAATATCAATGCTGGAGGTAAGACTAAATTATCTGGTATGATTGCAGGATTGATTTTGTTTGTCGTTATGCTTGGATTGGCACCAGTTGCATCAAAAATACCTGCAGCTGTTCTTGCTGGGATTTTAATAACAGTTGGTATTGGTGTAATGGACTACAAAGGATTAAAAGCCGTGCCAAGTATGCCTAAGGATATTAAATTAGGACCTATTAGACTTAGTTCTGAAGTGTTAATAATGTTGATTGTATTGGTATTATCTACATTTTGGAATTTAGTGTATGCTGTTGGTATTGGATTAGTAATTGCTTGTTTGATGTTTATGAAAAAAATCGGTGATTTAACCGCAGAAAGATCGGATGTTAAGCCGCTTAAAGAAGAAGCATGGAGTGATGAGAAAAATTTCCCAGACCAACTTAAAGAGGAAGTATTTATTAAGCACCTTAAAGGACCTTTATTTTTTGGTTCTACGAGTGATTTTCAGAATTTAGCAGCTCAAATTCCCGATACTTCTAAAGTAGTTGTAGTTCGATTAGCCAAAATGCAGTATATGGATCAATCTGGATTATATACTATGGAAGAAATCATTTTAGGATTACAAGAAAAAGGAATTAAAGTATTATTCGTGGGACTTCCTAAACAGCCTAGATATATGATGGAGCATATAGATATTATTCCTGATTTAGTACCTGAAAACTATATATTTGAGGATTTTAATTCTTGCTTAGAATATATTGAGCATAATGTAAAAAACATAGCTTAAGTAAATAATTTAAGCTTCTTGGTCTTCTTCTTTAGTAGTATCTCTAAGGATATTTGGTAATACAGTGGGGGCTATTTTTTTTACAGGAGCATAAAGAATGGAAGAATCTAATGTTTCTTGTTTAATTAGATTTAGTGATCGATTAGCTGCGTCTACAAATATTATTATCACACTTGCTATAAAGGCAAATTTTAATACTCCAAATGCTGCACCTAAAAGTTTGTTTAGGATACCTAATGAGGCAAAATCTGCAATCTTTGTCAATAGTTTTCCTGCTAAAGATATTAAGATTACAACGCCAATAAATGTAATAGCAAACGCAGTTAATTTAAGAGCTCCATCACCCCAGTTTACGTATTTTTCTAGATAACCTCCTATCAAGTGTGAGAAATGTACAGAGATATAAATCCCTGCTACTAATGCAACTAAAGAAGCAAGAGAAACAAATAACCCTTTGCTAAACCCTTTGATTAATCCCCATAATAGTAAAATACCTAAGATGATATCGATATAATTCATTGATAGCTTTGTTTAGACTAATATAATGTTTTAAATCAAAATCGAGTTATTTATGCAGTTAGACTTAAATAATTTGTTAAGATTAGAATAGTATTAGAGCTTTAAGTTTTCTCAAAAAATGATGGTTGGTCTTTTAGTTAAGCGTTATTTTTGTAGCGCTTAATTTTTTAATTAGTATTTATAAAAGGCGAGGAAAATTAGATTATGACCAGAGATGAGAAATTAAAGGAAAGATGGAAAGAATTGGTAATGAAGTTATCTAATCAGTTTGCTGATGGAGATGAATTAGATTTGGATGCAATTATCTATTTGATTGGAGTGCAAGAATTAGGTCAGGTTCATCGCAAATTTAAAAAAGATGAAAAATTAGATTTGATGCATATTGCAATTTGCAGATTGCTAGAACCATACGGTTATTATGAGTTCGACTATTTTGACGAAGAAGGATGGCCACATTATATTGTAAAAGAACAACTTCCTAATCTTAAAGCAGGAGAACAATCGATTTTGATGAAAGAAGCAATTGTGAATTATTTTGTTACAAGTCAATATATTCTTTAGTTTGACGATGTAACTTTTTTAATTATCTATTAAAATATGTAATAATCGCTATTAATGAGACTTAATAAAAAAGGAACCTTATAAGGCTCCTTTTTTTATAGTTAAGTTTTTAATTGTGTAATTATCTTCTCATTGCATACCAAGAGGCCGAAGGAAGATTGCTAATCAATTCTTTTAATCCTTTCATATCTATAATCAGAATTCCAAAAAATAACTTTTTCATATCCGGCAATTTTTAAATTAAATATTACATGACTAACTTTTAGTCATTACCATTGATTCAAAATTATTGGTTAAGGAGTTTTTTTGGGAAGTTTAGGCCAAGAAACTGTTGCTTCTACAGGCACTAAAAACTTTACTTAAAAATAAGTAATATCATAAGCATTATCAAGATTTTTAACGAGCTTTAACGTATGTTATAGTTCTGTTTATATATAAGAATCAGATTTAAATAATTATGTAGTTTAACAAGCAATTGAACAAAAAAACAAAAATTCAGCTCTTAAATATAACTTCTATTATATTTTGGGCACTATTTATTGTATTTCTGTTTAAATTTGTCCTCTATATAAGAAAAAGATCATGATCGATAAGATTAAAGAATATATCTCAGAAGTTGAGGAGTTTTCTGCGAAGACCAAAGAAGAAATTGAAACATTTAGAATAAAGTTTTCAGGCAAAAAAGGACTTGTAAATGACTTTTTTGCAGAATTCAGGAATATTGCCAATGATCAGAAGAAAGAATTTGGTCAAGCAATCAATGCACTAAAAGTAGCAGCAGAAGAGAAAGTAAGATCATTAAAAGATGAGTTAGAATCTAAGGAAGAAGAAAAGGGTTCCTATGGAGATCTAACTCGCCCTTCTGAACCTATTTCTTTGGGATCTAGACATCCAATTTCTTTAGTAAAAAATCAAATTATAGATATTTTTTCTCGTATAGGGTTTAATGTCAGTGAAGGTCCAGAAATAGAGGATGATTGGCATAATTTTACAGCACTTAACTTACCAGAATATCATCCAGCGCGTGATATGCAAGATACTTTCTTTATACAAACGGATCCGGATATCTTATTGCGTACGCATACTTCTTCCGTACAGGTAAGATATATGGAAGAGAATAAACCTCCAATAAGAACAATTTCTCCAGGAAGAGTTTATAGAAATGAAGCGATATCTGCTAGATCACATTGCTTTTTTCATCAGGTAGAAGGTTTATATATCGATAAAGATGTTTCTTTTGCAGATCTAAAGCAAACGTTGCAGTATTTTACAACTGAAATGTTTGGTAAATCTAAGATTAGGTTGCGTCCTTCATATTTTCCATTCACAGAACCAAGTGCTGAGGTGGATGTATATTGGGGATTAGAAACCGAAACAGATTATAAAATGACCAAAGGAACAGGTTGGTTAGAGATAATGGGTTGTGGAATGGTTGACCCTAATGTATTAAAGAATTGTAATATTGATCCTGAAGAGTATAGCGGATTTGCTTTTGGTATGGGAATCGATCGAATTGCCTTACTATTATATGGAATCTCTGATATACGTATGTTAAGTGAAAATGATGTACGTTTCTTAGAACAATTTAAGTCCGCATTATAGATTGAGAAAGGATATAGAAATACCATTAGTAAAAAATGTTTACATAGCCATTGTGAAAGAGTGGAATGATGAATTTGGAGGCGACGATTGGAATTCTTACATTATTAATGATAGAGATACCCCTATAGAGATGGTATTTGTGGTGACAAAAGGGTATGATGCCCAGAAAAAAACATCTTTACTTAGACACGGTATTGGAACCGTGAATGCCAAATCATCGGCTAAAATAGAAATGATTCAGGAAGAATTGTTTTCAATGAATAACGAATTTGCTGTTTCCTTCTTTTCAGATGGAAAATTGTATGATAAGAAATACATCTTCAGAAAAAACACAATAAACGAACGTGCCTTTCGGGATCTTCCTGTTATGGAACAACGAGGTGTATTAGTATCATAAACTTAAGGTTTTGCCATTATTAGTTATTTAACTTATTAAAAAACAGTTAAATAACCCTCATATTGTTTCTAAATTGATAATACTTTAGCGTTATATTCCCCTACAATAATTGGAATGCCAACATCCAATTGTCGTGGGTTTTTTTATTCTAATCTTAAAACCAAATAATATGAAAAAAGTATTTTTTTTAGCGGTAATAGTACTATCAAGCATGTTCTTTTCCTGCGAAAAAGGAAGCGTAGAGGAAACAAATGAAAATGTAACAGTTGATCTTATTGATAATGAAACAGATGTTCAGGGTAAATGGGGCATTGTTTGGAGATGCTATTACATTTTCGAAAGAGGGCTTAACTTTCGAGGTAATTGCTACTCACAATTTAATGGAGTTTGTGGTGTAAAGAGAATATGTATCCCTATCATCGTGGATCCTTGTTGGATTGTGCCTTGTTGGATAGATATTTTTGATCCTTGGATAATTTATGAAAAGATAGATCCAAGAGATTTTCTTTCTTTTAGAGACAAACTAGAATTAGATATTGATCCACGAGAAACTGCTATGCCATTTGCATTAAACGAAGAAATAGCAGGATTACAATTTTATCAAGAGGAAGGTTTGTTTAAAGATAATGTGTTTACAGTAAAAGATTCATTAATCTTAGATGCAGAGACTTCTAAAGAATTGGGGTTACACGGTAATGTGGTAAAAGCTGGGGAATACCCTGTAATTCATAATAAAGAGAATGGAACTTATAATGTTATTTTAGCAGTAGAAAAAGGTTTCGAACGCTAATATATCAATTGATATTGTTGGCGAATAAATATGGCTGTTTAAATCATAGTTTTAAACAGCCATATTCTTAATTATTCTGCAGTAGAAAACTACTCTTTTATCTCAAAAACTATGGGTAAAGAATATAGAACGCTTACTGGTTTTCCATCTTTCATACCAGGTGTCATTTTAGGTAACGTATTTATGACGCGCAGAGTTTCTTCTTCTAATCTTTTGTGTGGACCTCTAGACTGAATGTCTTCGATTTCTCCGTTTTTATTTATTTTAAATCTTGCATATATTCTTAATCGTCCGTTAAGTCCTATTTCATTGCCAATTTTAGTGTCAAACTCTTTGCCAATATGTTGTGATATTTTCTCCGAAAAGCACTTTTTGGCATCTTCTCCGGTTAAGTGGGTACAATCAGGATGAATAGGAACAACATCTGCTTTTATAAATGGCACGCCCTCTATTTCTTCTTTTTGAGTAATTTTGGGTGTTAATTTCGTAATAGTTTGAATTAAGTTTTGAAAAACTTCCATCTTTTCAGATTTTAATTGATCCTCAGAGATGTTTCCCATGTCTTGCATAAGAATAGAAAACAGTTTTTGGCTATCTTCTGAGTAAGTTCCTTCGCTATTTATTTTGCTTAATAATGACTCGGCTCTTTGTGTAAGCGTAGTTAATGGTACTTCTTTATTTTCTATTGTACGTGAATCTTCCGAACAAGAACTATAGATAAGCATTGAACTGATGATCGGGATAATAAGTAAGTACTTTAATAGATAAACTTTTTTTGATTTTGATTTTTGTAACATAACAAGTCTTTTTTTGATTAAAGAATGATTGAAAAATGTATTTATAAATGAAATTTTTTCTGTCTGAAAAACCTGAGATAATAGATCTTGGTAATAGTCCTTTTTATTGGTTTCGACTATTGCTTCAGAATCAGCGATGTATTCTTGGAGTGTAGCTATTCTATTCTGGTAGATATATATTAATGGATTAAACCAGAGTATAATTCGTAAAATCTCGAAGAAAATTAAATCTAGTGAATGATATTCTCTTACATGTATTTTTTCATGTATAATAATATTACTTTTTTTAACTTCAGAAAGATCATTACCTATGTATATTGTGTTGAAAAATGAAAATGCAGTATCGGTGTTGGGTAATGAAACTAGGGTAATATTTTTAGTATGTACTTTTTTTCCAGAACGCCTTAGTCTGGATATTTTGTATACTTTAAAAAGAAGTAGAAATACGCTAATTGTAATTCCTATATACCATAAATACCCGATAATTGGTATTAATGAAAAATAGTTTGGTAGTTGATTTTCTGATCCAATTACAATTTCGGGTAATAGATGAATTTGCATAGGTGAGTCGGTAATAAGTACTTCTGGTAACTGTATACTATAGGCTGTAGGTATAAATTGTCTTATAAAATCTAACTGAATTAAAGGCAATAAAAAACTAAGAATAGGGGTAATTATTAGATATGCACGATTCCAATTAAAAAATGTTTCCTTCTTAAGAAATAGATCATAGGTTACTAGAAATAGTAGTTGGAATGCTATGATTTGTAGTATATAATGTATCATATTATTCTTCTTCTTTGTTAATTTCTCTCATAGCTTCTTCCATTTCTGCGATACTGATATCATTTTTTTTCATGAAAAAAGATACCATACTTTTAAAAGAACCTTGAAAATAGCCATCGATTAACTTGTTAATACTTTGATTACTATATTCTGTTTTTTTAACTAGTGGAATGTAGATATGAATTCGTCCTTCTTTACGATAGTTAACAAAACCTTTATCTTCTAGTATTCTTACGATTGTAGAAACAGTATTGTAGGCTGGTTTAGGTTCTGGTAATTCATCTAGTATGGATAGAACACTCCCTTCATTTAAATTCCATAGAATTTTCATAATATCTTCTTCAGCTTTTGTTAATTGTTTCATTCTATATCTTTTTAATTTTTGAAACTAATAGTTTAGTTTGAGAACGCTAATGTAAACTAAATATTTAGTTTGAACTAATATTTTAGTTTTAATTTTGTTTTGTATGCGAACAATTACTGAATTTATAGTATTAATAGGGTAAAAGAACAAGCTAAATCTGTAGTCTGTCGATTAAAATGTGATTGCGTAGTTAAATTAAGAATCTTGCGATTTAACCTTTTACGCTATTAAAATGAGAATACTAGAATTTGTTTTGTTGATTGTCGTTACAATTCTGCCATTTATAAAAAGGCAGTTGTTAAAGAAATTTGCAAAGAAATATTTGATATTTATTGTGTCCTTTATTGCATTATTACATTTAGTTATAGATGGGTGGCGCTGGCAAATGTTTCTTGTGTACTTACTTTTTGTAATCACGTTATGGCGGATTTATAGGATTAATATTGAAGAGAATCCAAGACCTACATTTATTCGAATTTTTGGATATGCAATAGTCTTGTTTACGATTGTATCGATGTGGTTTTTACCAATGCTATTAGCAGTTTTTTCTCTGCCAGAACCTACAGGAAACTATGAAGTAGGGAGCAAGTGGATACATATAAAAACAAACCAGGATGAACATATTACACGAGATTCTTCGGATAAAAGAGAATTGATGATTAAGGTTTGGTATCCAACTAATGATATTTCAGGGATTAGAAGAGAACCATATGTTGATGAGGCTAACCGAATAGGTTTTATAAATAAATACAGCTTGGGAATTTTACCTCCTTTTACCATAAACTATCTGGATCGGATTAAAACTCATGTGTATCCAGATGCTCCAATTTCAAAGGAGACATTTCCTGTTTTAATCTTTTCTCCTGGATATGGCTCTATGTCAACCGGGTATTATGCACTATTGACAGAAATTGCAAGTCAGGGATATATCATAGTAAATGTTACTCATACCTATGAGAGTCTGGGAGCTACTTTTCCTAATGGAGAAAAAAGGTTTTTCGATTACATATATCAATCTAAGGGAGACGCTACATCAATGGATCATATTATGTCAATAAAACACGCATTTGAAAAAGGTGTTTCATTTGACCAACGGCATAAGATAATAAGAGAGGCTTCTAAAGATTATTTTGTAACAAAGATTGTAGATAGGTGGTCTAATGATTTGATTTCGGTTTTGAATATATTGGATGATTATAATGATAAAGGATTCTTTCAAAACAGAATGGATTTGAATAAAATTGGGATTTTCGGACATTCTAGAGGAGGTGGAGCAGCTGGGCATGCGATGCTAAAAGATACTAGAATTAAAGCTGCTGTTAATATAGATGGAGTGCAGTGGGGACAAATAATGGATACCGTTTTTCAGAAACCATTTCTTTTTATATCGGCAGATTGGCCAGCAGAACATGAGGATATAAATTCTCATGCATACATAAATAAAAGTACTGATTACTTTTATGAAACTAAGTTATTAAAATCAGGGCATCCTAATTTTATGGATATACCTTTAATGATTCCAATAGAATCTATTGCGGGTACAGGATCTATAGATGCTAAATTGGGGTTAAAAATAACCAATGAATTAGTAGTAGAGTTTTTTGATAAACATATTAAGAATGATCCGAATGCGGATGTATTGAAGTTAAAAAGCAAGTATGAATTACTCGAAATGAATATCTATAAAGGAGATTCTATTAAATAGAAATAAAAAAGTGCAGATTAATTGTTACTAATCTGCACTTTTTTGTCTTAGGATAATTAAACTCTTCTAACGTATTAATATCCTACTTTTTCTCTCACTCTAGAAAGTACCTTATTGGCAACTTCAGAAGCTTTTTCAGCACCGATAGCTAAAGCTTTATCAACTTCTTCTAGATTTTCCATATAGTATGTGTAGCGTTTACGTTCTTCAGAGAATTTGTCAATTAAAAGTTCGTATAAAGCTTGTTTAGCGTGACCATATCCATAATTACCGCCTAAGTAATTTGCACGCATTTCTGATAGCTGTTCTTTATTGGCTATTAGTTGATATATTGCAAATACATTACAAGTATCTGGGTCTTTAGGTTCTTCTAAAGGTGTGCTATCGGTTTTGATAGACATGACATCTTTTCGTAATTTTTTATCTGGTAAAAACAAATTGATTGTATTACCTTTTGATTTACTCATTTTTGCACCATCTGTTCCTGGCACGTACATAGTTTCTTTTTGGAATTGTGCCTTTGGTAATACAAAAAGTTCTCCAACCTGATTATGTATGCGTTCCGCTACATTTCGAGTCATTTCTATATGTTGTTCCTGATCTTTTCCAACAGGTACAATATCTGCATCATACAATAATATATCTGCTGCCATTAACATAGGATAAGTAAATAGACCTGCGTTAACATCTTCTAATCGATCTGCTTTGTCTTTAAAGGAATGAGCTAAGGTTAATCTTTGGTATGGAAAGAAACAACTTAAGTACCAAGATAATTCTGTTACTTGTGGTATATCACTCTGACGATAAAATACAGTTTTTCCTATATCTAAACCAAATGCCAGCCAGGTAGCAGCAGTAGAGTAGGTGTTCTCTCGTAGCATTTTAGCATCTTTAATCTGAGTAAGAGAATGCATGTCTGCAATAAATAAGAAAGAATCATTCTCTGGCTGATTAGCCATATGAATTGCAGGAATGATCGCTCCTAATAAGTTTCCTAAATGAGGTGTTCCTGTACTCTGGACTCCGGTTAGAATTCTTGCCATAGTAATTTTTAGTTTCCGGCAAAGGTAATTTTTTTGTTCAGATACCTCAAACCAATTGTGTATTTTTGCGCCTATGGTTGTCCTTAGGAATATATTAATTCTTCTTTGGCGTATTTGGTTTTATATAATGATGGGAGTTCCTATCATTATCCTGTTTCCTATTCTTTTAATACTAACTTCTAGAGAACAATGGTACGCTCAGTTTTTTGTTGTGGCTAGATTTTGGGCTAAAATAGTTTTGTATGGAAGTGGGTTTATACCTAGAGTAAAACAAGAAACAGAAATAGATCCGCAAAGAAGTTACATGTTTGTAGCGAATCACACTTCTATGGCAGATATAATGTTAATGTTATATTGTGTAAAGAATCCTTTTGTTTTTGTAGGAAAAAAAGAATTAGCAAAAATTCCAATATTCGGTTTTTTCTATAAGAGGACTTGCATTCTTGTAGATAGAAGTAGTCAAAAAAGTAGAAAAGAAGTTTTTGATCGTGCTCAAGCTAGATTGCACGATGGAACAAGTATTTGTATTTTCCCAGAAGGTGGTGTGCCTGATGATGAATCCGTCTTATTAGATGTATTTAAGGATGGCGCTTTTAGATTGGCAATTGATCATCAAATTCCTATTCTTCCTTTGACTTTTTTAGATAATAAAAAAAGATTTTCATACACTTTCTTTAGCGGAAGTCCAGGTAAGATGAGGGCTTATGTTCATAAGGAAATTGTAACGAATGGATTAACTCAGGAAAATAAAAGAGAGCTAAATATAACAACACGAAATGTTATTTTGGATAAATTGAAGTCTAATACATTATAAAAAAACAAAAGCTGCTTCTCCCCAGAAACAGCTTTGTCATCATTGCTTCCCTATAGCAATAATTCAACCTAACCAACTAAAATAACCTAAAACACATTTAGTTATTTTCTTTCTCATTATTTTTTAAAATCTAAAACTTACTCCAGTATATACACCAAAATAATATGGTTTAAAATTATCAGCGCTATTATTAAAACCATTAAATTGATATTTAAAGATAGGCTCCATATTAATTTTAAACTTATCGGATAACTTATAATCAAATCCTATACCAATATTACCGCTAAAACTAATATCATTGACAGTTTGCTCTCTACTCACATTTTCGTTTCTAAAACTACCGGCAATAATAGATACTTCATCATCTTCCAGAAATAATGTGCTAACTCCACCAATCATATGAATTCCAATCTTGGAGCTTGTAAGTGCATATTTAAGTTCTAAAGGAACTTCTATGTATCCAATGCTATGATTGAGCAGGCCAGGATTTTGAGATTTCACCAAAATTTCGCTATTCACATCTCCTGGAGGAGGAGCTAAGCTAACAGATCCGTTTTGATAATCAGAGACAACAATACTTTGTGTATTGCTTATTCCATTTTCTCTGCTTAACGAAGCAATTCCGAAACCAACATCTTCTGTATTATACCCAACATCAACCTTACTTACACCAGATCTTATAATTAATTTTTTATTTATAGCATATGCGACTTGTATTCCATAACTAAGATTCACTTCTCCTTGTTTATTATTATCAGAGAATTGAGAATCTATAGAAGAGCCCCCAAAAGAGTCATAATAAACAGGAGCGATATTAGGCGCGATATTCCATCGTTTAGTCATTTTATCTTCTGCTGTAGCGATTACGGCTTCTTTGTCTTCTTTTTCTTTTATAGCGTCAAAAATAGATTTTTTACCACTGTCTGAGTTTTGATTTATTGCTTCTTCTGATACCATTTTTCTATTTTTGGTGCTCTCCGAATTAGTTGCAATACTTTCTTTTGTGTTTTTTATTAAATCCTCCGAATCTTTAAAGTCGGTGTTATCTTTAATCTCAATACTTTGTTGTTTTTTATTGCCTGTTGATAGTATGTTTTCTGCAATGGTATTTTCAGTATTAGTTTCTTTAAATACAGAAGTCTTTTTGTTAGTGTTTTCCTGTGGAGTATCTGTTTTCTGTAGATCAGTTATTGCATCCGTGTTTGTTATCTTTTGTTTATCAGTTGTCTGATTTTTTTTGAGGTAATCGTTATTGATATTATTGATTTCCTTTTTTGTTTCATTGATGCTCGTTATGCTTTCAGTGTCGTTTTTATTTACGGAAGGGTTTTTAAAAGAATTAGTTGTAAAATCAATTTTACCTTCTGATTTGCTCGATGAAGTTTTTTTATTATTATCATCAATTAAAGAGTTTTCAGTAATGGCTTGGTTGGTTGTTTTGTCATTTTCCGAAGTTCCATCATTGAATTCAAATTCATTATTATCTGAAGCGTTAACAAGTGCATCATTGGAGTTTTTGGAATCTAAATTTTTGTCTTCGGAAGACAAAGGTTTTACGTCATTTTGTTCTTCTTCAGTTTCAGTACTAACAATGGTGTCTTCTATAGGGTTTTCTGTAAAAAACACGGATCCAACTGATAGAATAATTGCTAGTAAGGCTGCAACACCAGCAATACGATACCAAAATGGTATAAAAATTATTCGTTTTCGATCTTTATTTTTTCGAGCTTGAATTTTTTCCCAAACATCATCATTGGGAGACACTTCAAAATCTTTGAATTTCTCCTGAAATAATCTGTCTATATTTTTTTTATCATTCATCTTCATCCTTCAATTGATTGAACGCGATGTTCTTGATTGGTTTCTATTTTTTCTTTTAAAATATTTCTGGCTCTCGCCAAATTGGATTTAGAAGTACCTGTAGAAATATCTAGCATCTCAGCTATCTCCTTATGAGAATAACCATCTAACACATATAGATTGAATACTAATCTATATCTATCCGGTAGTTGCTGGATAATTTCTAATAGATAATCTAATGAAATGGTATCTTCATCGATTTCTACTTCTACCTCTTCTATCTGTTCTTCTCCAATAATTTCAAAAACTTTTTGTTTACGATATTTTTGTAAAGCAGTATTTACAGTAATTCTCTTTATCCATCCTTCAAAAGAACCTTTACCACGATATTGCTCTATCTTATCAAAAATTGTAATAAAAGCGTCTTGCAAGGTGTCTTCGGCATTAACGTAACTGTTAGAATATTTAAGACAGATAGAAAATAGTTTACTGCCGTATAGTCTATACAGTTGTTCTTGTGCCTTGGCATCTTGTTTTTTACACTTTTTTATGAGTTGGTCTAAACTCACTAATAGTTTTTATTTTGATTAACAGAATATATATAATGTCTATTCCACAACGGGAATTTCCATAACTAAAAATTGATTTTCGCCTTGATCATTTCTACCTTGCCAAAACCTAAAAACATATGAGTCTTCGAAACCAACTAAAAAATTGAAGGAAACATTGACTAAATCTGTTTGTTCTAGATTTTCACAAATTCGATCATTAACTACTACATTTACCACAGAGACAGTACGTTCATTGGATAATCTATCATAATCAAACCCACTAAAAGAATGACAGTCAGAAGGTCTAAAATAAGAAACTGTAATTTCATAAGTCTCACCTCTAATAAATTGATCGGGAATACTCACTTCTTCAATTGGAACCAATTCATAAGAAAAATTGATCCCTGCATCATCATCATTCAAACAGCTGGATAAGCAAATTGTAAAAATGAATA
The DNA here is from genome assembly GCF_943733665.1 of Aquimarina sp. Aq107. Taxonomy (NCBI): domain Bacteria; kingdom Pseudomonadati; phylum Bacteroidota; class Flavobacteriia; order Flavobacteriales; family Flavobacteriaceae; genus Aquimarina; species Aquimarina sp. Aq107. Next base: position 4,611,528 of record NZ_OX030782.1, on the reverse strand, counting down.
GTGCTACTATTTTTATATTTTTCATACCACTAATTTTGGGGTTACATACCAAATACTATTATATAGATGTTTGTAAATAGATAAGGTTGCGTTTCGATGATGTTTTTTAATAAGAATACTTTTTAAAAGTATTCTTATTGGATAAAACTAAGATATAAGGTATAAAAAAATCCCGGATGTCCGGGATTTTTTTATATAATGCTATTGTATGTTATTCATTTACAATCTTGATAGCTTCTTTGATTTTTTCCTCCAGTTCTTCCATAAGTTCCGGATTATCGTTTAATAGGTTCTTTACAGCATCTCTACCTTGTCCTAGTTTTGTGTCTTGATAACTAAACCAAGAACCACTCTTTTTGACAATTTCATAATCAACACCGATGTCAATAATTTCACCAGTTTTAGAAATTCCCATACCATACATAATATCGAACTCCGCAGTTCTAAATGGTGGAGCAACTTTATTTTTTACAACTTTTACTCGGGTTTTATTTCCTTGTACAGCACTATTACTATCTTTAATCTGAGTAGACCTACGTATGTCTAATCTAACTGAAGCATAGAATTTAAGAGCATTACCACCCGTAGTAGTCTCAGGATTACCAAACATTACTCCGATTTTTTCACGAAGCTGGTTGATAAAGATAACTGTACAGTTAGTCTTACTAATTGAACTTGTTAGTTTTCTTAAGGCCTGAGACATTAATCTTGCATGAAGCCCCATTTTAGAATCTCCCATTTCTCCTTCAATCTCACTTTTAGGAGTTAATGCAGCTACTGAGTCAATAACTATGATATCAATTGCTCCCGAACGTATTAAATTATCAGCAATTTCTAATGCCTGCTCACCATGATCTGGTTGAGAGATAATTAAATTGTCTATGTCTACACCTAGTTTTTCTGCATAAAAACGATCAAATGCGTGTTCTGCATCTATAAAAGCAGCAATTCCACCTCCTTTTTGAGCCTGTGCAATTGCGTGTAATGTTAAGGTTGTTTTACCAGAAGATTCAGGTCCAAATATCTCTATTACTCTACCTCTTGGATAACCTCCAACTCCTAGAGCTAAATCTAATCCAAGTGATCCTGTCGATATAACTTCTACCTCCTGAACTGCATCGTCCCCCATCTTCATTACGGTACCTTTCCCGTATGCTTTGTCTAGCTTGTCTAAAGTTAGTTTTAACGCTTTTAATTTTGCATCTTTTTCTTTTTCAGTACTCATGCGCTCACTTTCTTTTGTTATTGATAATGGCTAAAATACTACAAGTTTTTTGCATACACATTTTAAAAATTGTACTTATCTAACTAATTTATTAACAATGATTATTCATTCAATAAAATGGGATTTTGATATTTTTTTAATTCGCAACGCAACCCTTTTTATTTTTCTGCATCTACATAGAAAGCAAAACTAGAACAAACAGTGAAGAAGGAGGATGTAGATGAAATTTCTTAAAAGAGTCGTAAGACATAACCTTGTTGGGTGTACGATTACTTCTATTAGTAATTGTATAGTAGAAGGTGGCTAGCTTCGTTATTTAATTTTTAGTCGTTTTAGATTAAGTAAATTAATTAAATAACGAATTAGCCCAAAAAATGCCTTGAAGTGGTTTTCAAGGCATTTTTTATTCCTATATGATACAATCCTTGTATATTAAACCATGATTTGTACTTTTGCAGAAATTAAAATAAATTCTTTTTAACTTAAAAAATTAGTATAGCATGCAACTGTACAACAAATTAAGTGCAAAAGAGAGAGCTGCCCTTATTGATGAGGCAGGTACTGATCGTCTTACACTCTCTTTTTATAAATACGCACATATCGGAAATACTGAGATTTTCAGAAATCACCTTTTTATACATTGGGATGAACTAGATGTTTTAGGAAGAATCTATGTCGCTACAGAAGGAATTAATGGTCAGTTATCCGTTCCTGCTCCAAATTTTGAAGCCTTTAAAAAACACTTAGATAGTATCTCTTTCTTAGAAAATGTTCGATTGAATATTGCAAGAGAGCAGGATATCAAATCTTTCTTAAAATTGAAAGTAAAGATTCGTAAAAAAATTGTGGCAGATGGTTTAAATGATGAAACTTTTGATGTTACTAATAAAGGAGTTCATGTAGATGCAGACAAGTTTAATCAGTTGATTGAAGATCCTGATACAGTCTTAGTTGATATGCGTAATCATTATGAAAGTGAAATAGGACATTTTAAAGGTGCAATAACTCCAGATGTAGATACATTTAGAGATTCTTTAGATATAATTGAAGAAGATTTAAAAAATCATAAAGAAGATAAAAAATTGGTAATGTATTGTACTGGCGGGATTAGATGCGAGAAAGCTAGTGCATATTATAAGCATAAAGGTTTTAAAAACGTATTCCAGTTAGAAGGTGGGATTATAGAATATGCTAGACAGGTAGAAGAGAAAGGGTTAGAGAACAAATATCTTGGTAAAAATTTTGTATTTGATCACCGAAGATCCGAAAGAATCTCTGATGATGTGATTTCTAACTGTCATCAATGCGGAAAACCTTGTGATACCCACGTTAATTGTGAGAATGAAGCTTGCCATCTTTTATTTATTCAATGTGAAGATTGTGCAGCAAAAATGGATAGTTGTTGTTCTGTAGAATGTCAAGAGATTAACAGCTTGCCTTATGAAGAACAAAAAGCATTGAGAAAAGGTAAAGGAAATAGTAATAAAATCTTTAAAAAAGGACGTTCAGAAGTACTGAAATATAAGCAATAATACTAAAATGATTTAGATACTATGGTTTTAACAGAAATCATAGTATCTTTATCGATTAAGATGTCGGATGTATTGAGCATCTGATCTGAGTAAGAATCATATTTGTTATGACTAGTCATAGACAAATTTCAATATAGCAAGAGAATATGGGGTGTAGTAGTTGTTCCTCCGGGAAAGACGGACAACCAAAAGGATGTAAGAATAATGGTACATGTGGTACAGATGGTTGCAATAAGTTAACTGTTTTTGATTGGTTATCTAATATGTCACTGCCAGGTGGTGTAGCACCTTTTCATTGTGTAGAAGTTCGTTTTAAAAACGGAAGAAAAAGTTTTTTCAAGAACATAGAAAATCTTTCTTTGAGTATTGGGGATATTGTAGCTACGGAGGCTTCTCCCGGACATGATGTAGGTATTGTTACACTTACGGGGGAGTTGGTACGTATTCAAATGAAAAAGAAGAAGGTTGATATCGATAGCGAAGATGTTAGGAAGATATATCGAAAAGCATCTCAGAAAGATATCGATATATGGCAAAAGGCTAGAGATCGCGAACAAGCTATACAAGTAAGATCAAGAGAAATTGCAATTCGTCTAAAGTTGCAGATGAAAATTTCGGATATTGAGTTTCAGGGTGATGGTTCTAAATGTACTTTTTATTACACTGCAGAGGAACGTGTAGATTTTAGACAATTAATTAAAGAATTCGCTCAAGAGTTTAGTACCAGAATAGAGATGCGTCAAATAGGTTTTAGACAAGAGGCCGCGCGATTGGGTGGTATAGGTTCTTGTGGACGCGAATTATGTTGTTCTACTTGGCTTACAGATTTTAGATCTGTAAATACGAGTGCTGCTCGTTATCAGCAATTATCTTTAAATCCTCAGAAATTAGCTGGTCAGTGTGGAAAATTAAAGTGTTGTCTTAATTATGAATTAGACGCCTACATTGATGCTTTAAATGAATTCCCTAAAACAGAGATAAAACTACAAACAGAAAAGGGTACTGCAGTATGTCAGAAAATAGATATTTTTAAAGGTTATTTGTGGTATGCCTATGAAGGAGAATGGATGAATTGGCATAAAATCTCTGCTGATCATGCAAATGAGATTATTGATGCAAATAAGAAGAAAGAAAAGGTAGCGAGCCTTGAAGATTTTGCTTCAGAATTAATTGAAGATACTAAAGTAGATTTTGAGAACGTTGTAGGACAAGATAGTTTAACACGTTTTGATCAACCAAAAAGAAGCAGAAGGAGAAATAAAAACAGAAATAGAAATAAAAAGAAGGTCGCAGCAGAAAATAATAAACCGACTCCTCAAAAATCAAAAACAAATACTTCTGAGAACAAAAATTCGAATAAGAAAAAAAATAACCAACGTAATAATAGGAAACGTAAACCACAGCAACGCAAGAATAATGATAAATCTTAGGTTCTTAACTTTGCTTTTTCTTTTTATAGTGTTGTCTTCTTGTGATGACACCCGTGTTTTTGATGAATATAAAACGGTGTCCAGTTCGTGGGAAAAAGATGAAAAAGTCACATTTGATTTACCGGTCTTAGATTCATTACAAACCTATGATTTGTTTATTAATCTTAGGAATACGAATGACTATAGATATAGTAATATTTTTTTGATTAGTGAAATGGAGTTTCCCAATGGGAAGATAGTTACGGATACTTTAGAATATGATATGGCAGCATCAAATGGAGAATGGCTTGGTACTGGTTTTTCAGATGTAAAAGAAAGTAAGTTGTGGTATAAAGAGAATGTAAATTTCAATGAAAATGGAATTTATAAAATTACACTTCAACACGCAATGAGAAAAAATGGAGAGACGTTTGGTATAAGTTCTCTTGAAGGAATTACAGATATTGGTTTTAGAATAGAATTTGCACAAAATCCTAAATAAAATGGCTAAAGCAACACCCAAATCGACTAGGAAAAAGTCAAAAACCTCAGAAATTAGTGTACTTAAATATATTAAGTGGTTTTGGATCACTTTTGCTTCAGGAATATTCTTAGTGATCCTAATTTTCTTATTTGCAAGTTGGGGGTATTTTGGAGAAATGCCTGGTTTTGATGATTTAGAAAACCCACAAAATGATTTAGCAACGCAGATTATTTCGTCTGACGGAAAGCAAATAGGAACTTTTTTTAAGGAAAATAGAACACCAGTAAGTTTCGAGGATTTATCTATTAACCTGGTAGATGCATTGGTAGCAACTGAGGATGTTAGATATTATGATCATTCGGGAATCGATGCTAGAGGAACCATTCGAGCTTTTGCTTTCTTAGGTAAAAAGGGAGGGGCAAGTACAATTACCCAGCAATTGGCAAAATTACTTTTTACAGGAACGAGATCCAAAGGTTGGCAACGGTATACTCAAAAAATAAAGGAATGGGTAATTGCTGCAAGATTAGAAAGACAGTATACCAAAGATGAGATCATGGCTATGTATCTTAATAAGTATGATTTCTTAAATCAAGCAATTGGAGTAAGTTCTGCTTCACGGATTTATTTTAATAAAACACCAAAGGAACTTAAAAAAGAAGAAGCTGCTGTATTAGTTGGTATGCTTAAGAATTCGTCGCTCTTTAATCCTTTAAGAAGACCAGAATTAGTAAAAAATAGAAGAGATGTGGTTTTATCTCAGATGGCAAAATATGAGTATATAACTACTAAGGAAAAAGATAGCTTACAACAATTACCTTTAAACCTTGATTATGCTCCAGAAGGACATTCTGACGGAATTGCTACCTATTTTAGAGAATATGTAAGAAGTTGGATGGGTAACTGGGTTAAAAAGAATCCAAAAGGAGAAGATGAAGAAGGGAATGCTCAATTTTATAATATTTATAGAGACGGATTACGAATTAATGTAACCATTGATTCTAGAATGCAAAAATATGCAGAAGAAGCTGTTCAAGAACACATGTCTAACTTGCAAAAAGAGTTTGATAAACAAGAGCTTAAGAATAAAACAGCACCATTTAGAGATCTTAGTAAACAAGAAGTAAATGGAATTATAAAAAGAGCTATTCGTAGTTCTGCTCGAAGAAAGAAAATGTTATCTCAAAATAAAAGTGAGGAGGAAATTTTAAAATCTTTTGATGTTAAGACAGAGATGAAAATATTTTCTTGGAAAGGGTATATTGATACAATTATGACTCCTAGAGATTCAATTTTGTACTATAAGAGTTTTCTAAGATCAGGTATGATGTCGATGGAGCCTCAAACGGGTCAGGTTAAAGCTTGGGTTGGAGGTGTCGATATAAAACACTTCCAATATGATCATGTGTATCAAGGAGCACGTCAGGTAGGTTCTACTTTTAAACCTTTTGTGTATGCGACAGCAATTGATCAACTTAAATTATCTCCGTGTGATACATTACCTATGTCACAGATTACAATTCCTGCAGGATCGCATGGTGTGATGGAAGATTGGACACCAAAAAACAGTGACGCAAAATATATAGGTTATCTTAGTCTTAAGGAAGCTCTTGCAAAGTCAGTAAACACAATTTCTGCACGTTTGATGGATCGAATTGGGCCAGAACCTATAGTAAGACTCGCTAAAAAATCTGGTGTTGAATCTGAGATTATAGAAGTTGCTTCTATTGCATTAGGTTCAGTAGATCTTAAACTGTCTGAGATGGTTGGTGCATATGGTACTTTTGCTAATGAGGGGATTTATAATAAACCTGTTATGATCACTAGTATTGAGGATAAAAATGGAACTACTTTATATCAATTTGAACCAGAAACTAGAGATGTTATTAGTAAAGAAGCAGCTTATGTAACGCTAAACTTATTAGAAGGAGTAACGCAGTCAGGATCTGGAGCTCGCCTTAGATCTGGACCTTCTAATAGATACGATTTAAAGAATGTAGTAACAGGGTATCCTTATCAATTTACAAATCCAATTGCAGGTAAAACTGGTACAACACAGAATCAAAGTGATGGTTGGTTTATGGGTATAGTTCCTAATTTGTGTACTGGTGTTTGGGTTGGTGCGGATGATCGTGCTACGCATTTTAATTCCACAAGATATGGTCAAGGAGCTACAATGGCATTACCAATTTGGGCTTTGTATATGAGGAAGTGTTATGAGGACAAAACACTTAAAGTGTCGAAAGCAGCCTTTAAAAAGCCAGAAAATTTAACAATAGAGGTAGATTGTAAAGAGTTTAAGAAAAACATTAAAATAGAAGATCCAATAGAAGATGAGTTTGGTCTTTAGGTAAACAAATCCATTAGTAATAAAATGGAGAAATCTCATTCTAAAATAACGACAAGTAAAAAAATATCGTTTTCTGACAAACGGAGGTATATTAAATATTTCTGGGTTAGTTTTATTGTAGCAGTTATTACTGTCCCTTTTTTGTTTCTTTTGGCTAGTTGGGGTGTTTTAGGGGAGATGCCGACTTTTGAGGATTTAGAGAATCCTAGAAATGATCTTGCTTCTCAGATTATTTCTTCTGATGGTGTTCAGTTAGGAACTATTTTTAAACCCAATGAAAATAGGACTCCAATAAAATATGATGATTTACCAAAACATTTAGTAGATGCATTGATTGCTACAGAAGATGTCCGTTTTTATGGACATTCTGGTGTTGATCCAAGAGGCACATTTAGGGCTTTTGCGTCTTTAGGAAGCAAAGGAGGAGCAAGTACAATTACACAACAACTAGCAAGGTTACTGTTTATTGGTCTTAGATCAAAAAAATTAGATAAGTACACTCAAAAGATTAGAGAGTGGGTAATAGCGGCACGTTTAGAACGACAGTATACTAAGAATGAAATTATTGTAATGTATCTAAATAAATATGATTTTGCTAGACAAGCAATAGGTATTGGATCTGCTTCAAGAATTTATTTTAATAAAGAACTTAAAAACCTCAAAATAGAAGAGTCAGCCGTATTAATAGGTATGCTTAAAAGCGCAACCATATATAATCCAAAAACGAGATTAGAAAATGCAATTGATAGAAGAAATATAGTATTAAGCCAAATGGCCAAATATGGATATTTGACAAATAAAGAAAAAGATAGTTTACAGCAGTTGTCAATAGAACTTGATTATAGACCTGAAGGATATGCAGAAGGTACTGCAACTTATTTTAGGAGAGAAGTGAAACAATTTGTAGAGGATTGGATAAAACATAATCCTATTGGTGAGAATGAAAATGGAGAGTTAGAATATCATAATATATACGAGGATGGTCTTAAAATTTATGTTACTGTAAATTCCAGAATGCAAAAATACGCTGAGCTAGCTGTTAAGGAACATATGACCAATCTTCAAAAAGAATTTGATAAGCAAGAAAAAACAAATAACACAACTCCGTTTAGAGGGATTTCTAACGAACAAAAAGATAAAATTGTAAATAAAGCTATTAGAAATTCAGCTAGAAGAAAAATAATGAAGGATAATGGCAAAAGTGAAGATGAGATTCTTACTTCTTTCAATATTCCAACCAAGATGAGCATATTTTCTTGGGAAGGTGTAATTGACACCATTATGACACCAAGAGATTCAATTTTATATTATAAAAGGTTTTTGCACACTGGATTAATGTCGATGAACCCTCAAACTGGAGAGGTGAAAGCTTGGGTTGGAGGAATTAATAATAAGTATTTTAAGTATGATCATGTAAACCAGGGTACAAGACAGGTTGGTTCTACTTTTAAACCATTTGTATATGCTACCGCTGTAGACCAATTAAAGTATTCTCCTTGTTATAAAATACCAAGAGCTAAAATTACTATACCCGTAGGAAAACATGGAGTATCTGGCCAGGATTGGACACCAACAAATACAGACGGTAATTATATTGGATCAGTAACACTCAAGAATGGATTAGCAAAATCAATAAATACAGTTTCTGCAAGATTAATGGATAGAATAGGTCCAGAAACTGTGATTAATTTAACAAGAAAACTAGGAATTCAGTCAGAAATAAATGCTGTAGCTTCTATTGCGTTAGGAACAGAAAACATAAAGCTTTCTGAAATGGTTGGGGCGTATAGTGCGTTTGCAAATGAAGGAATATATATTAAACCTTTTATAGTTTCTCATATTAAAGATAAAAACGGAACCTTGCTGTATGATAATTTCCCAGAGCGCAAGGATGTTATTAGCAAAGAATCAGCATATATAACACTTAATTTGATGGAAGGTGTTACAGAAACTGGATCTGGTAGATCGTTAAGAACGGATGCTTCGAATCAATACCTTTATAAAAATGTTATTACTGGACACCCTTATAAGTTTGATAATCCAATAGCTGGTAAAACTGGAACTACTCAAAATAATAGTGATGGATGGTTTATGGGAATCGTTCCCAACCTTTGTACAGGAGTATGGGTAGGTGGAGATAGTAGATCAATACATTTTGAATCTATAACTTATGGAAGTGGTGCTTCTATGGCACTTCCAATATGGGCACTGTATATGAAAAAATGTTATCAGGATAGAAGTCTACAGGTGTCTAAATCTGAGTTTGTAAAACCTGTAAATCTATCTGTACAGTTAGATTGTGAAATCTATGAAACTAGAGATAAGGTACAAGACGAATTCCAATTTTAATTTCCCTTATAAAAATCAAATTATTTCTAAAACTATAAGTATTCAAACGTTTTAGTACTGTTTTTTTTGGTACTTTTAATCTGCTAAAAATTAAACACTATGATTCGTAAAACAGTGGCTGGAGTAGTTGAAGCTACAGAAGGAGTAAAAGATAATATGACCTTTATGTTAGGAGGTTTTGGTCTTTGTGGAATACCTGAAAATTCTATTGCAGAATTGGTAAAGAAAAATATTAAAGGATTAACCTGTATTTCTAATAACGCCGGTGTGGATGATTTTGGTTTAGGGCTTTTGTTACAGCAAAAGCAAATTAAGAAGATGGTTTCTTCTTATGTTGGAGAAAATGAAGAATTCGAACGCCAGATGTTAAGTGGAGAGCTAGAAGTGGAACTTATTCCTCAAGGTACATTAGCAGAAAGATGTAGAGCCGCGCAAGGTGGTTTTCCTGCATTCTATACACCTGCTGGTTATGGAACAGAGGTAGCAGAGGGAAAGGAAACTAGAGAGTTTAATGGTAAAATGTATATACTTGAAAAGGCTTTTGATGCGGATTTCGCTTTTGTAAAAGCCTGGAAAGGTGATGAAGCTGGTAATCTTATTTTTAAAGGAACTGCTAGAAATTTTAACCCTTGTATGTGTGGTGCTGCAAAAATTACGGTAGCCGAGGTGGAGGAATTAGTTCCTGCAGGTAGTCTTGATCCTGATCAAGTTCATATACCAGGAATTTTTGTTCAAAAAATATTCCAAGGTAATACTTATGAAAAAAGAATAGAACAACGTACTGTACGGAAGAGATAGGTTTTTTGCTTATTAAGTTATAGACATTTCAAATAAATTTTATAAGAAAACATATTATGCTAGATAAAAATGGAATAGCAAAACGTATCGCTAAGGAGTTGGAAGATGGATATTTTGTGAATCTAGGAATTGGAATTCCTACATTAGTTGCTAATTACATACCAGAGGGTATAGAAGTGGAGTTTCAAAGTGAAAATGGAGTTTTGGGAATGGGACCTTTCCCATTTGAAGGAGAAGAAGATGCTGATATTATAAATGCTGGTAAACAAACTATTACGACAATGGCAGGAGCTTCCTTTTTTGATTCTGCAACTAGTTTCAATATGATACGTGGGCAGCACGTTGATTTAACTATTTTAGGAGCAATGGAAGTTGCTGAGAATGGAGATATTGCAAATTGGAAAATCCCTGGTAAAATGGTTAAGGGAATGGGTGGAGCAATGGATTTGGTGGCTAGTGCAGAGAATATTATAGTGGCAATGATGCATACGAATAGGGCAGGGGCTTCTAAGTTACTTAAAAAATGTTCCTTGCCTTTAACAGGGGTAAGTTGTGTTAAAAAAGTGGTAACCAATATGGCGGTTTTAGAAGTGACTGATGAGGGGTTTAAATTGTTAGAACGAGCTCCGGGTGTTAGTGTAGAAGATATACAAAATGCAACAGAGGGGAATCTAATAATTGAAGGAAATGTGCCAGAAATGATTTTGGATTGATTTAATCAGATACTATATAATTCTGAACGCTTATTAAATAATTACGAACGAATAATAAATCAAATAATAATACGTTATGTGTAAAAGAGGTTATAAAACAGTTAAAATGTAGGAATAAACCTACTTTGATACTGTTGTTTTTACTTACCTAAACCTTTGCTTTAACCTGTAAATTCTATAAAAATCTTAACAAATGTTAAAATTTTGTGTTTTTTGTCGATTTTAATGGCATTTAAACGTTATTTTGAAAAATAATTTGCATATTAGCATTCCCTATAAAGAAGTACAGTTTTTATTATTGTTCTCTTTTAAAATTTTAATTAAGTTTTAACCCTCACACATTGCCCTATTATGAAAAAGCGTATAAATCGTTTACAGAAATCAGTTAAACCTACAATCGAATTGATTTCTAACTGTATGTATTTAGCAAAGAAAGTATTTTTGTTTTAACAAAAAAGATAATTTTTGTTATGTGATTTTTTGTTGTTAATTAATCGCAACCTCCCCAAGTCGCGATGAATGACCTGTTAGCCTATAATGTTTAACAGGTTTTTTATTTTTAATTATTTGATTTCTGCGATGATTACGCCAAAATTACCATCTAATTGTTCCCATTTGGAAGATGGTAAATATGCTCGAGAAACAAAACCATCAAGATATAAAGCATTTTTACATCCTTTCTCTTTAAAATAACTAGCAAAATCGTAAAAATTGACCTTTTCTTTAGAGATTGCAAAAAGTAAATTTCCATTTGGTAGAATTCCAACTCCATTTCTAATATGAATATTAGGAGAACCTTGATTAAATTTAGAATGAATTTTTCCATTAATCAATAGCATTGGGCCAGACTGTGTTGCATAAGCGATATGATCAAGTTTTTTAATATTATTGGTAGGAATAATAATAGGTTTGTTATCCTTGTTTATATAAAACACGCCGTTTGGTTGTAGGTAGAAGTTTCCGTAACCCTTGTCAAGAGTGTCTGTCTCGGATTTTACCACTCCGTTTTCATTGTATAATCCTTGTGGTGATAAATCTTTGTTGTACATACCTCCGTTCATAGCAAAAACTAACTCTTTATTCTCTTTTTGCAATGCTGATTTGAGATTTTGAAAGTTTCTAAAGTTTTTTCCATACTTATCTTTCCAATAAAACTTTAAACACTGATGTTTTAGGTCTATTTCATGACTTAAAAATTTATTCTCAATACTTGACTTATGAATTGGAATATATCCTGTGAGCGCGACGCTAAGTGCTATAAATAAAACAAGTGTGATGTTTTTCATAATTGTATCAATTTAGAGAATTCTTATACCAAAAATTTTTAGGAATTTATTTGATATTCATACAACATAAGATCCTCATCATCGTTTGGAATTTTGATCATTTTTATAAAAGTAAAGTCCAGTTTTTCTAATAACTTTTGTGAAGATGTGTTTTCTGGTATTGTAATAGCACTAATTTTTTTAATTCCAAATTTGCTAATTCCAATTTCTTTTATTTTAAATGAACTTTCATAGGCATACCCTTTTTTTTCGAATTCTGGTAAAAAAGCAAAACCGATATCTACGCCTTCAATACCATCTCTGTCATATAATCCGCAACAACCAATTTTTATATTATCAGATTTTCTAATTACTGTGTAATTTGAATACCCTAATCGCTCTAATTGAGGGGTCATTTTTTCTGTAATATAAGTTTCTGCGTCTTTAGTGGTCTTTACATTACGATCTCCGATGTTTTGAAGCCATTTAGGACTATTTAGAAGTTTTAGGTAGAAATCAGCATCTTCTATAGTTGCAGCGCGTAATTTAAGTCTGTCAGTTTCGTAATATTTCATGATTGATTAAAATCAGCTAGTTATGAATTACAAGTATACAAAAAGCCCTGAAACAATTTTGTTTCAGGGCTTTATTAAAAATTAAGGTTATCTGTCTTAAATTTTTATTCTTTTATGAAACGAACCGTTCCCATATTTACTTTTAACATGTATACTCCAGCTTCCAATCCTTGAACATCAATTGTGTTAGAGAAAGTTCCTTTAAGAACCGTTTGCCCCAACATGTTATGAATTGAATATTCTTGAGTTCCGTAGTTTCCTGCACGAACATTAAGAATTGCTCCTTTCAATGGATTAGGATATACAGATAGTAATTCTGTTGGAGGTCCTTGTGGGTCATCAGAAGTGGTAACAAAAGATGTTGTAGTTCCACATGCTCCAAGGTTTGTCCATCCTGTAGCCGTTCTTTCGAATAGGTTTCCTTGATACGTAACCTGATCCCCAGTTTGATAGGATTGAGAACTACTCCATTCAGCAACTCCTTCACAGATATCTGTTGATCCACCACCACCAGAAGTATTGGTTAATGATACATTATCAATTGCAATATCAGCTTGCCAGGTAGATCCTGTAATTCTGTTAAATCTTAATTGAACTCCTCCTCCAACATAAGTTGCAAGGTCAATACTAGCTGTTAACCAAGAATTTCCTTTATTTCCAGATTCACTCCAAATATTTGTCCAAGTAGCACCATCGTCAGTACTTGCATCTACAGCGATACTTCCCATGTCTGTAGCACCATACATATGATAGCTGAAAGAGAAGCTTGCTTCTGAAAGACCAGAAAGGTCGAAACAAGGAGAATTTAAGATAGCTTGTTTGTTAGGATATCCCGTTCCATTTCCTGAAGCCTCAACAAAAATATAGTAAGAACCTTGAGTGGCGCTAGAAGGTCCAGTGCTACTAGAAGGTGTTCCACTAGCATCAACAGTCCAATTAATATCATCAGCAGTTGATTGAGTCCAAGCTCCTAAAGTATTTTCAAATCCTTCATCATATGGGAAAGAGGAAATACCTGAAGTACAACCACCTCCACCAGATCCTCCAGTAGTAGTTACATTTATAGTATTACTAAATGCTGATTCATTTCCAGCAGCATCTTTTGCTTTAATACTAAACTGATATGTAGTGTCTGCAGTTAATCCAGTAACATTTGCTGTTGTTCCTGTAACTTCTCCTAATACAGTACTTCCTTGGTATACATCATAAGCAGTAACTCCTACATTATCTGTAGCAGCATTCCATGATAGTGTTAAGGTTGTTTCCTCGATATTAGAAGCTGATAATCCGCTTGGTGCAGTTGGTGCTTGTGTATCTGGAGCGTCCGCAGTAGTAACATCAATTGTATTACTAAACGCTGATTCATTTCCAGCGGCATCTTTTGCTTTTACACTAAATTGATATGCAGTACTTGCTGTTAATCCAGTAACGTTTGCAGTTGTTCCAGTAACTTCTCCTAAAATAGTACTTCCTTGGTATACATCATAAGCAGTAACTCCTACATTATCTGTAGCAGCATTCCAGGATAAAGTTAAAGTAGTTTCAGTGATGTCAGATGCAGCTAAACTTGTTGGTGCAGTTGGTGCTTGTGTATCACCAGTAGAAGCTCCAATTGTAACAGTATAGTCTTCTACTTCTCCATATTGAAAAGATTCACAAGAAGTTGGTACTCCATTATATTTCATAGAAACACGCATTCTTGTATTTCCGTTTAATGCACTTGAAGGTACTGTAAAACTTCCACTAACCGGCGTAGTTTGTGTTGCAGCTTGTGTCCATACTTGCTCACCAGAATCTGTAAAAACTCCATTTTGATTATAGTCAATCCATACACTATATCCTTCACTATATGTAGTTCCTGTCCAGGTAGGTGTTACAGTAATTGTATAATCACTTCCCTTGGAAATTGAGGTAGAAATCGAAGTAAAATCTGAGTAACCTCCACTTCCTGCTCCAGAAGCATTATTAATTGTTCCTAATTGAACATTACCAATATATTCGTCAGCAACACTATTACCATTAGATGCGCAATAGTTTAATTGAATTTCGGTAGTCGTAAAAGTAGTAGATGCACTGTAAGAAGATGTAGATCCATCAGAACAGTTACTTCTTACTTGTACTTCATATGAAGTAGTTTCAGCTAAACCAGAAATTACAGATGAAACACCACTTGCTGTTTGTGTAGTCCAAGTTGAAGTTCCTGTTTGACGATATCTTACATCAAAAGATGCTCCAGGAATCGCAGTCCAGTTTATAGTTGCAGAATCAGAACCAATGTTAGAAGCTCCTACTCCTACAGGAACAGTAGCATTACAAACAACAGGTGTTCCTGTTAATCCAGTTACGATAAGAGAGAAGTTTTGACTTCCTCCCACTAAAGATCCTTTGTTGGTTACAGTAATGGTATATGTACCAGTAGCATTAGCTACATCAACTCTTTCATATGGATCTACAGTATTGTCTCCTGTTCCATTTGTAGTAATACCAGTTAATCTATAAGGATTGTATGTAGTAGTGTTTTTTGTAACTCTAATATCTAAATCATTTACTAACACAGCTGCATTCGAATTAGTTGCAGAAACAGCCGTTCCAGCACGATCCGTCCAAGAGATAGAAGCCATCAAAGAATTTACACCATCAGAATCTACAGTAATTGAATATGTTTGTCCACTATTCAGCGTAAGTTCTTCAATTTTGGTTTCATTTCCATTGTTAGTGATAGTTTCAGCAGCTTTTTTAGCGTTTAATAATCCCCATCCATAAACTGCATCAGGACCAGAAGGTCCGGCATCGTCTGCTGTATGAAGAGCTAAACCTTTTAGAGTTGCAGCTCTCATAAGACTACCATTTGTATTATTATAATGTTGTTGTAATAATAGTAATGATCCTGCAACATTAGGTGATGCCATAGAAGTACCAGTAATACTAGCATAAGCTGTATTGCTGCTTTCGTATGTAGAGTAAACCCCAGTACCGTTTCCGGTAATATCTGGTTTGATACGATAATCATCCGTTGGACCTTCACTACTAGAACTGTTTATAGAAACACTACTTAATGATCCATCCGAGTTAATATTAGCATCCTGAGCATTCGCGACTACTAAATTGTTTTTAGAAGTAGAATGTCCTGTTAATTTATCATAAGAAGAGTTTCCATCAAGTGGTTGTCCGTTATATCCATTTTGGTTACCATCATTACCAGCAGCTACTACCATTAGGTAGAAAGGTGCATTAAACATTACTTCATCCCAATCTCTAGAAGTGTCTATATATGCACCAAAATATTGATCTGGTACAAGATCTCCTCTAAATCCATAAGAGTGATTAGATATGATCATTCCGTTTGCAGCAGCAGTTGTAGCTTCAGCAACATCATTGTTCCACATATATCCATTTACTTTAGACTGAGGAGCCATTCCTTTTGCAGCAGCTTGAACACCAGAAGCTGTAATAGTTCCAGTTACGTGAGCAGCGTGAAAGTTTAATTGAGTGCCTCCTTCTGAAGCGGCATCTTGGATAGTAACACGATTGTTTCCTCCAGCACCATCATATTCCTGGTGAGATTCTCTTGCATGTCCACCGTCCCATACATGGGCAGTCATATTTTGACCATCTAGGTTTAATCCAAGTGATCCTCCAATATTAAGATGATTCGTTCTTGTGGATTCCGCAGCGTCTACGTTATAAGTAGTATAATAAAGTGCACTTCCATCTGGAGCAAGTCTTTGCAGCTCAGAAAAAGTTCCATCCTTTAGCGTGGTTTTAATAGGCCATCCATTTTGCTTTGCAGCTTGTATAGCTTCTTTCTTTTGAATTGCAGCTTTTTCTGCATTCTCAACTTGTAGTTGATTAAGTTTAGAAAGATTACTTTCCGACATGATTTTTGACCTCTGGGCTTTATCCTGAGCGAATGCTCCAGCCGAAAGAAGTATCATCATAGAAAAAACTAACATGTGTAGTTTTTTAAACCTTCTCCCAGTAAGGTTTTTGTAACTTTTTTTCATTTTTATTGAGTTTGAGTTAGCGATAATTTGATTTCCCTGATAATTCTATAAGGAAACGACCAAAACTCTTAAAATATTCCTAATTAAAAAAAGATTTTCGATAAAGGGATAAAAAATTACTACACAAAACCTTAACATTGACTTAACGTTTGTTTCATCAATCCGCATGTGTAGGTAAAATATTACAAATTACGGTAAAAACATCTGGTTCGCTTACCATTTATTTAGAAACTGTACGGTTTTATACTCGTTATAATAAGTTAGACCTCTAAGATAAAAGCCTACATGTCCACCAAAATTAGGTGTCTCTAAAAATAAATTATTGTTTTCCTGCGCTTCTTTAATTGGGTAACAAGCATTTCCCAGAAAAGTATCGTTCTTAGCGTTAATAATTAATGTTGGAATCTGAATATTTTTTAAAAATTGTTTACTACTACATTTTGTATAATAATCAATAGCATTTGTATAGCCATGAGCTTTGCTTGTGTATAAGTTATCAATATCAATCAATGATTTACAAGCATTGATATCTGATTTACTGATTTGCTCTGGAAAAACCTGTTGCCTTTCGTGCAGTTTTTCTTTTAAGCTTTTAATAAATCGTTTTTGATAAATAAAGTTTTTTGGTTTATTGATCTCTTTTAAAGAGTCATATAGATCACAAGGTACAGATACTACAACTGCAGATTTAACTTGAGTAGGGCTTGCTCTCTCTCCTAAATATTTTAGCGTTATGTTACCTCCAAGACTGAACCCACATATCGAAATAGTATTGTACTCTTTCTCGATGATATGGGTGATAATTGAACTTAAATCTTCACTCACACCTGCATTATAAGATCTATATAGTCTATTAACGACTCCACTACAATTTCTAAGATTTACTGCAGCTACATCCCAATGATTATTATTTAAGTGCCTGGCCAAACCGACAATATATTGACGTTGTGCATTGCCTTCTAAACCATGAATTAAGACAGCAACTTTTTGATTAGATTCACCATTAGACGGATAACTCCAATCGATATCAATAAAGTCACCATCTTCTAATTCTATACGTTCTCGCGTCTGAAGAATATCGTTTACTTTTCTAAGTAAATTAGGGTATATAGTAGAGAAGTGACCATTTTTAAAAAAATATGGTGGAGTGTATGTGGATTCTATTAAAGGCATTAGTAAAGAATATTGTCTTTCGGTTTTACTTTTTCCGGAAGATCTTTCTCATCTAACATATCTCTTAAATCTATTTCAATTGTTCTACAAAGTGCAGTCATCGGAACGTCATTAATTCTTCCTTCAAAAGGATCCTCGCTATTACTTCCTACTTTTTCCATTGTAGTGAATATCCAAGACACTAATACTGATAAAGGAATCATTAAGAAGATAAACCAAGGTTTAATATGGTATGCCATATCGCTGAGTTCATTTTCAAAAACATTAAGTAGTCCAAAAGGCAATAATAGCACAAAAATCCAAGTAAAAACAGTACTGAAATATGCATACTGACGAGGAAAAGGAGTGTTTTTGATACGTTCACATTTTCCTTGTAAATTATATAATTCCTCTAATATTCCGTGTAAAAGTTGTTTGTCGAATTCTGTAATTTTTCCGGAGTTTAATAGTTCTTTTAGATGTAATCCTTGGTTTTTTACTAAATGAGTTGCCGCATTTTTTCTTTGTAGTAAATCAGAATACTCTTCGTCTGAAATAAAATTTTTAGTGGCATTACATGCAGGGTTTTTTTCTCCGTGTTTTTTAACAAGACGTTCTACGGAAGGATTTTCTTTTATGGAAAATGAAGTAGGTTGTCTAAGTTGTATACGTAGTGCATTAATCCAAGCTATGTGTCTATAAATAAGTGCTTTTTTTGTTTCAGGGTTATCATTTACTAGACATAAAACTTGATTTGCCCACGTTCTACTATAATTAACAATGCCTCCCCAAATTTTACGACCTTCCCAAAAACGATCATAACTTTGGCTGTTTTTAAAACCAATGTAAAATGCTACGGCAATTCCAATAACTGTAAGTGGCTGAAAAGGAATGTCAATAAAGTGTAAACCTAAAAAATGATATAATGAAAAAATAGCTGCGGTATAGATAGTAAAAAATAGTAAGTTTCTCCAAGCAAAGCGAAGAATAAGTCCCCAACCAATATTACGTTTGATGTACATTCGTTAATTTTTTTTCTAAAATAAGAAGACCCTAAAGGTTTTCAAAACCTTAAGAGTCTTATTTTGAAGTTATAGATTTTAGAAATATTAATTTACTACAGGTTTTTATACTCAAAAATGTTTCAGGTGTTGAATACTAGTGCTATTTTTAACAAGGTTTTATTATGCAAGCATAATAAGTCTTTCGTATTTTTACAGTGTAAAATGAATAGTTATGTATTTGAAGGAATTCGAAATTAGATGGAATGATATTGACGCAAATCGTCATTTAGCTAACAAAGCATATATAGAATATGCGGCACATACCAGAATGACATTTTTGTCTGAGTTGGGTTTTGATCAACGATCTTTAGGAAAATTCAATATTGGACCGGTAGTTTTCTACGAGCATATCTATTATTTTAAAGAGGTTTTTTATGGTAGACCTGTAAAAGTCTCTTTGGAATTATCTGGAATGAGCGAGGATGGAAAATTCTTTGAATTTTTACATAATTTCTATGATTATAAAGGAAGAAACTTTGCAAGATGTGAGATGATGGGTGCTTGGATAGATTTAAATACTCGCAAATTAATACCGCTTCCTGAAGAAATGAATCAGTTTATGGATAAAGTGGAGCGTCCTGATAATTTTAAAATTCTTACCAAAGAAGACACTAGAAAATTTGCAAAAATACCACAAGACCTAAGTTAGTTTTTTAGGTTTTTTGGTCACTAAATACACACCTAAGAAAACTAATAGCGCAGAGATTATTTTAACGGCATTAAGAGAATCTGCTCCCATTGCCATGGCGAAACTTATTGCCAATAAAGGTTGTAAATAGATAAAGGCACCAATTGTAGATGCTTTTAATGTTTTTAGCGCGAATACGTTTAACAAATAAGTAAAAAAAGTAGTTCCAACAACTACAAAAGCCATTTTCCATATGACATCATAAGGTAGTGATGTCCATTGTACTTCGCTAAATTCTGAAATGGTAATAGGAAAATTAACAATGACCCCTATTAGGAAAAACCATTTCATTAAAGTAAAAGAATGATATTTTGCGGTTAGTGGTTTTACCAATACAAGATATATAGCATAAGAAGCAGCATTGACAATAAAAAGAACATTACCTAGTGGAATATTAGGAGCATCTTGTCTAGTTTCTGACCCAAAAAGAATTAAGCCCAAAGCTCCAGAAAAACCAAGTAGAATTCCAACAGTTCGTAACCAAGTTATTTTTTCACTAAGAAAAATAGCTGATAACACAAATACCAAAATAGGAGAGATGGTAATCATAACTGAGCTGTTTATCGGTGTAGATAATTGAAGTCCTTTAAAAAACATCAACATATTAATCACCATACCAAAAATTGCACACCCAAATACTCTTAACCAATCATCGTGATCAATTTTTTGCTTAGGAGCCCATATAGATGCTAACCAAAAAAGCGCCGCGGCACCAATTACTCTAAGAAGAATAAAGCCAAAAGGTTTAATATAGGTTGGCATTACACCTTTTGCTAAGGTGTGATTGATTGCATAAATTAGACTTGCGCCAAAAGCTGCTAGTAATGCTGCCGTTCTTTTATCCATTAATAGCAATATTTGCAGCTTCTACTACTTTTTTACTATTACCAATAAATATTTGATTATCAAATAATATTACTGGACGTTTTAAGAATGTATAATGTTCTAGAATTAAATTTTTGTAATGATCTTCTGTTAACACTTGATTTTTTAGGTTCCTTTCTTTATAAAGCCGTGCTCTTTTACTAAAAAGGGATTCATATGAACCAGCTAACGATTTCATTTCTTCTATTTGAGATAAGCTAATCGCTTCTGATTTAATGTCTTGCAAAATAAAATCAGAAGAAAGGTTTAGTTCATTCATGATTCGTTTACAAGTATCACAGGTTGATAGGTAATATACTTTTTTCACAGATCTTTATTTAAAATGTCAAAATCAACACAAAGGAAATTCATTTCTCTTTGAAAACTCATATTTTTGGGTAAAAATTAAGAACGTTTACTACTTACATATGAAAGATCAATTAGAAATCACAAGAACCAATAGAAAATTACTAGCCAAAATTATGGATAACTTTTCATTGGAAGATCTAAATAAAGTTCCAGAAGGGTTTAATAATAATTTGATTTGGAATATTGCTCATGTAGTAGTTACGCAACAGTTGCTTACTTATAATTTAAGTGGATTACCAATGATGATTGATGATGAGATGATTGCTAAATATCGTAAAGGGACTAAAACAGAAGGTTTGGTAAGTAAAGAAGAGGTAGAAAAAGTAAAAGAACTTCTTTTTGCTACCATTGATAAAACTGAAAAAGACATAGATGGTAGTATTTTTCAAGGGTATCAAGAATATCCTACTAGTACTGGTTTTGTATTAAAATCTGTAGAGGATGCTATCAATTTTAATAATTTTCATGAGGGAATACATCTCGGTTACATTTTAGCACTCAAAAAGTCATTATAAAATAGTAGTTGTAAAATAATTCGCTACTTCTTCTTTTTTAAGTTTTAACTCTATAGGTCCTTCAGCGTATGAACTTATTTCATATTGGTTATAGAAAAGAATAATATGGGTCTCTGTTAACCCAATGTTATTTGGTAAACTAAAAGTGTTATTATCAAAGAAGAAACCAGTACTATTTATAGATTGTTTATTAGGAATAGCGTACTTCTCTCTAAATATTTTTTCGACATATATTGAAAAGTTGTTCACATCCTTTAGGAGTTTTTCATGCGGTATAATTGCACCAGTTTTTGCATCAATGTTTATGTAGTTCGAATTGCCACTTCCGTGAGCACCTCCAGTAAATATATAAGAATCTATTAGAACAGAAAGAATGAATTTATTCTGATAACTGATGTCACAGTTTATACTTGCTTCATATGGAATAATTTCTTCGGGAAATTCCTTTTTTATTTCTTGATAGGAGTTATTAAAATTTTTAAGAGCTTCTTCTATTTTATCTATAGAAGTGTCATCTTCTACGTTTAAGCTAGTACTAGCAGCCTTTTCTATTTGAATATTGATTTTTTTTGCAATTTCATTTTCATTTATAGATTCTAGAAGAAAAATTTCTGTAATAGCACAATCAGAGCTATTGCAGTCAAAATAATTATCAATGGCGATAGTGCGTTTATGAAAACTTAAAGGTTCACTCTTTTGGCAGCTATAAAAACAAATAGAGATTACTGCTAAAAAAAGTGACTTAAGATTGGTGTTAGTTTTTGTGTTAATCATCTACTAAAGATATTCATTGAAATATGATTAGAACGAATTAAGTTATAAATTTGTTTTAGTTTTTTAACAAAATAGATTACAAGTTGGTTTTTTTCAGTTCTGAAATATAAGAATTGATCGAAAGAACATCTAAAAAATAAGAACACTGATAAAAATCGAGGAATCGTGAAGTTTAATACCAAAACAATACACGGAGGACAAATACTTGATCCTGCTTATGGATCTGTAATGCCTCCAATATATCAAACTTCTACCTATGCTCAAACTACTCCTGGAGGACACAAAGGGTTTGAGTATAGTAGAACACATAATCCAACTAGAAAATCTTTAGAAAATGCTTTGGCAAGTCTTGAAAACGGAAAACATGGATTGGCTTTCGGATCAGGATTAGCAGCTATTGATGCGGTACTTAAATTATTAAAACCTGGCGATGAAGTGATTTCAACAAATGATCTCTATGGGGGAACCTATAGATTGTTTACCAAAATTTTTGAAGGTTTTGGAATAAAATTTCATTTTATTGGAATGAAAAATGCGGGTAACGTTGAAAAATACATTAATGAGAAAACAAAACTGATTTGGGTAGAGACACCAACAAACCCAATGATGAATATTATCGATATTAAAGCAATTGGTAAGATTTCTAACAAACATAATCTTCTATTAGCAGTAGATAATACATTTGCAACACCTTATTTACAGCAACCTTTAGATCTTGGTGCTGATATCGTAATGCATAGTGTTACTAAATATATTGGAGGGCATAGTGATTTGATAATGGGCGCTTTGATAGTTAAGGATGATGAAATTGCGAATCGCCTGTATTTTATTCAAAATGCAAGTGGTGCGGTTTGTGGTCCGCAAGATAGTTTTTTAGCGCTTAGAGGAATTAAAACATTACACGTTAGAATGCAGCGTCATTGTGAAAATGGAGAAGCCATAGCAAATTATCTAAAAAATCATCCTAAAATTGAAAATGTATACTGGCCAGGATTTAAGGATCATCCTGGTTATCATGTAGCTAAAGAACAAATGAATGGTTTTGGTGGCATGATATCTTTTGTTACAAAAAATAGTAATTACAAAGAAGCGATAAGAATAGTTGAAAATTTGAAGATTTTTACATTGGCAGAATCACTTGGTGGGGTGGAGAGTTTAGCAGGACATCCAGCAAGTATGACACATGCGTCAATTCCAAAAGTAGAAAGAGAAAAGACTGGTGTTGTCGATTCTTTGATTAGACTAAGTGTGGGAATTGAGGACGTCAATGATCTTATTTCTGATCTAGAAAAAGCTATTGGATAGAGTGTTATTAAATTCAAAAAATTAGATGTAATTTTTTGATAATATCATATATTTGACCAAATAAATTAACCATTAAATAAGAATCTTTTAATCCTATTAACATATGCAAGCAAAAATAGATGCATTTATGGAAGAAGTAAGAGCTCGTAATGCGCATGAGCCAGAGTTCTTACAAGCGGTACAAGAAGTTGCAGAAACTGTAATACCGTATATAGCTACGCAGGAAATATATAATGGAAAAAACATTCTTTTGAGAATGGTAGAACCAGAGAGAGCTATAATGTTTCGTGTGCCTTGGGTAGATGATAAAGGTGAAATACACGTAAATCGAGGATATAGAATTCAGATGAATTCTGCTATAGGTCCTTATAAAGGAGGATTACGTTTTCATCCTTCGGTAAATTTAAGTATTCTTAAGTTTCTTGCTTTTGAACAAGTATTTAAAAATAGTTTGACTACACTTCCGATGGGTGGTGGTAAAGGAGGTTCTGATTTCGATCCTAAAGGAAAATCTGATGATGAAATTATGCGTTTTTGTCATAGTTTTATGAGTGAGCTTTTTAGACATATTGGTCCTAATACTGATGTTCCAGCAGGAGATATTGGAGTAGGAGCACGTGAAATAGGTTTCTTGTTTGGGATGTATCGTAAAATGCGTAATGAATTTACGGGAGTTTTAACAGGAAAAGGATTAACCTGGGGAGGATCTGAGATTCGTCCAGAAGCCACAGGATATGGTACTGTATATTTTGCCGAAAATATGCTTATGACTAAAAATAATTCTTTTGAAGGAAAAACAGTATTAGTTTCTGGTTCTGGAAATGTGGCGCAGTACGCTACAGAAAAAGCTATTCAATTAGGAGCTAAAGTAGTTACATTGTCTGATTCTTCTGGGTATATCTATGACGAAGATGGAATCGATAATGATAAGCTTAAGTTTGTTATGGAACTTAAAAATGAAAAAAGAGGTCGTATAAGTGAATATGCGGATAAATATAGCTCTGCCAAGTTTCATAAAGGAAAAACACCTTGGGATGAAAAATGTGATATCGCATTGCCTTGCGCAACACAGAATGAATTGAATGGTGATGACGCTCGAAGATTAATTGATAACGGATGTATGTGTGTTAGTGAAGGAGCTAATATGCCTTGCGATTCGGATGCTGTCGCAGCTTTTCATAAAGCTAAAATATTTTTTGCGCCAGGTAAAGCGTCAAATGCGGGAGGAGTTGCTACTTCTGGATTGGAAATGACTCAGAATTCTTTACGTTTTAAATGGACTAGAAAAGAAGTTGATGAGAAACTAAAGCAGATTATGAATGATATTCATGAAAAATGTGTTCAATACGGAACAGATGAAGATGGTTATATTGATTATGTAAAAGGAGCAAATATTGCAGGTTTCGTAAAAGTTGCTGATGCTATGTTAGCTCAAGGAGTTATATAAATAATAATAAGTGTTTATTATGAAAGCCGTTCTTACTATAAAGAACGGCTTTTTTCATTATTTGAAAGCAATAATTAGTATTTTAGCGTGTTATCAAGGCAGCGTTAATATCACTCCATAATTATGCGATACTTCAGACAGTTAATACTTCTAATTTTTCCGGTATTTCTATTTTCCCAAGATTTTAGCAATCAATGGACTGGGCATTATTCCTATTTTCAGATTAACGATTCCTATGCAACAGAAAATAAAATTTATGTTGCTTCGGTGAATACAATTTTTATCTATGATACGGATACAAGAACTTCGGAAACCTTTACTACTGTAAATGGTTTGTCTGGAGAAACAGTATCTTCCATTTATCATAGTTCAGTATTTGATATTACTGTTATTGGTTATGATAATGGATTGTTAGAGCTAATAGTTGATGATGAGGTAATAACTTTTATCGATATTTTAGAGAAACCAACGATTCCTCCAACACAGAAAAGGATCAATCACTTTTTTGAAAATGGTAATATATTGTACGTCTCCACAGAGTTTGGGATCGTAGAGTTTAATTTAGAAAGAATAGAATTTGGTGATACGTTTTTTGTGGGTCCAGCTGGATCACAAATAAATATAACTGGAACGGTAGTTTCAAACAATGTGATTTATGCAACTACTTCGAATAATGGAATTTTAAATGCAAATGTTGACAACCCTAATTTAGTTGATTTTAACCAATGGATAACTTTAGTTCCAGGACAGTATAGAGGAATTACATTATTTAATGAGCAGATTTTGGTATGGGAGAATAATAACCTTATCAGTCGTCTTGATGGACCAGTTCTAACTACAGTTGTAACTGCTTCTAGTAATGTAATAGATGTTTCTATCGATTCTGACAATTTAATAGTTGCTAATACAGATCGAGCATCGGTATTTGATACAAGCTTTAATGAAACTACATCGGCTATTAGTACAACAGGAGATTCTTTTTTATTAAATACCGCGTTATCTTTTAATAATACACTATATCTAGGAACAGATAGTAGAGGATTATTACAAGTTGATTTTAATGATCTTACTAATAAAACTTCAATATCTCCAGCGGGACCATTAAGTAATTTTACTTTTGGTATAGAGGCATTAAATAACACACTATGGGTTGTATTTGGTCAATATGATGTCAATTTTAACCCGTTTCCTTTACAACAAAGAGGGATAAGTAAACTCACTTCTGAAGGATGGTTAAATATTTCTAAAGATGAGGTTTTGGGTGCTACGTCTTTATCTCATATTACTATTAATCCCAATAATGAAGATCAGGTTTTTATTAGTAGTTTAAGTAGTGGCTTATTAGAGATTAATGATAATGTAGTAACTAATTTATATAACAACCTTAATAGTGGTTTTGAGTCATTTGTAACAAATGATCCAATTTTTGTGTTTCTTAATGGCTCTGTTTTTGACAATGAAGGAAATCTGTGGGTTAATAACGCTAGGGTTGACAATGGTTTGAAAAGATTTTCTCCTGGTGCGACACAAACACTTAATGTTAATTTAAGCAGATCGATACCTAATCCTTTAAATAATTTAGGTTTTACGGATACGGTGATAGATAGAGACGGAAATTTGTTTGTTGGTGGATTTAATTCAGGTGTGATTGGTTACAATACTGATACAGAAAGTCAAATTCAATTATCTGGTGAAACAGAAGGTTCTAATCTTCCTAGTGATTATGTACTTGCTTTAGAGGTTGATCGGAATAATCAATTGTGGATTGGTACTTTTAGAGGTATAAGAGTTTTGTTTAATACCTCTGGAGTGTTTCAGCAAAGTAACCCTCAAGCAAGTCAGATTATTATTTTAGATGATGAAGGTGTTCCTCAAGAATTATTATTTGATGAGACAATTACTGATATCGAAGCAGATGGATCTAATAATAAATGGGTAGCTACAGCATCATCGGGAGTATTTTATTTTTCTTCTGATGGACAAGAGACATTAGCTCATTTTACAGCTGATAATTCTCCATTACCCACAAATAATGTATTAGATATATCGGTAGATGATTCTACAGGTTCTGTTTATTTTGCAACTGAGAAAGGTTTATTAGAGTTTAAAGGTACCGCTACCGGACCAGAAGATAACTTGGATAATGTAGTTGCATTTCCTAATCCGGTACGTCCAGGATTTAATGGGCAGGTCACAATAAAAGGATTAACAAGTAGATCAAATGTAAAAATCACTGATATTGAAGGTAACTTAGTATATGAAGAAATTAGTGAAGGTGGAAGTATTCAGTGGGATACTACTGCTTTTGGGAGACATAAGGTAGCATCTGGAGTTTATCTTATTTTAGTTACAGGAGAAGATCAAGCAGAAACGACTGTTTCTAAGCTTTTGATAGTTAGGTAATGATTGTTAATACTCCAGCCATAGTAATTCATTCTTTGCGTTATGGAGAAAGTGATTTAATAGTTTCCTTATTAACGAAAACAAGTGGCTTACGTTCTTATTTGCTAAAAGGAATATTAAAATCTAAAAGAGGAAAAATACGATCTTCTTTGTTTCAACCGTTAACGTTACTAGAAATTGAAGCAAATCATAAAGACAAAGGTACTTTAGAAAGAATTAAAGAAGCTAAAGTTCTAATCCCATATCAATCTTTGCATACTAATTTTGTTAAAAGTTCACTTGTGTTTTTTCTTTCAGAAATATTAAAAAACACAATTCAAGAACAAGAAATAAATGAGGATCTTTTTCATTATTTAGAAACAACTTTTTTGTGGTTAGATTCACATGATAATATTGGTAATTTCCATATTTCGTTTTTAATAAAGCTGACACAATATTTAGGGTTTTATCCAGATACATCCAATATTTCTTCGTCAGTTTTTAATATGCAAGATGGGTGCTTTCAGGAAGATTCTTCTAACATCTATTGTCTCGAAGGAAATAGTGTTTTGGTGCTTAAGAAGTTTTTGGGCACGACATTTGAGGAAAGTATGAGTATTAAAATGTCTAGAATGGTAAGAAATGAGATTCTTAATACGTTATTAGTATATTTTGAGCTACATTTGCACGGTTTTAAAAAACCAAAGTCACTTTCGATTTTGAATGAAATTTTTAGTTAAGTAATGCGCTTATTTTTAATTGTTGTATTCACTTTATTTTTTGTAACGGATAATGCTGCTCAAAGTATTACTGTGCTAAGTAGGTCAAATAACCAACCTATTCCTAGTGTTACAATTCATAATAAAACTAAGTCAAAAACTGTTATAACGGATTTTGATGGTATAGCGGATATTTCCGATTTTTCGGAAACAGAAATTCTATATTTTATTCACATATCCCACATAACTTTTACTATTACTAAGTCTGAAGTTCTAGCTTTATCAAATAAAGTGTATTTGGAGGTGGATGAAAATCAATTATCGGAGGTAGTGATTTCAGTTTCTAAATGGGAACAGGATAAAAAAGATGTTACTCAAAAGATTGTTAGTATTACATCTGATGAAATCTCTTTCTCTACGCCACAAACTTCAGCTGACCTTCTACAGAGTAGTGGACAAGTGTTTATACAGAAAAGTCAGTTGGGAGGAGGTAGTCCAATAATTCGAGGATTTTCTACTAATCGATTATTACTAACTGTGGATGGAGTTCGAATGAATAATGCCATTTTTAGAGGAGGAAATGTCCAAAATGTAATATCGGTAGATCCGTTTACTATAGATAGAACTGAAGTGATTTTAGGTCCTGGTTCTGTAGTATATGGGAGTGATGCAATAGGTGGTGTAATGAACTTTTATACCGCACAACCTAAGATTGCTATTCGAGGAAAAAATAAATTTAGTGGGAATGCCATAGCTAGGTATGCTAGTGCAAGCAACGAAAAAACAGGTCATATTGATTTTAATATTGGTTTAGAGAAATGGGCATTCCTAACTAGTGTGAGTTATACCGATTTTGATGACCTTACTATGGGAAGTCATGGTCCAGATGATTATTTGCGAAATGAATATGTGGAAACAATTGATGGCGTAGATACAGTAGTTGAAAATGACGATCCTAAAAGTCAGGTTTTTACAGGGTATGATCAATTTAATCTTTTACAAAAAGTACATTTTATTCCCAATGAAAGATGGGATATAAATGCAGGATTTATTTATACGAAAACTTCTGATTATCCTAGGTATGATCGTTTGATTCGTCGAAGTGATGGTGATTTAAGATCTGCCGAATGGTATTATGGACCCCAAAAATGGTTAATGGGTAATATACAATTAACCAATAAATGGAAAAACAGATTATACGATAAAGTAAAGTTTACAGCTGCGTATCAGAATTTTCAAGAAAGTAGAAATGATCGAGATTTTGGGGATGATACGTTGTCAAGAACCAAAGAAGATGTAGATGCTTATTCTGCAAACCTTGATTTTGAAAAGAAATTTGACGATAAAACTACTGTATATTACGGTTTAGAATATATTTTGAATCAAGTCTTATCAGAAGGGTCAGAATTTAACATTTCTACCAATGAGGTTGTAGCTGCACCATCAAGATATCCAGATGGGTCTACTTGGCAATCTATTGCAGCATACGCTAGTTTAAAAAGTAAGTTGAGCGAAAAAGTAAGGTTTCAAGGAGGGTTACGATATAATAGAATTATTCTTTATTCAGAATTCGACAACGCATTTTTTGATTTCCCATTTAGAGAGGCAAATATTGATACAGAGGCTTTTACGGGGACAGCTGGAATTAGCTGGTTACCAAATGATATTTTGCAATGGAAGTTTAATTTTTCTACGGCATTTAGAGCACCTAATATTGATGATGTAGGTAAAATTTTTGATTCCGAACCAGGTTCGGTGGTGGTGCCAAATCCAGATTTGGAACCAGAATATGCTTATAATGGAGAAATTGGATTGACTGCTAATATTGGTAAGAATTTCAAGATTGATTTAGCAACTTATTATACACAATTGGACAATGCTTTAGTTCGAAGAGATTTTTCTCTTAATGGAGAAACTGAGATTATTTTTGGAGGAGAACTAAGCAATGTACAGGCGATTCAGAATGCAGCTAATGCTCAGATTTATGGTTTTGAGGCAGGTTTTAGCTATGATTTTATAAAGAATTTTAATCTTTCTTCTAAATACACATTTACAGGTGGAGAAGAAGAACTAGATGATGGTTCAGTATCACCATCGAGACATGTAGCTCCTCAATTTGGTAGTACAAATCTTAATTATACAAATGATAAATGGATGATTGATTTTTCTGCAATTTATAATGGACAATTTGATTTTGAAGAGTTGGCTCCTTCTCAACAAAACAATGACTTTTTATATGCATTAGATGAAAACGGAAATCCATATTCTCCTTCTTGGTATACCCTTAATGTGAGATCAAGATATCAGTTTACTAAAAGTTTGCAAGCAACTTTAACCATTGAGAATATTACTGATCAACGTTATCGACCATATTCATCTGGTATCGCTGGAGCTGGAAGAAATTTTATTCTATCTTTAAAGTATTCTTTATAATATAAAAATAATACTTCTGAAAGACACATTATACATATTTGACATTGATGGGACATTAACAGATAGTGTACCTATGTATTTAATCTCTGTAACCAAAGCTATGATGAGTATGGGGATTAATAATATTGATACAGACTATAATAATTATAAGCATCATACGGATAGTTATGCGTTACGATATAATTATGAGCGTAGTTTTAAACAAGATCTTTCGGAGAATCTTTTAGGAGATTTTGAGAATAATTTGGTAAAGCAAATGCTGGAATTCGATCCAGTAAAAGAAATTAAAGGAGCTCAATCTTTAATACAATCTTTTAGAGATAAGTCTATTCCCTTTTGTTTTGCTACCGGAGCACTTCCTAAACCTGCAATGCTTAAATTAGAGCAATGTGATATATGGTACGATGAGTTATTACTAGCTACTTCTATGACACATGAATCACGAGAAGGATTTGTAATGGATGCATTAGAAAGAGCAAAAGCATTTTATAATATATCGCAGTTTTCTAAGATTATCTCAGTGGGTGATGGGCTTTGGGATCTGAAAACAGCCCAAAACTTATCTTTAGATTTTGTTGGTATTGGAGATAGGAATAAGGAAAAACTACTACAAAACGGCGCTACTAGATGTTATTCTAATATAGAAGAATTTAGTAAAAGTATATTCTAGTTTTTAAATATTACTTACTTCTTAATTTTTTTATTAAATCACTATCAAAACTTTCCTTAAGTATAGTAATTTCTTTTACATTTTCATTGGGTATTGCAATGGATAGGACGTAATGTTTTATTTTCCAGCCTTCAGTCGTTTTTTCTAACACACCGCTACCTCTGCAGATTCCCATTTGAGTATCTAATAATTCATCAAACCAAGCTAATTTACTGTCAGTTTGAGCAAATATATTTCTTTCTAATGTGCTAAAGCTCCATGCTTTTCCTTTGTCAAAATAAGGTTTAGAAAATGCTTTAAAGGAAGCTAAATCCCAGTTCTCCGTAGCATCAGTTCCAATAAATATGGCATCATTGGTCATCAAACCAAAATAAGAATCGAATGATGCATCAGCTGCGGCTTTATGCCATTGTTCTAATACGGTATTGATTTCTTTTTTTGTTTGAGCTTGAGAAGTAATGGCAATTGCAAAACATATAAAAATTACTAAATTCTTCATACTATTTTATTCTTCGATTTCAATATTCTTTTCTTCTGGAGATAAAATGGAATCTCTTAGGATGTCACGTTCTCTAAGAAGTTCTTTTTCAATATTTTCTGGAATTGCTAATGATAATTCATTTAGCTGAATAATAAGACTATTATAAGCTGTAAGCAATCTAATATTGGCGTCCATAAGTTTTTGAGAATCTTGACTAGTAGTTTCAGTAAGTTGTAGCAATAAACCTGATTCTGTTGTTAGTACCGCGATTCTAGAACTGATGTTATTTACCTTTAAATCTTCGGAAACATTTTCTTTAAAAGACTGAACAAGTAAATTCACACTATCAGCGTATTTTTTGATATGAAAAGGGTTTGATTTGCTCATAGAGACTATTAACTTTTTAAGATTCTGAAAATCCTCAAAGTTTTCAATGTCTTTTGAAGCTTGTGGAGATAGTTTTAATACATCTATTTCGGCTTTTTCCTTAGATAAACTATCTAGTTTAACTATTTCAACTTCTTCTTGTATAGTAGTATTTTCTTTTTTACAACTTACACAAATGATTGTAAGAGTAAGTACTGTATATAAAAATGATCTCATCATAAGATTTTCAATAACAGACCAAAAATAGGGAATATCGTTGCAACTAAAAATTAAAAGCCTTAGGTATTATGAACCTAAGGCTTAAAACAATTCATTAATATAATATTATAGATTATGCATAATACCAAGCCCCATTAACATAAACTACTTCTCTCCATCCTCTGGAGCTGTAGTAGTACCATTTATCATTATATCGGTATACTCTTAGTCCATAAACTGTATAGTATTGTCCATTTTGATAAGTCGGCTCACCACCGCCGTCTCCACCATCGGGATACATTTTATCTATTCCTTCTAAATCAGCTGTAGACAATGCATTTCTCTGTACAGAGTATGTGCTTCCGTCTTTTTTGGTAATTGTTGGTTGACCGTTCTTAGAGAATGAATACGCTCCATACATCATAATTGATCCAAAATCTAAAGAACTAGTATATTCGTCTCCGTCATATCCTTGTTCTACATAGGTTTTGAAGTTGAAATCTCTACCAGATTGTATGTTTTGAAAATTAATAGTTACATACTGATCTCTATCAGCTCTACTTTGTTCGTGCCATAATCCAACAGCATGACCAATTTCGTGAATAGTATTTCCAGTACTGCAACCACTTGCTAAATTGATGTTTTGTCTTCCACCAACCATTCCTACACTTGATGAACATCCACTACCAGGTCTAAAGTATATGTAATTGGATTCGTTAGTTCTTTCAATAAAAGTAAGATTGGTATTGTTTTCCCAACTAGCAATTGCATTGGTAACTCTGGCTTTGTTAGGAAGATCATTTGCTATGGTATAGTAAACTGTATTATCAGGCCACCTTCCAGAGGTACGTCCAACACTTCTGCTTAAGGAAGGATCTTGTCCGTCTTCTAGTACAAAATTAGAATCTTCCGTATAGACTTCGTCTTTGGGAAGAATAATGTCACCTTCAAAAATTCTTTTTCCATCTACTAGTTCATAGTTGATGGGTAATCCTGCATAAAAGCCTTCTTCGGTTGTTCCAATTTTGTCAAAACTTGCTCTTTCGGCGCCATCAAAGACTTGATTGTCTGGTTCCAGGTTTTCTAATTCAGAAATTGGTTCATTTTCTGAACATGAGAGTACAGCCAAGGCTGCACCCATCAATAAGATTGATTTTCATTTGAGTTTGTGTTTAAATTATTAACAATATGTTAAACCCAAATGATTATTAAATATTATTTTTTTGTAACAAATTAACTTTTGATTAGAAAAAATAGTTAAAATGTTCAACTTAGTTTAGAAGTATTTTGAAATTGAAATTCTAAGAAAACTGTCTTCTCTAAAGTTTGATAATATAAATTCATTTGTGTCTATATTACTAAATACTCTAGCTTCGACCGCTGCTGTCCAAGTACTTCCGAAACGTCTAGAAGCTTCTAAACTGAAAATTTTGCTACTAGATTCTAGATCAGCAATTCCACCTATTAGTATGGAAGTATCCTGTGTGTCATTAAATGCAATACGACTTCCTATGAAAATATCATTTTGTAGTGCATTTAATGCAAGTGCATCTCGCTCATCATATAGGTACTCACCTAAGATACCAATGTCTAAACCATCTCCATCAATATTGGAAAATGTGTATTCTAATCCTGCTACCAGAGCGAAGAAATCCTGGGCATCCGCGTGTCTATAGATAGATTCTAGTTTCCATAAAAAAGCATCATGCGTTATTTGTAAATCTAATCCTGTTTGGTTAATTACCGGATAAAATGCACTGACATTTCCTAGGTTATCAAATGTAAATAAGGGTTCTCTACCTGTTCCGTAAAAGTGAGATATTCCTATATCTAAAATGCTGAAGTAATGTTTCCAGCGAAATGCGATATCTTGTCGCCATTCTTCTGCATTACTTTCATAAGTTAAATCGTCTTTATCAATTACAACAGGAAATCTTAGTCTCCCTTTGGTGCCAGAAAAAGTTCGTTTCCTATGATAAGGGAGGTAGAAAAAATCAAAAGAACCGAGGTTTTCAGTAGTCCAAGTAAATTGAACCATGGGTTGTCCTAGCTTTTCTTCTCCGTCGAAAGTTTCTACGGCATCTGTTTGATTAATAATATCGACTAAGTGATTACTTTCAGTTACGCCCCAGTATACTTTTTTTAGCCCAAGACTTAATTCCCAGTTCTTATTAGCTTTTTGGTAATAGAGTTCTCTGATATCCCAATGCGTTCTTTCGTCATCAACATCAAGCCTGAAAAACCCCTTAAAATTAATGCTTTCATACCCTTTATTCCATGCTATTGAATATTCTGGGGTTATACCTAATGAAGGAAAATGATCTTTTTGCCCCTCAAAAAGGGCATTGTCATAAAAATAACGATATTCACCTTCCAATTCCAATTCAAAATCTTGCGTAACTTTTTTATCCTCTTCTTGGGCAATTATATATGAGGTGTGTAGTAGAGTAAGAAGAAGTAAATAGGATTTAAATTTCATTTTTATAATATTATTAAGCACACATAGACCGTCTTTATTACTAGAAGGACATTTGGTAAAGAGTAAGATCAGAACTAAAAACGTGTCTTATGTGTGCTAGGATTTTGAGATTATTTTCCAGCTCTTTTAAGAGCTACTTGTGTAAAATCATCTTCGGATAATTCGGATTCGAAATTGTAATCACTAAATTTTAATTGTGTTTCT
The DNA here is from genome assembly GCF_943733665.1 of Aquimarina sp. Aq107. NCBI lineage: Bacteria > Pseudomonadati > Bacteroidota > Flavobacteriia > Flavobacteriales > Flavobacteriaceae > Aquimarina > Aquimarina sp. Aq107. Next base: position 4,576,693 of record NZ_OX030782.1, on the reverse strand, counting down.
TTATTGCTTTGGTGATTCACCATATCTAAGGTTAATGCTCTCCAAAATTTGCCTTTATATAATTTATAATCACTGTAGGTAAGTGTTTTTAGTAAAGAGTTTTTGCGATCATAGAATTCTACTTTTTCTAAACGATACGCTTTATCCTTATTATATGTAACTACTCTTCTGGTGTATCCGGATTTTGGATCTACAGGATCTTGTTCTACAATAAGTAAATTGCCATTTTCTTCTAGGAACTTATAACTATATTTTTCCACCTCCTGTGAGGAGAGATCTTCATAAGCGAATTCACTACCTACAAAAGGACCGGACTTATTGTTTGATGAAATTCTTTTCACTCTTTTTATAGATGGTAAAAAAAGCCATTGATCGTCGGACCCTATTTTGTGTGTAAAAGTAAGTGTTGAAGTTCCTTTTACATCTTTAGGGCTATTAAATACTATCATGGATTTATCACCGTCATCAGATTGTTCTAGGGTTCGTGTGATTAATAAACGTTCGCTTGTTTGACCATTTTTATTTTTTAAAGTCATCTTTAGATTTACTATTGAGCTATTAAAACCTTGGTCTGCTTTATCAGCTTCTTTAGCAATTTGTAAACCTCTTTCTTCTGCATTTTGTGCTTGTACCATGGAAACGCTTAGCAAAGCGATTCCTATTAAAATTATTTTTTTCATTATTTTATTTTTTACAATTATTTATCGAGTTGTATTTGTGGTTTTAAATCTTTTACGACATCTCTTGATTCATTCTTTTTGCTCGTTAGAATAAGAAGTGAAGGAAGCAATATAAAATCAATGATTAGGGCTGATGAGATTATGATTAACGTAATTCTTGCCATATAACTGTTTAATGCAAAAGAAGAAGTAGAAAGCACTGCAAATCCTGCTAGTAGGACAATAGTGGTAGTTACTAATGCTTTACCTACAGTTTCAAAAGCATAAATCACGGCTTCTTTAGCATCATAGCCTAATTCTCTTCGAGCTCGTAAAAACTTACTCATAAAATGAACAGTGTCATCTACTATGATCCCTAATGTCATTCCGAATACGATTACCATTCCCGTATTAATTTGGGCTTTATATAAAGCCCAGAAACCAAAACCAACTAAAACAGGAGTTACATTTGGAATAATACTTAGCATACCTAATTTGAAATTTCTTAATGCAAACATTAATACAAGGGATATCAGAATCAAGGCAATAATATTACCAGTAAACATACTGTCGGCTTGTCTAAAACCGAGCGTAGAGAACATTAATGTTGGACTCACACCTATTGCGTGCATCGGTTTTGGTGTGTTATTTTGTAGCCAAGTTTCGGCACGATCTGCAAAAGCGATCATATCGGCACTTTTGATATTTTCGATGGTAACTGTTACACGTGTTTCCGATTTATCTACATTAATTTGATTGTTTAAATCCAATCCAAATGGAAGAGATAATTCATATAGCAATAAGTATTGAGCTGCTTCTTCACGACTTTTTGGGATCTTATAATAGTTTTGATCATCACCGTGCATAGAACGATTTACTCTTCTAGCAACTTCACTAAAAGCGTTTACATGTACAACTTCTGGTTGTTCATTGAGCCAATTTTCGAATTCATTTAGTTTGTTTAGGTATTGTGGGTTGTTAATCCCTCCACTTTCTCCGCTACCTACAGAGAATTCTACATTATAGATACCTGTCAGGTTTTCACTGATATAATCAGTATCAGTTCTAAACGTAACAGTCTCATCAAAATAGTTAATAAACTCATCGTTAAATCTATTTTTTGTGGCTAAAAATGTCAAAATACCGATAATAATTGTTGAGATAATGGTAAGTCTTACGGGTTGTTTAGCAACCATATGTCCTAAAGAAGTATACCAACTTGTTTTTTCTGAAGTAGCTATTTCCTTAGTTTTTACTTTTATTGGTAATATTGCCATTAATGCTGGCAGGGCCGTAGTGGAGTATAGGAACGCCATAGTCATACCGAAAGCAGTAATATTTCCTAAATCCCAGAATGGCGGTACATCTCCGAAATTCATAGTTAAAAACCCAATGACTGTGGTTAAGCTGGTAATGAAAACTGGCATGAAATTAAGTCGCATAGACTCTACCAATGCATCTTTTTTGGAGAATCCATCTTTTCTCATTTTCTGAAGCATGGTGATCAAAATGTGAATACTATCTGCAACCGCTAATGTTAATATCATAGTAGGAAATACAGAAGATGGAGGAGTTAACTTTATACCTGCTAATCCAACAAATCCAACAGCACTCATAATTGAAAACATAACTACTACAAAAGTTGCAATAGTACTATAGATATTTCGTGTAAGAATGAAGGTTGTAATAATAACAATGATTAACATAATCATGGTCAGCATAAGGTCATTCATAGAGGATTCGAAGAATGCCGTATTTAATGGAACTAATCCAGAAGAATGGATTTCAAAGTTTGGATACTTATTTTTAAAATCTGAAATAGTACTGCGGATGAAAGCGGTAACTTCTGGTATTTCTTTCGCACTATCTTCACCAGGCAGTCGTACTGTTACGTTGATTGCTGTTACTGTGCCGGTTTCATTAAGAATACGATTTACCAAAAGTGGTTCTTTTAATGCTTTTTCTTTAATTACTTCAATTTCTGCTTCAGTTTTGTTAGAAGATTCATAGGAAAGATCGTCTACATAGAGATCATCACCTTGAGCACTAGTGTATTGGAAATTTGTAACAGCATCTACCCGAGAAGAGTAAGGGGTGTTCCATGCTTGGGCAGTAAGTTCTTCTATTGCAGTTAAATTTTCTCTTGTGAAAATATCGCCATTAGACGGTGTTAAGACTATTACAACATTGTCATCCTTGGTATATTTTTCTTGTAGAGCATCGAATGCTTCTAGTTCTGGATTTGATTTACTGAAAAAGACATGATAATCTCCATCAAATTCCATATTTCCTTGCGAACCTAACCCCATCGCTAAGATTAAAGTTGCGATCAAAACTGGCCATTTGAATTTGATAACAAATTCTGCCCATTTTTTTGAAAAAGCATTGCCTAATTTTCTTATTGTATTCATTTTTTTAATTTTAGTTGACCAGTCAACTATATATCATATAATGTTGACTTAGTTTGATTTGTTATTGTTTAATATATTGACGTTTTAATTTATTCTACTTGGACAAGTTTTGGTTAAATTTTTGAAATAAATAAATAATTGACCAGTCGTCTATTAATAGAATAAAAAAAATTATTTAATTAATAAGTGTGTTACCATATTCAGATGATTATCGACAGGGTATGAATCCTTCATTTCTTTCATTGTTATCATAGCCCCTTTTCCTGCATCTTCAATAAATCCAACTAGATCCTCTGCATTAATAGAAGAATTTATTTCGCCGGATTGTTGGGCTTCTTTAACAACCTTGGTTATTTCAGTTTTCACCAAATTATGCCTATCTAATACAGCATTCCTTATGTTTTCGTTATGCTCAGACATTTCATTACTCAAATTACACCCAAGACATCCCATTTTACATTCTAATTGTTCTTTTAAAACTTTTATACGGAATTGATAAAAGTTCAGTAACCGTTCTTTGGGAGATCCATCACTGTTTTGAAGAATGTCCAAAGCAGGAGAAAATTGCATAGTAAAATACTTGTCCAATGCTTTAATTGCAAAATCTTCTTTACTATCAAAATAAAAGTAAAAGGAACCTTTTGGTACATCTGCTGCTTTTACAATGTCGTTTACACTAGTGCCATTATAACCTTTAGACCAAATGATCTCTACCCCTTTTTCTAGGAGATAATCTGCTTTGATTTCATGTTTTAAGGTCTTTGACATTTTTAACTTTTAAGAGAACAAAATTATGACCACTCGTCTAGTAATCCAAAATTTATTGTGTTAAAGTTTTGTTTATTGTATTTAAGATGCTGATAAAAAGAGCTTTAAAATAATAAGTATCAATTGACTATTCTAGTTGTTAAAATTTTACCTTCCATTGATTTCTATCGTTTTAAGATGATAGCTTTAGAAGTATGCTCCGCTTTTAGCACTTTAATATAACTTTTGGATTATTAGCCCAAGTAGAAAGAAAAATGGATTTTATATATGGAAGGTTTAGTTGATATACTTATGTCAGTCTGAGCTTGTCGAAGATGATTAAAAACAACTTTTTGATATTATACTGCGACAGGCTCAGTGCGACAATAGGGATGTTATGTTTCAAACATCATTTAAAGGTATCAAATCAAAACTATTTTACTGCGGCAATTGCCACATTGGTAATCATCTCACTAGCAGATTGGTTTAAAAATCCCAAGAATTGGTTTTCAGTCATTTGTGGGTTTTTCATAAACTGATCATAGTTACTGGTCCACACAATCATGGATTTTTGATATCCTAGGTCTATTACCTTAAAGTTGTTAATCATTCCTTTTGTGGGAACACCTTCTACTAATGCATATGTATAAGTACGATTTTGATCATCAAACGCGATAATACTTTCTTTAAAGTATCCTTGTCCGTCTGCAGATGTACATACTCTTTGGCCACCGATTCCTTTTTCGCCAATCCATTTTACTTTAGAAATAGCAGACGAATATTTATCAATATCATCTAACTGTCTTAATTTATCCCAAACATTATCGGCAGAAGTATCTACAACCTTTGTTAAGGTGATATTGGCATTAGATTTTTGAGAATTAACATTCCTTGATCCTAATAGTATTATTACTAATAAGCATAAAAATTTTGTAAATTTCATGATGTATTATTTTAAAAGTTATTACACTTTTTAGATTCTATAAAAAAGAAAGTGTGACAGCTTTAATAGAATTAGAAATATTGGTTCATATATAAAAAGGGATATCACGTGATATCCCTTTTTATACTAGTTTCTTAAAATTGCTTAGATTTTAAGGTCTTCCGGAGTAAATCCGTTATTAAATTTTAAGTTGGTAGAAATCTCAGATAAAGATGGCTCTTTAGGATACTCTCCTTTTTCATTAGGGATATATGCATATCGATGAGTGGATACTTGTATACCATCAATTTCGGTATATGTTACTTTCATTAATAATACCGTCTCATTAATTCCCCAGGCTGGTAGGGAGAAATAGAATTGATCTATCAGTTTGGTTTCCTGATTTACGTAAAGAATATAGGCATCATTGGCTTCTTTACCCGTTTTTTGTGGATCGTAGGCTACCGAAACCTTATCATATATTTTTCCGTTAATGGTTTCCTGACCTTTATATTCATAAATAGTTCCTGGATCACCAATTTTAAAGTTCATCATAAACCAGTAATAGTTTACCTGACGCAGGAAATCTGAAGTTCCAATCATTTTTTCATCAGTCATTGGTTTACCGTCCATACTTACTGAAGCTGTTCCTTTAGAAAAATTCTGTACGATGGTCTGTTCACCTTCTGGTAGTACATTTACTTGATGTGTGGTGTATTTACCCCAAGAATATTCACCATCAAAAATATAGCGTTCGAGAGAGACGTCTTTTTTACCATCTGCTTGCTGGTAGGTATAGGTATATTCTACATCCTTTAGATTCCAAATGCTATCCCAACCTCCAGAAGCTTCGGCAATTGCGTTAATAATGGTTTTAGGTTTAGTAACATCATAAGTAATTTCTTTTTTCTCAGATTGCCTTTCTTCTGCAATTTTGGTGGTTGAAGTTTCCGTAGTTATGTTCTTTTCTTTTTTCTGATTACAACTTAGTAAAGTTATCGATATTGATAGGATTCCTAATTTAATGAATTGTACTGTCTTCATGGTTTTGGTTTTAAGTAGTTTATTATGTGAATTAAAGATACTAATAGCTTGTTTAATACACTGTTAATCCAATGGTAAACTCCTTGTAATAGTGAAGCATCAAATGAGTATCTTTAATCGTTGTCACACATATCGTTTTATTGCATCCAAGTAAAAAACAATCATGGAGAATCCTTTTTTAAAAGAGTATAGTGGTGATACTACGGATATTCAATTAGTCAATGAAGCCAAATCTGGTAATAAGAAATCTTTGGAGTTTTTAATTCTAAAACATCAACCATATATCTATAATATTGCTTGGAAAATGGTTAAAAACCCTATTGATGCAGAAGATTTGACACAAGAAGTAAATATTAAAGTGATTACCAAGCTTTCGCAGTTTAAAGGAGAAAGTTCGTTTAGAACTTGGCTTTATAGAATCGTTGCCAATCATTTCTTAATGGCTAAACGAAAGCCAGCAGAGACTGTACTTGATAGTTTTGATACTATGGAACAAGCTTTAAATAATACTCCGGATGTTACATTGACAGCAATAGAACAAGAAGAAAATAAGAAGGTAATTCGTGAAATGAATTACATGTGTATGAGTGGGATGTTATTATGTTTGACCAAAGAACAGCGAATTACATTTATACTTGGAGAGATGTTCAATGCAGATCATACTATAGGTTCAGAAATTTTGGGAATATCTAAGAGTAATTTTAGAAAACGATTATCAAGAGCTAGAGCAGATATTTTTAGTTTTATGAATGATAAATGTGGATTGGTAAATAAAAACAATCCCTGTCGTTGTCATAAAAAAATTACATATGCTATAAAAGGAAAGGCTATAGACAGTAAAAATTTGCTATTCAATCGTAAAGAGTATTCTGAATTTAGAAATCTATTAAAACCTCAAGCGGATACGATGTTAGATTATGTAGATGATAAGTATGCTCAGTTATATCAGAAACTTCCATATAAAAACAATTTTGATAAAAGAACATTTTTAGAAGATATTGTAAATGATGAACATGTAAAGAAGCTGATGAATCTTAATTAGAAACCGCGATATATATAAAGCCTAAACTTTTTGTTTAGGTTTTTTTATGCTCGTTTGTCACACTGTTTTCTGATTTGCATCTAAGTATAAACTAAAATAAGATGAAGATTAAAGAAACAATTAGTATAGATGCTCCTGCGGCAAAAGTTTGGGATGTGTTGTGGAAAGATTATGGACAAGTATGCCATTGGGCAAGTACCGTAAATCATTCAGAAAAACGTGAAGTAGCTAACACATTAGAAGGAGGGAGAAGTTGTCATTCTACTTGGGGTGAGATTAGTGAAATTATAGAAAAAGTGGATGAGTATAATATGACATATACCTATTATGCAGATGGATTACCTGTTATGATGAAGAGCGCTAGAAATACTTGGAAGGTTCATAAAAGAGGTGTAAATACATCGGAGGTTTCTATAGATTTAGAAATAGAACTTACAACAATACCAAAAGCATTGATGAGTTGGATGATAGTTCCTAAATTGAAAAAAGATATTATACAGACCATGGTTGATCTACGGTATTTTATAGAAACAGGCAAACAGACAGCAGCAAAACTGAAATCCGATGTAAAGTATTTTAAAAAGCATCCTTTAAAAACTGTTTAATCCTAAATCAAAATATAAATTATGAGAGCAACAATGAAAACTTGGATTTTAATAACCCTTATGTCCATATGTAGTACGATTCTTTTTTCTCAGAGCATGTCGAAGAAACATCGAATCATTAAGGTAGAAATAGAAATTAAAGCACCAGCAGATCGAGTATGGGAAGCTATGGTATTGGATTATGGGGAGATCTCTAATTTTTCTCCGTATATATATACCTCTAGTTATATTAAAGGATCATTAAAGGGTAAATTGGGGGCCAAACGTAAATGTAGTTTTAATGAAAAAGGTACACGTTGGACGCATGAACGAATTGAGCAGATTGATAATAAGAATAGAGTAATGCGAAATATAGTAATTGAAGCAGAAAAGTTTCCGTTGGATATAGATAATTCCCAAGCTTATTATAGAGTTAGAGACAACGGAAATGGAACTTGTACAGCCTCCTATGAGTTTCAGTTTAGAACCAAACCAGCATTTATCGGAGCAATTGCAAAGGGAAATTTTAAAAAGACATTGATAGGAACGCTGATTGGTCTAAAACATTATGTTGAGACTGGAGAAAAAGTAAATGCTAGTAATGGAAGATATAAAGAAATTAAAAGGAGATATCCAGAAGTAACAGTTGTTAAATAGTAACAATTTTGACATTATAACTAAAGGGTTTGTCTATGTTAAGACAAACCTTTTAGTTAGATTAACAATTAAAATAAACCAATTGGTCTAATTTAAAAAAACATTTTATATATTTGCTTTGGAATGGGATATAAGCATAATAAAGAAGAGATTTTAGAAGTCGGATATCAGGTAATCCGAAAGAATGGATATCATCATGTGGGAATTAATCAAATTCTTAAAGAAGCAGGAATACCTAAAGGATCTTTTTATAATTTTTTTAAATCTAAAGAAGATTTTGCAAGACAGGTAATTCAATACTATGGAGAAGGAAATAGGAAATGGCTTCAGGATATATTTCAAAAATCAGAGGAAACACCTATTAATACCTTAAAGTCATTTTATAAGTTATTAATTGGATATAACGAAGAAGATAATTTCTGTAGTGGATGTTTGATTAACAATTTAGGGATTGAAACAGGAAGATTATATGATTCATTAGCTGAAGAAACAAAGGAACAATTTGATCAATGGCTGGATGTAATAGCTGAGGTTGCCAGAAAGGGCCAGGAAGTAAAGGAAATAACAGATAGTTTTACTCCTAAAGAAATAGCTAATTATTTGCATTCAGGATTTTATGGAACATTTTTCAAGATGAAAGTAGAAAGATCTAGAAAAGATATGGATACTTGGTTAGAAATGACTTTTAAGTTTATAAGAGCTTAATATTTTTTTAAAATTAAAATAAGTAGAACGGTCTAATTAAAAATATATGTTATGAAAACATTAGATGTAAATCAATTTACCAATGCTCCCAAGCAACTTGACATAGGGAGGTTTATAAAGGCACCAATTAATAAAGTTTGGGATGTAGTTTCCGATCACAAAGGAATGACATCTTGGATGCCAATGATCAAAGAAGTAGATCTTACTATAGCCAATCAAAGCGGTGAATGGAAAGAAGGATGTGAGCGGCGTTGTCAATTCGGTCCTGACTTATTAGAAGAAAAAATAGTGCATTGGGATCCGCCATATGGGTATGCATATATGATCGCAGATATGCATATTGTTAAGAATCATTTGGGCTATTTTAAGCTTATTGAAAAAATGGAAGGAACAGAGATCATATGGACTCAATACTATGATCCTAACGGAAATATTATAAAAAAATGGATGGCCAAAAATGTCATGTTACCATCAGTAATGAAGAAAGCTTTAAAAAATTTACAAAAGAAAACCAGTGTTTAATTTAAATCCAAGAATCATGAAATTATTTATCAAATTGATATCTCTTGTAACCGGTATTTTGATCATTCAATCCTGCTCATCTGTTGATTTACGAAGTGACTACTTAATAAGTAATCCTAATCAAACGGAAGGGAAAGGAAGAGAACTTTTGCAGGCTTCTATGGAAAAAATGGGATATGATAATTTTTCCAAAATGGATGTATATGAAGTAACAGCACAATTTAACTGGAAAAAAGGATGGTTAGTTATGCCTATGAATGCCTTCCCAGGCAATAATAAAAATGATCTTCAATTTCGTTTTGCTACCAATACTTTTGATGGGCAGCTGCAATACCTCGAAGGAAGAAAAAAAGGAACTATACAGGGATTACAATCTTGGCAAGGATATAAAATCAAAGATAAGACTAACAAAATAAAAAAACATGAGCACGATCGATATATTTGGGGATTGGCAACATATCATTATATATTAGAATCACCATTTAGAATGTTAGATGCAACGATTATTAGGTATGCGGGAGAAAAAGAGTTCGAGAATAAACAGTATGATTTAGTATATGCTACTTGGGGTTCCGAGGCGCCTAATGATCAGTATGATCGTTGGTTAATTTATATTAATAAGGAAACTGGTTTTATAGACCTTACAGAAGTTACGATAAATGATTTTTTTATTACTATGCCAAAAGGTTTACAACATGGTACGGTTAGATTTGATCGTGAAAGAACAGATTCTGGAGCATATTTACCAAGTAAAATAAGTATACAATTACTATCGCCTAAGAAAGAAGATAGTTTTGTGTATTATTTCACATTGTCTAATTACAAGTTTGATGGTTTTAATAAAGAGATATTGTATCCTATAGAAGGATTACCAATGTATGGAAATTCTAAACCTGATGATTCTGATTAATAAAGTTATATAAATAACTTAAAAAGCCTATAGTTTTGCGCTATGGGCGTTTTTATTCCTACTACGAGCAAAAATCTAACTAGTTTATTTCGCTTTGGAAATTTAGAATACCTAAAATTTTTGATCGACCCATTCATTAAAATCGACATACCCTATTATAAAATTTGGAATCGGATCTTCTTTTAATCGGAAGGATAATTCCTGGAAAGCATTTTTTTTATCTTTTTCTGAGTATTCAACTGTTTTGGATAATAATTTTAATATCAACGACTCATAGGAAGCTATGTTTTTTTGTTTTTTAATATGCTTTTTAATAGCTGTAACCAAATACCTTAATGTAAACCCATTTCCTAGCTCGTAATGAACTAAAAGGTTGAGCCAATAAGTGTATGTAATCAAATCTTTTCGATCCTTTTTTGTTTGATTGTTTAAGATATTGTTAATCCAGTGAAGTGATTCTTTATAGTCTTTTTTCTGAAAATAAATGGTAGAAAATTGAAAACGAAATGACAGCCAGTAGTTGTGAGGAATAACTTTATTGTTTTGTGTAATAAAGGTTTGGATGTTTTCGATTACCTCTTGTGTGTTGTGAAGGTCTTTTAGATATCGATGAATTTCAAGCTCAACGTTATAAAGTCGAAGTTTTTCTTTAATTAATGAAGCAGAATTTGAGTTGATTTCTTGTACTTTCTGTTTTAAAACTAAAATCCTAACAAAAGCTTCTTTATGTAGTTTTTTAAAGACAAGATATCCTAGGTAGTTGTTGTATACAGAGAAATAGGTGGTAAAATATTCTTTGAGTAACTCAGGCTGCAGTTCCCATTCTTTTAATAATTTTTCTATGGTGTTTTTTGCTTTTTCATATTTTTTTGAAGCAAGTTGTTTTCTGTATAGATGTAAGGTCTTTAGGGTCTTATTGTGTAAATGATTTGTTTTCTTGTGTGATAAAGATGAGTTTATGGGGTCAACATTAGCTAATAGAAGATTGCTATATTCAATTGCAGAATTCAGTGATTTTTTCTGTTCAACAATAATAATTTTTAAAGAATCAAAATCCTGAGGGTACAATGCCTGATGTACTTTTCTTTTCCAATCTTTAATTTGAAACAATACAATATTTTGCTGAAAGTTAATTGCTTTTTTTTCTGCACGTTTTAGTTCACTGTTGCAAATAGTATATAGGCCTTTATGAAATAGGATTTCTACATTGCGGATGATGTCTATTAATTCAGCCTGTATAGAAATCCTAGCGTGATAATTTCGTAAAGATTGTAAAATACGTTGTTTTAAATAGTTTTTTATGGTAGTTAGCTGATTTATAAAAGATTTGTTTGCAAATGTTTCTTTTATTAAAGCTTCGTTATATGTTTTTTGTTCTTCTATCGCATTAAACAATAACAGGTATTCTGAGTCTTCTCCGCCTTTTGAGCTAAGTCTGAAATAGCGTTTTTCACTTTTACTTAGTGATTTAATTAGGTAGAATAATTCTTCATTTTTTTTCATTTTAGAAACCTATGTTTTGTCAAAAATAATGTTTTTCTAAACGATCCTTATCATATACCTTTGAGATATTCTTAATCAATACAAAATATATTATTATGTCAAATGCAATTAGTTGGTTTGAAATACCAAGTACTAATTTTGAAAGAGCAGTGAAATTTTACAATGAACTGTTAGATGCAGAATTACAACCTATGGAAATGGAGTTCAAAATGGCTTTTTTTCCATATCAAGAAGGTGGTGTCGGAGGATGTATTACTCATGGAAATGGTAATACACCTTCTCAAGAAGGAACCTTTGCATATCTTAACGGAGGGGAGGATTTATCTATTCCATTAGCTCGTGTGGAAAAGGCCGGAGGAAAAATTTTAATGCCTAAAACTTCTATCGGAGAAAATGGCTTTATGGCCGTTTTTCTTGATACAGAAGGTAATCGAGTAGCATTTCATTCTATGTCTTAACATATGAAAAACCATCTACTAGAACGAAATCACAGCGCCATTGATTTTTTGTTGAAACGGACAAGAATTACACATACGTTTTGATTTCGTTCTAATTTCTAGTTTGATTATATTTAAATATTAATAACTTCACTTATGCAATATTTTACTGAAGATTTTGTAAACTTTTTTAAAGAACTTGAACAAAACAATCATAAAGAATGGTTTCACGCTAACAAGAAAAGATACGACTTAAGTATTAAGAAACCTTTCGAGGTTTTTGTGGATAGGATGATTCAGGAAATACAAAAATATGATCCTACTTTAGAAATTGAAGCAAAGGATTGTATACTTCGTATTAACAAGGATATTCGTTTTTCTAAAGATAAAACTCCATATAATATCCATTATACAGCATTTGTATCTAGAGGAGGTCGCAAAGATAAGAGCGTTCCGGGAATGTTTTTACGATTTTCTCCAGAAATGGTAGGTGTGATGGGTGGGTGTTTTGGTGTTTCGAAAGAACAATTACACGGTATACGAACTAAAATTAGCCAAGATTCTTCAGGATTTAGAAAATTATTAAATGACGATGATTTTGTTCAAAAATTTGGTAGCATAAAAGGACGAGCATTAAAGCGCGTCCCTAAAGAGTGGAAAGAAGCTTTCGAAAAAGAGCCTTTAATTGCTAATAAACAATTTTATTTTGTTGGTGAAGAATCTCCAGATCTCATTACCAGTGAATCTTTGATAGATAAGCTTATGGATTATTGGAAGGTGATGCGTCCAATGAATGAATATTTAACTAAAGCAATATATTAATGGCATATAATGAATATTTGGCGGATAGAATCAACCGGATTTTTAGAGATAAAAGAGCTAACTTTTATACTAAAAAAATGATGGGAGGCCTTTGCTTTATGGTGGATGATAAGATGTGTTGTGGGATTCATTATGACAAGAAAAAGGAAACAGATTTACTGATGGCCCGTATTGGAGAGGAAGCATATAAAAATGCTATAAAAAGAGAAGGGTGTTATCCTATGGATTTTACTGGTAGACCTATGAAAGGGTATGCGTTTGTTACTCCAGATGGGTTCGATTTAGATAAGGACCTAGAATATTGGATACAATTATGTCTGGATTTTAACCCTATTGCAAAAAGTAGTAAAAGAAATAAATAGTTAGTTTTTGGTTTTGAATATTGGTAAGGTTCGAAATTACAGAAATATACTATTATTAATTAGTGTAATCATATTCTTGCTATAGCGACCTAAGAAATATGTCAAATCAAGTTTTTAATAAAACCAATGTATTTATTGCATTACAATATCTTTCTGCAAGGAAAAAGCAAAGCTTTTTAGCTACTATTGGTGTGTTATTGGGTGTGACTACTTTTATTGTAATGATTAATTTCATGACGGGTGTCAATGACTTTTTGGATGATGCTGTTTTTAATGGTAGTCCAGATATTATTGTTAGTAAAAAAACAAACATCGAATTAAAAAACAATTCATTAGTACCGTCTAACTATATAGAAAACGGTGAAAGAATCAATATGTTTTTAGCAAATCATGAAAATGTACACTCTTTTGCGCAACAGATAATTTCACCAGCAATTTTAATTAGTGATACAAAGCAATTTCCAGGAAGTATCAATGGTGTTTTTCCTGACCAAGAGCAAACCGTGGTTGATCTAGAAAGACGTTTGATAGCAGGAGAAGGTTTTTCTAGTTTGTTAAATGAAAATACAATTCTTTTAGGGATAAGCTTGGCAAAGAGATTAGAAATATCCGTGGGTGATACGATTAAAATGATACTTCCCAATGGAAAGAATCAAGCGTTAAAAGTTTCTGGTATTTTTAGTTTTGGGATAACCACTATTGATAATGTTAGAACATATGTTTCTGCAAGTACTTTGCGAAATTTATTAGGAAACGAAAATGGTATAACCAATATTCATATTAAGTTAAAAGACAGAAATAATGTGAATCTTAAGGAAGATCTCATAAAGAACATAGATACAATTACCACAGAAGATTGGAAAGATAGTAATAAGACTATTGTAATAGGAAATAAGGTGCGTGACATTCTTACTTGGTCTGTTTCTTTTGCCTTACTCTTAGTTGCTGGATTTGGGATCTATAATATTCTAAATATTACAGTAATTCAGAAGAGAAAGGATATCGCAGTATTAAAAACTATTGGATATTCTAGCAATGATATTGTTTTCATTTTTTTAATACAATCATTGATCATTGGAGTTTTAGGAGCGTTTTTTGGCGGAATTTTAGGGTATGTAATTAGTTATATGATTTCGACAACACCATTGGATACTTCTGATTTCATCATTGTAGATACATATCCTATTAATTTTAGAATGTCTTACTATATTTTAGGGTTTTTGTTTGGTGTTTTGACCACTATTGTTTCTGGATATTTCCCTTCTAGAAAAGCAAGTAAAGTGGATCCAGTAACAATTATTAGAGGAATATGATATTAGAGGCACAACATATTAACAAATACTTTCTTAATCCAGAAAAGCATCAGGTATTAAAGAATATTTCTTTATCAATTTCTGAAGGAGAGTTGGTTTCGGTATTTGGAGAATCCGGAAGCGGAAAATCAACCTTGTTATATATCCTATCCACCCTAGATATGGATTTTGAAGGGATTTTGAATATCCATAATCAAGATGTTAAAGACTTAACGCCTTCATCACTTACCGATTTTAGAAATAAATATATCGGTTTTGTATATCAGTTTCATTATTTACTTCCTGAGTTTGACGTATTGCAGAATGTAATGCTTCCAGCGATGAAATTATCAGAAAAAAGTAAAGAAGAAATTAAAAAAGATGCTTTTATCTTGTTGGAAGAAGTAGGTATGAAAGATTTTGCAAAGCGTCCATCATATCAACTTTCTGGAGGACAACAACAACGGGTAGCTATTGCTAGAGCACTAATCAATGATCCTTCTTTGGTTGTAGCTGATGAGCCGACAGGAAATTTGGATCAGAAAAATTCTGAAATGATATTTGAATTATTAAAAGAAATTACCGGATCTAGAAATAAAGCGGTAGTAATTGCAACGCACAATCCTAAAATTTATCTTAATTCTCATCGTAGTATTGAAATGATTGATGGTTTTATACGACTATAGAGTTGTAAAAACTTAAAAATCAATAAAATGGAAACTTCTTTAAACAAAAGTATTATTATATTCGATGGAGAATGTAATCTGTGTAATGGTGTAGTTGGTTGGTTAATGCAATTTGCTCCAGAAGATCTTTTCCATTTTACTCCGTTTCAATCACCTCAAGGTCAAGAATACCTAAAAAAATATGGATATCCTACAGAGCAATTAGATACCGTAATTCTTATTGACGAAAATGGATCTCATACACATTCAGACGGCTTTTTAAGAATTGTTTCTAAAATCCCAAAATGGAAACGAGTAGCTGCTCTATTAGCGTTTATACCAAGAATGTTCCGTGATGGGATTTATAAATTAGCTTCTCGTAACAGAGTAAAGTGGTTTGGGCAATCGCAAAGTTGTACGATCAATTTTAGATAAGCGAAATCTTTTTTGAGAATAAGGCATTCAAAACAGCTTAAAAAGAATCATTACATTTGGATGATCACACAATATCAATCTGAATGTTTTTTTTTGTTAATAGATATATCCCAAAGTTTCTACTTTATTGTTTGTTTGTATCAAGTCTTTTTACGATAAAAATTCAAGCTCAGGAAAAAGGTTTAGTAGTAGTTGATAGTTTAAAAAACAAAACGGTTACAGAATTAATTGATTTGATCAAGACTTCTAGGATCGATGAAAGCGCAGTTTATGAAGTAGCTCTAAATAAATCTAGGATACCAAATACAAATCTTGCCATTGTATATTCCGACATTGGATATTATTTCTATAAGAAAGAAGAATCCGAGAGAAGCTTATCTTATTTAGATAAAGCTATAAAAATTTCTTCAGCAAATAATGATGATAAAACTCTATGTGAGGCATATAAACGTCAAGGAAATTCTTATTTACAAGATTGGCAAAATCAAGAAGCATTAGATGCGTATCATAAGGTCTTAGGAATGGCGCAGAAAAAAGGAGATCTTAAAAATGAGATTGTTGCTAAATCTAATATTGCTATAGTTTTAAGGCGCATGAATCAGTTGGATAATGCATTAGTTGATTGTAATAAATTACTAAGTTTTATCGATAAAACATCATTTAAGAATGGTAAAAATCATGTAAATGTACTCACTATTATTAGCGAAGTGTATTTGGATTTAGAAAAATTTGACTCTGTTGTTAAATATACCAATATAGGTATAAAAATGAGTGAACTTTTGGATTATCAAATAGCTATTGCTGATCTATATATTAAAAAAGGTATTGTTTTTTATCAAAGTAAAGATTTTGATCAAGCGTTAGATTTTTTATATAAAGCAGAACGCATTTTAGAGAACCTAAAGGTTAGTAAAAGATCAAATCAATGGATCAACGTTAATTATTTTTTGGCAAGTTATTTTTACGATCATAAATCCTATGATAAAGCAATTAGTTATTTGTTAGAAACTATAAATGCTTTAAAAGAAAGTGATTTAAGAAAGAACAGAGTTATTGATGCATATGTACTTCTGGCCAAAAGTTATAAAGAGATAGGAGATGGCGATGCATCTATTCACTGGTTTACTAAGCATCAAGAATTACAGGATCAGTTCCAAAAAGATAAAGACAAAACCGTTAACAAAATATATGATCAAAACACTCAACAATTGGGCGATCAAATTAAAAAATTAGAAAAAAAACGAGTAAAAGAACAACAGTATAAGAAGTATATTTTAGGAATTTTGATATTAGTTTTTTTAATAATGGTTACAGTGTTAATTGTGTATTTCCGAAAACAGAAATCAAATAAAATTGTATTTAATGAGCTTGTAAAAAAAATATCAGATTTAGAAACTAGAGAAAGAATAGAACCAGTATCCAGAAAAGACGTAGCAAAAGAGATTATAATAGATGATGAAAAAATCAACGAAGTTCTTAAAGGATTGCTTAAGATGGAACAACAAGAGTATTTTTTAAATTTAGATTGTAATTTGAGGTCAATTGCAAAAAAGGTAAAAACAAATGCTACGTATCTTTCTAAAATTATTAATACCTATAAAGCGAAGAGTTTTAATGATTATATAAATGATCTTAGAATTGACTATGCTCTTAAAAGACTAAAGAATGATAAAAAATTCCGGTCGTTTTCGATAACTTCGATTGCATCAGAAATAGGCTATAAAAGTGATAATTCTTTTACAAAGCATTTTAAAGCAAAAACAGGGCTTAATCCATCTTATTATATAAAAAATATAGAAAAATTACCTTCTGGATCTAATGATATTTAAATGAAGTTATGAGCACCGCATTTTGTTCAAAATGAGGTTTACATGTTATGATTTGATAGCGATAAAAAGTATATTTCTTGTGTCTAATTATTATTTATTCCAAACTTTTTTAAAGGAATAAATAACACATAAAACATATACTCATGAAGAACAAACAAAGAAACACGATTACACTTAAAAAGCTTACTATAGCTAGGATAAATATAGATGTTATGAAAAAAGTAAAAGGTGGAGATTGCCTGCCAACAGAGGTGCACTGTGATTCATACGTATATTGTGAATCAACCAAAGAAGTATATTAAAATAAAAGATCATTAGATAAGTAAGAAGAGCCTCAGTAATGAGGCTTTTTTTATGCCTTATTTTGTTTAAAATACGTAGGTTAAATTTTATATCACCCTATTTTGTCAATAATTTTAAAGTAGCAAAATTCTTGATTAGAATTAATTCTTAAAAAAATGGGGAAGCCGAAAACCATAAACAGAGTAGGTAATTTTAAAAATTATACAATATCATGAAAAAATCATTGAAAAAATTGGAGCTTAAAAAACAAACGATTAGTGACTTAAACCTTAATAAAATAAAGGGTGGTATTGATCCAACACATTGTTGTCCTACCCTAGATGCTTTTAATAGCTGTCCTCCTCCAGGAAGATATTGTTTCTAAAAACCAATGGGTCATACTTTGACATATTTTTAAAAATGATGTCATTGTATGTGTCTTAATACAAGTTTTTTTAATATTTTAAACGCGAAAACTGCCTTAATTTTAGGCAGTTTTTTTATAATACTACATTAAGAAAAATAAATGAATACATTTAAACCTATATTGTTAGATAAATTAGAAAAAATTAGTGTCATTCTTTCTGAAAATTATAAGATGAATGAACATGTTGGTGTTTTATCAGGTATTTCTGGAATTGCATTGTTTAATTTTTATTATTCTAAGTTTACTAATCAAGAATCTCATGCTTATATAGGAGTAGAGATGATATCTTCTGTAATTGAAAAAATTAATGAAGGATATAGTTTTCCTACTTTCTGTACTGGAATTGCTGGAGCAGGTTGGGTAATAGAATTGTTAGAGGAAGAAGAGTTTATTGATGTAGATAGTGATGAACTTCTATCGGACCTGGATGATTATTTAAGCAGTGCTATCTTACAAATGGGAGAGAAAGATAAATTTTATGATTTTCTTCATGGAGTAATAGGGATTGGATTTTATTTTTTTAAAAGATATCAGAGGACAAAATCTGTAGATTTAAAAGAATACTATAAAGTAAAACTTTTAGAGATTGTGGCTTCTCTTAAAAGAACTGCTATTGAAGAAAATAGTATGATGAAATGGGAAAGTTATCTCGTAGAAAATAAAGAAGTTAAAGGCTGTAACTTAAGTCTTTCTCATGGAATGTCGAGTATAATAAACTTTTTATCGCGTTTGGCAATTTATGATGACTTTTATGATGAAGTAATATCTATAATAGAGAAAGCTACTCAGTTTATTCTAAGTAATGAAAACAAAGATGTATCTTGTTCTTCGTTTTTTCCAAGTTGGGTATATGAAGGAAAGGGAAAGAATGATAATGAGAGATTGGCATGGTGTTATGGGGATTTAGGTATTGGTTTAACCTTATGGAGAGTTGGAAAAGTTTTAAAAAATGATACAATTATTCAAAAAGGAATAGACACAGTGGAAAACTCTTGTAAAAGAAGGGATCTTATAGAGGCTAAAGTAAAAGACAATGGTCTATGTCATGGTACCTTTGGTATGGTACAGATTTATAATTATATGTATAAAGAAACAAAAAAAGTAATTTTCAAAGAAACAGCAGATTATTGGATGGAACAAGGACTTAAAATGGCTGTTCACGAAGATGGATATGTAGGTTATAAACAATGGTATGGGGGAACGGATGAAGGTTGGAGAAAAGAAATCAATTTATTAGAAGGTGTAGCAGGAATTGGACTGAGTATCATCTCTTATTTAGCACCATTCGAGACGAAATGGGATGAGTGTTTATTAATCAGTTAATTCGAAGTAGCAAAACTATGAGCTATAAAAACTTTTCTAAGTACGTTTTAAGAACACCGCTCTTTTCTTTTTCATTTTATAAAGAGTTAACTAAAAACGAAGAACTAAGTGAAGAAGAACTAAAAGCAGTTTGTACAGATAAAATTGTTAAAGAAGCGATTTTTTTAGCATCTCCTTCATTATATCAGGAGTTTGAAAAGTGGCTAAAAGGAGAAATCAAGGAGAAAGCAGCATCAGAACGTATGATGTATTCTGTTTTGAAATATCTTAGTAGGATGTCTTCCAGATGTACTCCATTTGGTCTTTTTGCCGGTACTGCGGTTGGAGAATTTTCGAATATAACATCTATAGAACTTTCTGATAAGTCTAAGAATAATCGGCATACACGATTAGATATGAATTATCTGGTAGCGTTATCTCAGGATATCGTAAAAGATAAGAAAATCCGGAATCAACTCTTGTTTTACCCTAATACCAGTATATATAAAGCAGGAAAACAACTTAGGTATGTAGAATATTCTTATATAAACAGTAGAAGGGTGCATCATATTGTTGCAGTAGAGGACTCAGAATATTTACAAAAGGTACTAACTAAAGTAAAAAAAGGAGCATTACTTAGTGATTTAGCGGAAGTATTAGTAGACGATGAAATTACTTATGAAGAAGCTTCTGGATATATTGATCAATTGGTAGAAAGTCAATTATTAATTAGTGAATTAGAACCTTCTGTTTCTGGACCAGAATTTTTGGATCAGATAATGCCGGTTTTAAAGAAATTATCAGGAACTGATCATATTATTTCTGAATTGGAAAATGCTCGAGAAACGTTGGAACATATTGATAAAAAAATGGGTAATTCTGCCCAAGAATATATCAATCTTAGCGAATCTCTTAAGAAGTTAGAAACTGGTTTTGAGTTAAAATATATGTTTCAAACGGATATGAATTTGTCTGTGGAGAAGAACACACTGAGTTATGATACGATAAGAAAAATAAGAAGAGGGTTATCATTACTTAACAAATTGACCTTGCCTCCGAAAGAAACATTTATTTCTAGATTTAAATCAGCTTTTTATGAACGTTATGAGAGTAGAGAGGTGTCTTTATCAAAAGCGCTTGATGTAGAACTAGGAATTGGTTTTTTACAAGATAAAGACTCTGGAGATGTGAGTCAGATTATTGATGACCTTTTACTACCATATAAACAAGAAAAAGTAGCTGTAAAAGAGGTTAAATGGTCTTCGATACAATCAATTCTTCATAAAAAATTAGTTTCGTCTATAAAAGAAGGAAAACATTTATTAGAACTTACAGATAAGGATTTTGAAGGATTAGAAGAAAACTGGCAGGATTTGCCAGATACGATTTCTTCTATGGTAGAATTAGTAGAAATAGATAGTACACAAAAAATAGTAATGTCTAGTTGTGGAGGCTCGAGCGCAGCTAATTTATTAGGGCGTTTTTGTCACGGTGATGATTCTTTAAATACCTACACTCAGGAAATAATTGATTTAGAAACCAAGTTAAATCCAGACAAAATTTTAGCAGAAATAGTGCATTTACCAGAATCAAGAGTTGGTAATATTTTGATGCGACCTAATTTTAGAAAATATGAAATTCCTTATTTAGCAAAATCTATTATTACTGATCAAGATCAACTTTTGTTAGATGATTTAATGATTTCTGCAAGCCCAAGAGGTAAAGTAAAATTACGTTCCAAAAAATTTAATAAAGAAGTGCTTCCCCATTTAACAAATGCCCATAATTTTTTGAGTAATGCTTTACCGATTTATCAGTTTTTAGCAAATATGCAAACGCAAAATGTAAGAAGTGGAATTGGTTTTGATTGGGGGCCGTTTTCGGACGAGTATGATTTTTTACCAAGAGTTGAGTATAAAGATGTTATATTCTCTAATGCAACTTGGAATATTTCATCATTAGATATTGCTGATTTATTGAAATCTCAAAAGAATGATGATGAATTTAAGATCGAATTACATAAAATTATTGATGCTAAAAAACTACCTCAGTTTGTACTTCTTGTAGATGGAGATAATGAATTGTTAATTAATACGCGGAATGTAACATCAATGAAAATGTTGCTGAATACAGTAAAGAAGAGAGGAAGATTTAAATTAAAGGAATTTTTGCATTCGGAAGATAGTTCTATAAAAGAGGGAGAAAATACGTTTACAAATCAAATTGTGGTGTCTTTTTATAACGAAACCAAACTAAAAAATATACAGAATTAATGGTTGATGTACAAAGATCCTTTATTATAGGTAGTGAGTGGTTGTATTATAAAATATATACTGGACCTAAAACCTCTGATCTGATTCTTACCGATATTGTTAAACCAATTACTACGCATCTTTTAGACAAAGGAATTATTGATAAATGGTTTTTTATAAGATATAATGATCCGAAGCATCATATTAGATTGAGATTTCACTATAATAAACCTGAAAATATTGCTGAGGTTATAAACACATTATATGGCTCGCTAAAAGAGTTTTCTGATGAAGATCTTATATGGAAAATACAATTGGATACATATCAAAGAGAGGTAGAGCGATACGGAGTAGAAACTATGAGTATCTCAGAAGAATTATTTTTTTTGGATAGCAGAATGATAGTGGATTTTTTAGATATGATTGACGGAGATGAAGGAGAAGAATTGAGGTGGTTATTTGGGGTTAGAGCTATAGATCAATTACTTCAGGATTTTGGTTATAGTGAAGATGATAAGTTGGCTTTATTGGAACGTTTAAAGACTGGATTTGGTGTTGAGTTTGGAATGAATAAGGGGCTTAAGAAGCAAATGGATAAGAAATTCAGAAATGAACATGATAAAATTAAAAATTTCCTAAGTTTCGAAAGAGATTCAGATCCAGATTACGCTCCGATTATTGATGTTTTAGATGAGAAAAGTATAAGTAGTAAAGATTTGGTTAAAGAAATATTGACGATTGTAGATAAAAATCAATTAGATGATATGATGAGTAGTTATATTCATATGCTTATGAATCGATTGTTTAGGTCTAAGAATCGTTTACACGAAATGGTATTGTATGATTTATTATATAGAACCTATAAAGTAGCTTGGGGGATAAGAAAATTTAAGAATAAAACGTAATAGATAGAAAATAGAGTGTTATTTGAAAAGTTTGAGGCACTATATTTCAACCAAAGTGGTTTAATTCTAATATATCCATATACTCAAAGAATGAAATTATTCTTTGAGTATTTTTTTTGTTATCGAGTCTGTTTCAGAAATTATTCTCATTAAATATAAACCGGAATGAATCGAAGATATGTCAATGCTGTTAGTAATACTATTGATATCTAATGTTTCGGAAAATATTAGTTTACCTTGAATATCAAAAAATTCAACACGTTTTAAATTTAAACTGATTTCACCTGATATATTGATTGTATTTCTTGATGGTATTGGATAAATAGTAATAAGATTTGATAGACTTTCGTCATTAATACCTAAAGTATTATCAAAATTAATTATGAATTGAGTTGTAGCGATATTTCCATTGCCATAGAGATCAGTAAAACTATTTGTATTAATATCAATAGCAACTGTTCCTGTTGATGTTGCAGTGATCATAGCTTGGTAGGATAATCCGTCACCAGAAAGATTACTTACAATTCCATTTTGAACAATAATATCATTTAAATCAAAATCATTGATTTCTTCACTAAAAGTAATAGTGATTTCAAATGAAGAATTACCTGTTGGATTACTTTCAGTAGAAGTAATACTTGCCGTCGGAGGTGTATCATCTATGATAAACATATTTACACTAGATGAGTTAACACATGTTCTGTCTACGGTATATGTAATGGTGTAGGTATTAGGTATTGAATTGGTTAGATCGATTTCTCCAGTGTTATTATCGATAACTAATCCCGATGGTAAGGATGTAAAAACACCACCTGTTAATCCAGTTATTACAGGAACTGTATTTGATCCAGTAGTTGAAAAAGAAGACGCTGGATATAAAAATGATGCGTCATCTAAATCATTAATTGTAATGTCAAAATTAGATGAATTCGAACAAGTTCCCGTAGTTGTATAGGTTACTACATAATCACCTGCATCACTATCTGCGATATTTATTACTCCCGAAGAAGGATCAATTACAAGTCCCGTTGTACTACTGAATACTCCACCAGTTAGCCCTGTAATTGTTGGAGTTGTATTTTGTTGATCAGAACAATATATAGCTTGATCGTAGCTAAAGCTCGGATCATCAAGTTCAGTAATATTTACATTAGTTTGACTAGAGTTCGGACAGGTTCCCGTAGTTGTATAGGTTACTACATAATCACCTGCATCACTATCTGCGATATTTATTACTCCCGAAGAAGGATCAATTACAAGTCCCGTTGTACTGCTGAATACTCCACCAGTTAGCCCTGTAATTGTTGGAGTTGTATTTTGTTGATCAGAACAATATATAGCTTGATCGTAGCTAAAGCTCGGATCATCAAGTTCAGTAATATTTACATTAGTTTGACTAGAGTTCGTACAGGTTCCCGTAGTTGTATATGTTACCACATAATCACCTGCATCACTATCCGCAATATTTATTACACCTGAAGAAGGATCAATTACAAGTCCCGTTGTACTGCTGAATACTCCACCAGTTAGCCCTGTAATTGTTGGGGCAGTGTTTGGCTCATTCTCACAATAGATTGCTTGATCGTAGCTAAAGCTCGGATCATCAAGTTCCGTTATGTTTACATTAGTTTGGCTAGAGTTCGGACAGGTTCCCGTAGTTGTGTATGTTACCACATAATCACCTGCATCACTATCCGCAATATTTATTACACCTGAAGAAGGATCAATTACAAGTCCGGTTGTACTACTGAATACTCCACCAGTTAGCCCTGTAATTGTTGGAGTAGTGTTTGGCTCATTCTCACAATAGATTGCTTGATCGTAGCTAAAGCTCGGATCATCAAGTTCAGTAATACTTACATTAGTTTGGTTAGAGTTCGGACAGGTTCCCGTAGTTGTGTATGTTACCACGTAATCACCTGCATCACTATCCGCAATATTTATTACACCTGAAGAAGGATCAATTACAAGTCCCGTTGTACTGCTGAATACTCCACCAGTTAGCCCTGTAATTGTTGGAGTTGTATTTGGTTGATTCTCACAATAAATTGCTTGATCGTAGCTAAAGCTCGGATCATCAAGTTCCGTTATGTTTACATTAGTTTGGCTAGAGTTCGTACAGGTTCCCGTAGTTGTGTATGTTACCACGTAATCACCTGCATCACTATCCGCAATATTTATTACACCTGAAGAAGGATCAATTACAAGTCCCGTTGTACTGCTGAATACTCCACCAGTTAGCCCTGTAATTGTTGGAGTTGTATTTGGTTGATCAGAACAATATATTGCTTGATCATAGCTAAAGCTCGGATCATCAAGTTCCGTTATATTTACATTAGTTTGACTAGAGTTCGGACAGGTTCCCGTAGTTGTGTATGTTACCACATAATCACCTGCATCACTATCCGCAATATTTATTACACCTGAAGAAGGATCAATTACAAGTCCAGTTGTACTGCTGAATACTCCGCCAGTTAGCCCCGTAATTGTTGGAGTTGTATTTGGCTCATTCTCACAATAGATTGCTTGATCGTAGCTAAAGCTCGGATCATCAAGTTCCGTTATGTTTACATTAGTTTGGCTAGAGTTCGGACAGGTTCCCGTAGTTGTGTATGTTACCACATAATCACCTGCATCACTATCCGCAATATTTATTACACCTGAAGAAGGATCAATTACAAGTCCGGTTGTACTACTGAATACTCCACCAGTTAGCCCTGTAATTGTTGGAGTAGTGTTTGGCTCATTCTCACAATAGATTGCTTGATCGTAGCTAAAGCTCGGATCATCAAGTTCCGTTATGTTTACATTAGTTTGGCTAGAGTTCGGACAGGTTCCCGTAGTTGTGTATGTTACCACATAATCACCTGCATCACTATCCGCAATATTTATTACACCTGAAGAAGGATCAATTACAAGTCCGGTTGTACTACTGAATACTCCACCAGTTAGCCCTGTAATTGTTGGAGTAGTGTTTGGCTCATTCTCACAATAGATTGCTTGATCGTAGCTAAAGCTCGGATCATCAAGTTCCGTTATGTTTACATTAGTTTGGCTAGAGTTCGGACAGGTTCCCGTAGTTGTGTATGTTACCACATAATCACCTGCAT